>NZ_CP072597.1:4892500-5235000 GCF_018847975.1 Lysobacter sp. K5869 | reverse complement strand
CGCCAGCGCTTGACGCCAGCGGCGAGGTCGGCGCGCAGGTCCAGTTGGTCGCGGCAGATCGTGTACGACAAGCCCAGCGCGATCAGCATCAGCGCGCCGAAGCCGAACCAGGCCCACGGCGAGAACGCTTCGTCGGAGCGGATCAGCACCACCAGCATCGAGACGAACAGCGCCGCGTTGATCGCGAAGCTCGCCTGCGGCCAGACCTCGATTTGTTTCGAACGCAGATACTCGCGTTCGCGCGCGTCCAGCGGCGCATCCGCGCGCGGCGATTCGTGCGCGTTCATGGCGGCGGCGGATGCGGATCGAACTGGCGATCCACGGCGACGTATTCGTAATCGCCCTCGCTCAGGTACAGCAGCCGCAGCGACTGGGGCGCATAGGCGATGCGCACGCGCCGGTCGGTCGAAACGGCTTCATAGCAGCTCCACGGCACCGAGAAGCGCGTCGGCAGCGTGGGGTCGTCGCCGTCGAGGGCGACGTAGATGCAGTAGATCGGCGGCCAGCTTTCGCCGTCGTCGCGCTTCATCACGCCGGTGAGCGTGCCTTCGCGCCACAGTTTGACGCCGGCGGCGAGATCGTCGCGCAGGTTGGAGTGGTCGAAGGATTCGCTGAGCGCGAGCAAGGCCAGGAACCCGATCGCCAGCGCGATCCCGGCGATCGGCCAGAAGCCGCGCATCTCGGGCTCGAAGTAAATCGCCGGCACGAAGCACGCCACCGCGATCGCGGTGGTCGTCCACAGCAGCCACGGCGCGCCGCGCGATTGTTTGGCGCGCAGAAAGTCGCGCTCGCGCTGATCCAGCGGCGCGCTGTCCGCGGGGGCGGGCGGCGCCGCGGGAACGGCGGCCGGGCTGTCTTGGGTCATGCGCCACCTTGCGCGGGGGATCGCGGCGGTCCGATGCGTCGGCGCCGTTATAACGCCGTGCGGCGCCGGCGCCAACCCGGGTTCGTCCCAGGCGGGATTTCGCGGCTGTGTTCGTCGCCGCGGCCGTGCGCGGGCGCGATGCGCGTGCGAAGCGCCGCCGAGCCGAGGTCGATCGACGGGCGAGCCGTCGCCGCGCGGATCAACCGCCCAGCACGAACCCGGCGACCACGCGCCGGCCTTCGCCGGCGAGCACGTTGAAGGTGCGCGCGGCGGCGGCGTTGGTCATCGATTCCAGGCCGACCTTGCGCTGCAGGCTGGCGGCCAGGGTCGCCGTCGGCGGGAACGCCTGGACGGCGCCGCAGCCGAGCACGATCAGCTCCGGCTGCAGCGCGAACAGCGGTTCCAGGTCCTCGATGCGCAGGCTGCGCACGTCGGTCACCGCCCAGTCTTCGATCAGCGCGTTCGGCGCCAGGATGAAGCTGCGCTCGATCCGGCGGTCGTTGACCAGGGCCGCGCGGCCGTCGGCGCCGCGCAGGAAGAACTCGTGGTCGGGGCGTTCGAGAGTCAGTTGCATAGGGCGGGAATCGGGAATGGGGAATCGGGAATGGCGGGAGCGGGGAGGGGCGGCGTTGGCCGATTCTCTATTCCCGATTCCCCACTCCCGGCCCTTAGGCCCGCGGCAGCACGATCTGGCGCTTGTCCTTGCTCGCCCGGTACAGCACCGCGGTGTGGCCGATGCGCTGGACCAGGGCGGCGCCGGTGCGCTCGGCGATGGAGTCGATCAGGGCGTCGCGGGCGTCGCGGTCCTCGGCGCCGACCTTGACCTTGATCAGCTCGTGGTGCTCCAGGGCGAGGTCGATTTCGGCGATCAGGGCGTCGGTCACCCCTTTACCGCCCACCTGCAGCATGGCCTTGAGATCATGGGCCTGTCCGCGCAGGAAACGGGTCTGGGCGGAGGTCAGCAGGGTCGGCATCGGGACACACGAACTAAGCGGAAAGGGCGCTCAGGGTATCATGGCCTCCCTAACCCCCACCCGGAACGGCCGCCCGCGCCCATGGCGACCCGCAGCAAGTCCAGCCAACGCTGGCTCAAAGAACACTTCTCCGACCCCTTCGTGAAGAAGGCCAAGTCCGAGGGGCTGCGCTCGCGCGCGGCCTACAAGCTCGAGGAACTGGTCGAACGCGACCGCCTGCTCAAGCCCGGCATGGTCGTGGTCGACCTCGGCGCCGCCCCCGGCGGCTGGTCGCAGTGGGTCCGCCAGGAAATGGAACGGCTGTGGCCCAAGCAGCCGGGCCGGATCGTGGCCCTGGACATCCTGGACATGCCCGGCCTGGCCGGGGTCGAGTTCATTCACGGCGACTTCCGCGAAGATGCCGTCCTGGCCCAGCTGGAAGGCACCCTGGGCGGTCAGGCCGTGGACCTTGTCCTGTCCGATATGGCCCCCAATATGAGCGGGGTGGACGCGGTGGACCTGCCGCGGGCGATGCACCTCTCGGAGCTGGCGATGGACTTCGCCGACCGGCACCTGAGGGTCGAGGGCACCTTCCTGATCAAGCTGTTCCAGGGCGTGGGCTTCGACGATTACGTGCGCGAACTGCGCCGTCGCTACGCCAAGGTCTCGATCCGCAAGCCGGCGGCCTCGCGCAAGCGGTCGCCGGAGGTCTATGCGCTGGCCCAGGGCAAACGGGCGACGCCGACCTGACCGGGGCCGCCCCGGACAGGCCGCGACGGCCGGCTTGCTGAACGAGCCGGTTCGTGAACGGCGCCCCGTACGACAGATGTACCGGGGCGGTGGGTGTGACAATCTGGCGGTTACCGCGGGCGCACGAGGCGTTCGCGGCCACGGGCCCCGCGGGGCCGCAGGGTAGGAAACAAATGAACGATTTGGCCAAGAATCTGCTGCTCTGGGTGATCGTCGCCGTCGTGCTGATGGTGGTGTTCCAGGCGTTCGGTCCGCGCAACGCCGGCACCGACGTGATCCCCTACGACCAGTTCGTCGCCCAGGTGCAGAACGACCGGGTCAAGGAGGTCCGTTTCTCCGACGACCGCACCACGATCACCGGCACGCGCAAGGACGACAGCAAGTTCACGACCTACGCCACCAGCGACCAATACCTCATCAACGACCTGATCAACCACAAGGTCGTTACCGAGCAGACCCCGCCGTCGAGCGGCCCGTCGCTCATCATGATTCTGATCAACGTGCTGCCGTGGCTGCTGTTCATCGGCATCTGGGTCTATTTCATGCGCCAGATGCAGCAGGGCGGCAGCAAGGGCGCGATGAGCTTCGGCCGGTCGCGCGCCAAGCTGCAGGGCGAGGATCAGGTCAAGGTTACCCTGGCCGACGTCGCCGGTTGCGACGAGGCCAAGGAAGAAGTCGGCGAACTCGTCGAGTTCCTGCGCGACCCGTCCAAGTTCCAGAAGCTCGGCGGCAAGATTCCGCGCGGCGTGCTGATGGTCGGTCCGCCGGGCACCGGCAAGACCCTGCTCGCCCGCGCCATCGCCGGCGAGGCCAAGGTGCCGTTCTTCTCGATCTCCGGCTCGGACTTCGTCGAAATGTTCGTCGGCGTCGGCGCCAGCCGCGTGCGCGACATGTTCGAGCAGGCCAAGAAGCACGCGCCGTGCATCATCTTCATCGACGAAATCGACGCGGTCGGTCGCCATCGCGGCGCCGGCCTCGGCGGCGGCCACGACGAGCGCGAGCAGACCCTCAACCAGTTGCTGGTCGAGATGGACGGTTTCGAGGGCGGCGAAGGCGTGATCGTGATCGCGGCGACCAACCGTCCCGACGTGCTCGACCCGGCGCTGCTGCGTCCGGGCCGTTTCGACCGTCAGGTCGTGGTCGGCCTGCCCGACGTGAAGGGCCGCGAGCAGATCCTGCGCGTGCACATGCGCAAGCTGCCGCTGCACGAAGACGTCGAGCCGATGACCATCGCCCGCGGCACCCCGGGTTTCTCCGGCGCCGACTTGGCCAACTTGTGCAACGAGGCGGCTTTGTTCGCCGCGCGCGAGAACGCCAAGGACGTGCGCATGGAGCACTTCGACAAGGCGCGCGACAAGATCCTGATGGGCGCCGAGCGCCGCTCGATGGCGATGAGCGAGGACGAGAAGAAGCTCACCGCTTACCACGAAGCCGGCCACGCCATCGTCGGCCGCGTCGTGCCCGAGCACGATCCGGTCTACAAGGTCACGATCATTCCGCGCGGCCGCGCCCTGGGCGTGACCATGTACTTGCCGGAGGGCGACAAGTACTCGATGAACCGCGTGGCGATCGAATCGCAGCTGTGCTCGCTGTACGGCGGCCGCGTCGCCGAAGAGCTGATCTTCGGCGTCGACAAGGTCACCACCGGCGCGTCCAACGACATCGAGCGCGCGACCAAGATGGCCCGCAACATGGTCACCAAGTGGGGCCTGAGCGACGAGATGGGCCCGATCGCCTACGGCGAAGAAGAGGACGAAGTCTTCCTCGGCCGTTCGGTCACCCAGCACAAGAACGTGTCCAACGAGACCGCGCGCAAGATCGACGAAGTCGTGCGCGGCATCCTGGACAAGGCTTACGGCCGCACCTCGCAAATCCTCAAGGACAACCTCGACAAGCTGCACGTGATGGCCGAGGCGCTGCTGACGTACGAGACCATCGACGCCACCCAGATCGACGACATCATGGCCGGGCGCCGCCCGGGCCCGCCGGCGGACTGGGCCAAGGCCGGCAAGCTGCCGAAGGACGACAACCGTCCCGGCGCGATCGGCGGGCCGGCGGCGCAGACGTAAGGCTTACTTCGCGTCGGTTATAAAAAAGGCGGCTTCGGCCGCCTTTTTCTTTGGCCGCGGCCGCGACGACGGCGAACGCACGGGAGGCCGCGCATGCGCAAGATCGAGGAGTTCTTCGCCCGCTACGAACGAGGGGCCAACACCTTCGACCCGGATCAGGTCGCCGCGCAGTTCACCGCGCAGTTCATGGGCGCCGATCCCAACGGCGTGGCCTGCATCGGCAACGACGCCACGTTCCGCGAGGCGATCGACGAGCGCCGGGCCTTTTTCGGCGAGATCGGTTTCCGTTCGGCGCGGGTGCTGGGCATCGAGCCGACCGCGCTGGACGAGCGCTACACCTTGGCGAAGGTGCGTTGGCGCATGGCGTTCGATCCGCCGCGGCCAACGCCTGATGCGCCGCCGCGCGTGTTCGAGTTCGACATCAGCTACGTGCTGTTCGATCCCGGCGACGGGCCGAAAGTGGCGTTCTACGTTTCCCATGAGGACGAACGCCGGACCATGCGCGAGGGCGGCCTGATCGACTGAGCGGCGCCCGCGCGGAGAGTGCGCTAGCCTACCGGTCTCTTTTCGCCGCAGGCCCGCCATGTTCGATCTGAGCCCCGTCCTGGACTGCAACGGCCGCGTCCTCAAGCTCGACCGCCCGCGGGTGATGGGCATCGTCAACGTCACCCCCGATTCGTTCTCCGACGGCGGCGCCCACGACACGCTCGAGGCCGCGGTCGCGCACGGCTTGCGGCTCGCGGCGGAGGGTGCGGACATCCTCGACATCGGCGGCGAATCGACCCGTCCCGGCGCCGCCGAGGTGTCCGTCGAGGAAGAACTGCGCCGCACGATTCCGGTGATCGAACGCCTCGCGCGCGAGACCGCGCTGCCGCTGAGTATCGACACGTCCAAGCCCGAGGTCATGCGCGCCGCGGTCGCCGCCGGCGCCGGGCTGATCAACGACGTCTACGGCCTGCGCCGCGAGGGCGCGCTCGACGCCGCCGCCGAGCTCGGCGTGCCGGTCGTGCTGATGCACATGCAGGGCGAGCCGCGCTCGATGCAGCACGAGCCGCGCTACGACGATGTCGTCGCCGAGGTGCACCGCTTCCTGGCCGAGCGCATCTTCGCCGCCGAGATGGCCGGCATCGCCAAGAAGCGCATCCTGGTCGATCCGGGCTTCGGCTTCGGCAAGACCCTGGCGCACAACCTCACGCTGCTCGCGCAATTGGAGCGCTTCGCCGAACTCGGCGTGCCGGTGCTGGCCGGGCTGTCGCGCAAGCGCAGCATCGGCGAGCTGACCGGCCGCGACGCGCCCGCCGAGCGCGTGTACGGCTCGGTCGCCGCGCATCTGATCGCGGCCCAGCGCGGCGCGCGCCTGCTGCGCGCGCACGACGTCGCCGCCACGGTCGACGCCTTGAAGGTGTGGGATGCGGTGGCCGCGCAGGCCCAGCCGCGCCGCGCGGCGGCGCCGGCGATGCCCAAGTGGCCCGACGAGGATTGAAGCGACGCGGCGCTTCGTCGCCGGCATGCATCGCTACGCACGCACTGGCGAAATTTTCGCCAGTTTCCCGAAAGCCTTGGCGTTGCAGGCGTGAAACCCGATTCCACTGCGTGTATCCCAGTGCTTGTCCACAGGCTGTGTGGATAGCGACGCGCTTTCGATGCGGGGCGGCTAAGAGGAAATGCCAAAAAACGCAAGGCCACGACGTTGCGGCGCTTCGTCGCCGAGCATGGCCGACGCGAAAATCCGCGATGGACAAAATATAGCCAATCTCGCCGAACCCTTGCGGCGTAAGGCGTGAAACCCGATTCCAACGCGTGTATCCCAGTGCTTGTCCACAGGCTGTGTGGATAGCGACGCGCTTTCGATGCGGGGCGGCTAAGAGGACATGCCGAAAAACGCAAGGCTTCGGCCTCGCGACGCCTCGTCGTCGAGCATGGACGGCGCGGAAATCCACAGTGGACAAAAAACAGCCAATCTTGCCGAAGCCTTGCGGCGTAAGGCGTGAAACCCGATTCCACTGCGTGTATCCCAGTGCTTGTCCACAGGCTGTGTGGATAGCGACGCCGCATCGAGGAGAGGCGTCTAGGGAAAAACATGGGAAAACGCAAGGCCGCGGCGTCGCGGCGCGTCGTCGCCGAGCGTCGTCGCGGCGAAAATCCGATCTGGACAAAAAATAGCCAATCTCGCCGAGGCCTTGCGGCGCAAGGCGTGAAACCCGATTCCAACGCGTGTGTCCCAATGCTTGTCCACAGGCTGTGTGGATAGCGTCAGCGCCGAACAGCGGGCGTTCCCGCAGAAGCGAGCGCCCGCGGCGCCTCGCGTGCCTGCGGACGGGGCAGGGCGGCGAAAATTTCCAGCGTGCCCTGGTGCGCCGCAACACGCCGGCGGCGCTGAAGGCGCGCATCGCGCACCGCCCACGGCAAGCGCCGCGGCGCGCGGACAAAAAATCGCCAATCTCCCCAAAGCCCCGCCGCATAAGGCGTGAAACCCGATTCGCGCCCGCGTGTCCGCACGCTTGTCCACGGGCGCTGCGGACAG
This sequence comes from Lysobacter sp. K5869, assembly GCF_018847975.1. NCBI lineage: Bacteria > Pseudomonadati > Pseudomonadota > Gammaproteobacteria > Lysobacterales > Lysobacteraceae > Lysobacter > Lysobacter sp. K5869. Next base: position 5,227,839 of record NZ_CP072597.1, on the reverse strand, counting down.
CGTCGCGTGCGCCGGGCCGGGATGCCGATGCCCGCGGCAATGTCAAGGAAATTCACTGGTCAATTTCTCGCCAACTCTCTTGCAATGCTTATGCCGCAAGGCTTCGCGCGTGCAATCGAAAAACTGTCCGCAGGCTTGTCCACAGGGGATGTGGACAACTGCAACGGACTGGTCAAGAAATGTGCAAATTCTGCTTAAGTCGGGTCCGATGAGAGCGGGGGCGGCCGGCGCAAAGGCTTGCCGCAGCGCGCTTGCGCACCGGTCGGGGCGGCGCCGCGGCGACGGCGGGCCGGCTTTCGCGGGCCGCGCGCCTGTGCGAGGCTGCGCGTCGCGTCCGCTTCGCCCCGCCGCATCCGCATGAGCGCTTCCCACGACCCGCGCCCGCTCGCCATCGCCCTGATGGGCCCGACCGCTTCGGGCAAGACCGCGCTCGCCCTGGAGTGGGCCCAGCGCCTGGACGCGGAGATCGTCAGCGTCGATTCGGCCCTGGTCTACCGCGGCCTGGACATCGGCGCGGCCAAGCCCAGCGCGGCCGAGCAGGCGGCGGTGCCGCACCATCTGATCGACGTGCGCGAGCCGTGGCAGGCGTATTCGGCGGCCGAGTTCGCCGCCGACGCGCGCCGGGCGATGGAGCAGATCGCCGCGCGCGGCCGCGTCCCGATCCTCGCTGGCGGCACCGGGCTGTACTTCCACGCCTTGCTGCGCGGCCTGTCGGACATGCCCGAGGCCGATCCGGCCACCCGCGCCGCGCTGACCGCGGAGGCGGCCGAACGCGGCTGGGCCGCGCTGCACGCCGAACTGGCCGCGCTCGACCCGGAGGCCGCCGCGCGCATCCACGCCACCGACGCTCAGCGCATCCAGCGCGCGCTCGAAGTTTGGCGTCTGTCGGGACGCACCATCAGCGAGTGGCGCCGCGCCTCGGCCGGGCGGCCGCGGCTGCCGTTCCGGGTGCTCAAGCTGGTGCTGGCGCCGGCCGACCGCGCGGTGCTGCACGCGCGGATCGAGCGGCGCTTCGACGCGATGCTGGCCGCCGGCTTCCTCGACGAAGTCCGCGCGCTGCGCGCCTGGCCGGGTCTGGCCGGGCATCCGAGCCCGCTGGAGCTGCCGGCGATCCGCGCGGTCGGCTACCGCCAGGCCTGGGAACACCTCGACGGCGCGTTCGACGCGGCCGAGCTGCGCGACCGCGGCATCTACGCCACCCGGCAACTGGCCAAGCGCCAGTTGACCTGGCTGCGCGGCGAACTTGACGCGCGCTGGTTCGATCCTTTGCGCGACGCGGCCGAACTCGAGCATGCCTTGAGGCTGTTCGCCGATGCCCCCGCGCGCGCGCCGGTCCAGAGCGCTTAGCGCCGCCCGGAGTGGGGCGCGCAAACCCGGACCCGGGTCGCAATGTTTGCTCGCACTTGCGTTAACATCGGGCGGGTCGCCCCTGTGGGGACAACAGCCGGCGATACGGAAGCGCTCGTGACCCGGGCTCCGGGCCAAGCCGCCCGGGCTCCCGCGATGGGGCGCGCCGTCCTAATAACTAGAACATGCTGGGGAATTAGAAGATGTCTAAGGGGCAATCCCTGCAGGATCCTTTCCTGAATGCGCTGCGTCGCGAACGTGTGCCGGTTTCGGTCTACCTGGTCAACGGCATCAAGCTGCAGGGCACGATCGAATCTTTCGACCAATTCGTGGTGCTGTTGCGCAACACCGTCAGCCAGATGGTTTACAAGCACGCCATTTCCACCGTGGTCCCCGCGCGCAACGTCCGCGTCGGCCCGGGCGGCGGCTACGTGCAGTCCGCGGACGGCAGCGACGGCGGCGACGAGAACGAATAAGCGCCGGACTCGGTCGGGAGAATTGAGAAACCGGCGCGGCGCCTCCATCTGCCAGGGTTCGTCCCCGGGTCCGGCCCGCCAGCTTTCTTCCTAATCGATGTTCGAACGTTCCAAGAAGGGCGAGCACGCCCTGCTGATCCAGCCTCACTCCGGCGGCGCGCCGGAGGAGGACCTGCTGGAAGAGTTCGCCGATCTGGCGCGCTCGGCCGGCGCGTCCGTGGCCGCGGTGCTGACCGCGCGGATCGACCGTCCCAATGCGGCCACGTTGATCGGCAGCGGCAAGCTCGACGAGGTCAAGGCCGCGGCCGAGGCCACCGGCGCCGACCTGATCCTGGTCAACCATCCGCTCAGCCCGGGCCAGGAGCGCAACCTCGAGCGCTTCCTCGAACGCCGCGTGGTCGACCGCACCGGCCTGATCCTGGACATCTTTTCCCAGCGCGCGCGCAGCGCCGAGGGCAAGCTGCAGGTCGAACTGGCCCAGCTCAAGCACATGGCCACGCGGCTGGTGCGCGGCTGGACCCACTTGGAGCGCCAGCGCGGCGGCTCCATCGGCCTGCGCGGCCCCGGCGAAACCCAGCTGGAAACCGACCGCCGCCTGTTGCAGAAGCGCCTGGAGCAATTGCAGAAGCGCCTGGACAAGGTCGAAGTGCAGCGCACCCAGATGCGCCGCGCGCGCCTGCGCAGCGAACTGCCGCGGGTGGCGCTGGTGGGCTACACCAACGCCGGCAAATCCACGCTGTTCAACGCGCTGACCGGCGCCGACGCCTACGCCGCCGACCAACTGTTCGCCACCCTCGACCCGACCGTGCGCCGGATCGAGCTGCCGGGCGGCGGCGTGGTCCTGGCCGACACCGTCGGCTTCGTCCGCGATCTGCCGCACGAGCTGGTCGCCGCGTTCCGTTCGACCTTGTCGGAAGCGCGCGAAGCCGACCTGCTGCTGCACGTCATCGACGCCGCCGACCCGCACCGCGACGAGCGCATCGCCCAGGTCGACGCGGTGCTGGCCGAAGTCGGCGCCGGCGATCTGCCGCAGCTGCTGGTGTTCAACAAGATCGACCGGCTCGACGGCGTCGCCCCGCGCGTGGACCGGCCGGGCGAGGAGCGCCACCGGGTGTGGCTGTCGGCGCGCGCCGGCGAGGGCCTGGACCTGCTGCGCGAGTCGCTCGCGCAAGCGCTGCAGTTGCGCCGCGTTCAGGGCGGCGTGCGGATCGCGCCGCGCGACGCGCGCCTGCGCGCGCGCTTGCACGAGCTCGGCGCGGTGCGTTCCGAGCAGGCCGACGAGCACGGTTGGCTGGTCGAAGTCGACATGGCCGTGGCCGACGCCCAGCGCCTGTTCGCCCAGGCCCATGGCGAGCCGTTGCGGCCCTTGCTTGAGACGGTGGAGACCCCCACCTAGAATCGACAGGTTCGCGCGCGCCTGAATGCGCGCGCGAGCCGCCGCGGACGTCCCAGCGTCCGCGGACCGGCGCCGGCCCTGCCGCGGGCCGGTGCTCGGACGGAACCGCCGCCTTGGGCGCGCGCTTCGTCCGGCGTCCACTTTCTTAGGAGCAGGCATGGCCTGGAACACCCCCGGCAGTGACAATTCCGGCGACAACCGACCGTCGCGGCAACGCAAACCCCAAGGCCGCGGCCTGGACTCCCTGATCGATTCCGCGCGCGGCCTGTTCGGCAACGGCGGCGGCGGGATCCTGCGCTGGGTCGGCCTGCTGGTGGCCCTGTGGCTGGTGTTCAACTGCTTCGTGCTGGTGACCGAGCAGGAGCGCGGCGTGGTCCTGCGCTTCGGCACGTTCTCGCGCGTGCTCCAGCCCGGCCCGCACTTCAAGCTGCCGTGGCCGGTGGAGAGCGTGAAGAAGGTCAACGCGACCCAGAGCAAGGCCTACAGCGAAAACGTTCCGGTCCTGACCCGCGACGGCAACATGGTCAACGTCGAGATCAACGTGCAGTACCGGATCGAGTCGCCGCGCCAGTTCCTGTTCGGTTCGCGCGAACCCGAGGAAGTGCTCAAGCAGGCCGCGCAGAGCGCGGTGCGCGAGCAGATCGGACGCTCCGACCTGGACACCGTGCTCGGCTCGCGCAGCGTGCTGACCACCCAGGTGCGCCAGCGCCTGCAGGCCTCGCTGAAGGACTACGAGACCGGCCTGACCGTCACCGAGCTCAATCTGCCCAACGCGCGCCCGCCGGACGACGTCAAGGACGCCTTCGACGAAGCCCAGCGCGCCAACGCCGACAAATCCACCGCGATCAACGAGGCCCAGGCCTACGCCAAGAAGATCGTGCCGGAAGCGCGCGGCGACGCGCAGCGCATCCGCACCACCGCCGAGGGCTACAAGACCTCGAACGTGGCCCGCGCGCAAGGCGACGCGGCGCGCTTCAGCCTCTTGGTCGAGCAGTACAAGGGCGCGCCGGACGTCACCCGCAAGCGCCTGTGGCTGGACGCCGTGCAGGACGTGCTGAGCCAGAACCGCAAGATCGTCGGCGGCGATTCCAAGCAGATCCTGTACGTGCCGATGAGCGACCGCAACGGCGTGCCGGTGACCCCGGGCCCGGTCAGCGTGCCGCTGAACCAGCCCGAGCTGCTGCCGTCGGTGACCGCGACCGATTCGACCGTGCCCAACATCGGCCGCCCCACGCGCCCGAAGACCCGCGATGAGGTGATGCGATGAGAGTTCCTGCCCTGATCGCAGCGGGCGTGGCCCTGCTGCTGGCCCTGCTGGGTTCGGTGTTCGTGGTCAACGAAGGCCACAGCGCGATCGTGTTCCGCCTCGGCACCGTGGTGCGCGAGGACGTCGGCCCGGGCCTGCGCTTCAAGTGGCCGCTGATCGAAACCGCGCGCACCTTCGACCGCCGCCTCAAGGTGCTGCCGGCCGAACCCGAGCGTTACCTCACCGCCGACAAGCTCGACGTCAGCGTCGACTTCTTCGCGCTCGGCCGGATCGAGGACATGCGCCGCTTCTTCCAGGCCACCGGCGGCAACGAAGACGTCGCGGCCGAGCGGCTGGCGCCGATCATCCGCGATTCGCTGCGCAACGAGATCAACTCGCTCAAGCTGCTCGACGTGGTCAAGGGCGATCGCGAGGCCGTGGTCGGCAAGCAGTTGGAAGCGATCAACCGCGGCGCCTCGACCTTGGGCGTGAAGATCCTCGACATCCGGATCAAGCGCATCGACCTGCCGCAGGACAGCAACGTGCTGCAGTCGGTCTACAACCAGATGCGTTCGCAGCGCCTGCAGGTGGCGAGCCAGTTGCGCGCGGAAGGTTTCGAGCAGTCGCAGGCGATCCGCGCCGCGGCCGACCGCGACAAGACCGTGATCCTGGCCGAGGCCGAGCGCGACGCGCAGCGCCTGCGCGGCGAGGGCGACGCCGAGGCCGCGCGTCTGTACGGCGAGGCGGCGTCGAAGGACCCCTCGTTCTTCGCCTTCCAGCGCAGCCTGGATTCCTACCGCAAGGCGTTCGCCGACGGCCAGAGCGTGATCGTGCTCGACCGCGACGATCCGTACCTGCAGTACCTCAAGTCCGATCGCTGAGGCCGGCCGATGGCCGGCGAGGTGTGGCGGGCCTTGTGCCTGGTGGCGGTGTTCGAGGGACTGGTGCTGTTCGTGTCCCCCGGCGGTTGGAAACGCGCCGCCGAGCAACTGCGTTCTTTGCCCGACCCGCATCTGCGCGCGGTCGGGGGGATCGTGGTGGCGATGGCGGTGACCGCGCTGTGGTGTTTGCGCAGCGGGTGAGCGAGGGGCGGGCGCGATGCCCGCTCGCCTCCGGTACCTCGATACCTCGATACCGTCATTCCGGCGAAAGCCGGAATCCATTTTGATCTTGCTCCGACCTTGCGCAGCCACTCGACGCAGGCGAAAGCAAAATGGATTCCGGCTTTCGCTGGAATGACGGTGAAGTGAGCGCTAAACGGTGTGGCGTCCATCGCCCAAACCGCCCAGCGCCTCGCTCACCCAATCTCCCGCCGCTTGACCGTCTTCAAGCGCGCGCCGCGATGCCGATCACCCGAATGCGGATATGTCCGCGCGCGCCGCGAATCCTTCCCGCGGCGTCCCAATTCGTTCCCGCCTTCGCGCTGTTCCGCGCGCCGCATACCGTCTAGAAATCTCGAAGCGCCGGCGTCTGCGCGGTCGCGCGGCGCAGAGCCCCGTGCCGTGCGTCGTTCGTCGGGGCCGCCGCGGTGTCGCTGCCGCAGTGAGAATCGCATCGCTTCAAGGGCGCGCCGCGCGTCGGACCGCGGCGCCGCTGCGGGCCCGGCGCAAGGCCGGGCCCGCGTTTTTATCGATGGGTGGGATGTCCCGGCGCGGAGCGCGGCCGGGGAGGGTGGGGCGAGCGGCCTGGATTGGATCGAGTCGGGTCGGGTCGAGAGTCGGGTCGAGTCGGGCGGCGCCAAGCACCCAGAGCGGCCACGACGGCCGCTTTGAACCCCGTAGCGCGGCCTCCCGGCCGGGCTGGCAGATGAACGCCGCCGCCCCGTCCCAGGATTCCGCCAGAATCGGACCGTTTTGGGGTGGCCTTGGCCCCCCGAAACCCGGATAATGCACAAAAGCCGGCCGGGGCCATCCCCGCCGGCTTTTTTCCGTTCATGGCCCTGTGGCGCGGCATCGGCTGCGACTGGGCGCGGGCGGACCTTGCGGCGAAAGCCGCCTTCACAGCTAAAAAGCGCAGGAGTTTGGACTCATGGGTCAGTCAGTCGTCGTTCTCGGTGCCCAGTGGGGCGATGAAGGCAAGGGCAAGATCGTCGACCTGCTGACCGAGCAGATCGGCGCCGTCGTGCGCTTCCAGGGCGGCCACAACGCCGGCCACACCTTGGTCATCGGCGGCAAGAAGACGGTGCTGCACCTGATCCCGTCCGGCATCCTGCGCGAAGGCGCGCTGTGCCTGATCGGCAACGGCGTGGTGCTCAGCCCGGCGGCGCTGCGCAAGGAGATCGAGGAGCTGGAAGCCACCGGCGTGGAAGTGCGTTCGCGCCTGAAGATCAGCCCGGCCACCCCGCTGATCATGCCGTACCACATCGCCCTGGATCAGGCCCGCGAAAAGGCCGCCGGCGGCAAGGCCATCGGCACCACCGGCCGCGGCATCGGTCCGGCGTACGAAGACAAGGTCGCGCGCCGCGGCATCCGCGTCGCCGACCTGCATTACCCGCAGCAGCTCGCCGAACTGCTGCGCAGCGCGCTGGACTACCACAACTTCGTGCTGACCAAGTACCTGGGCGTGGACGCGGTCGACTACCAGAAGACCTTGGACGAAGCGCTGGAATTCGGTGAATACGTGCAGCCGATGAAGTCCGACGTCGCCGGCATCCTTCACGACCTGCGCAAGCAGGGCAAGCGCGTGCTGTTCGAAGGCGCGCAGGGTTCGCTGCTCGACATCGACCACGGCACCTATCCGTACGTGACATCAAGCAACACCACGGTCGGCGGCGCGCTCGCCGGCACCGGCGTGGGCGCGGATTCGATCGACTACGTGCTCGGCATCGCCAAGGCCTACGCCACCCGCGTCGGCGGCGGCCCGTTCCCGACCGAACTGGACGACGAAGTCGGCCAGGGCATCCGCGACCGCGGCCAGGAATACGGCGCCACCACCGGCCGTCCGCGCCGCTGCGGCTGGATCGACATCGTCGCGCTCAAGCGCGCGGTGGCGATCAACGGCATCACCGGCCTGTGCATCACCAAGCTCGACGTGCTCGACGGCATGAAGACCTTGAAGATCTGCATCGCCTACGAATACCGCGGCAAGCGCACCGAATACGCGCCGCTGGACGCGGCCGGCTGGGACGAGTGCACGCCGGTGTACTTGGAATTCCCGGGCTGGGACGAGAACACCCACGGCATCACCGAGTGGGACAAGCTGCCGCCGGCTGCCCGCGCCTACCTGCGCGCGCTGGAAGAACTGGCCGGCTGCCCGCTGGCGATCGTGTCGACCGGTCCGGACCGCGACCACACGATGGTGCTGCACGATCTGTGGTCGTGAGCGCTAATCGGTAAGCGATGAGAAAAGCCCCGCGAAAGCGGGGCTTTTCTTTTGCGCGGCGTGCGAACGGCCGCGGCGTTCGGCGATTCGCGCGGCGCGACGATTCGCGACCATTCGCGACGTTCGCGGGTTGGCGATGTTCGAGCCGTCCACGCCGTGGAAATGGATCGCCAGTCGCGGAAATCCAGCGTTCCGTCGGAGTGAAGGGTGAACATCACTCTCAGCGAGCCCGCCACGGTGCCGTTGTTGCGGTCTATGAAACGAAGTTCGATCTCGGCGGCGCCGCCCGAGCAGGTCACCCACGGGCGTTCTTGATAGGCGCCGTCGGGTATGCGTTGGTCGATCTGTTGGATCCAACGCTGCGCGACCGCTTTGCGGCCCTTGGACAGCCGCAGGATGCGCGAGCGGAATCCGATCCCGTCGAAGCGTTCCAGGCATCGGTCGGGCGTCCTTTCGCATCGGGCGTAGCGCGGTTGACCGCTGTGAATCCCCCCACGCCGCGCACTGTCAACCGCCGTTCCCCACCGCCCGCCATTACGGCGCCATGCCGCCGCGGATTGGTTCCAACCCGTCCACATTGAAACCGCCACCCCGCGCCCAGCGGGCGTGGGCGACTGCCTATCCTGAGCTCCCCCGATCAGCCGATTCCCCGCCATGAAAAAGAACATCCTCATCGTCTACGCCCACCCCGAACCGGCCTCGCTCAACGGCGCGCTCAAGGACGCGATGCGCGAGCATCTGCTCGCGCAAGGGCACGCGGTCGAAGTCAGCGATCTGTATGCGATGGGTTGGAAAGCTGCGGTGGACGCGGCCGATTTTCCGCAGCGCGACGCGTCGGCGCGGTTGCGGGTGCCGAAGGATTCGCACACCGCGTTCGCCGGCGACGCGCTCACCGACGACGTGCGCGCCGAGCAGGAGAAACTGCGCCGCGCCGACGCGCTGATCCTGCAATTCCCGCTGTGGTGGTATTCGATGCCGGCGATCCTCAAGGGCTGGTTCGACCGGGTCTATTCCTACGGTTTCGGTTACGGCGTGGGCGAGCATTCCGACACCCATTGGGGCGATCGCTACGGCGAGGGCACCCTGGCCGGCAAGCGCGCGCTGGTCTCGGTCACCGTCGGCGGCTGGCAGCCGCATTACTCGCCGCGCGGGATCAACGGGCCGATGGACGATCTGCTGTTCCCGATCAATCACGGCGTGCTGCATTACCCGGGCTTCGAGGTGCTGCCGTCGTTCGTCGCCTACCGCAGCGACCGGGTCGCCCCGGAGCAGTTCGAGGAGACCCGCGCGGCCTTGCTGCGGCGTCTGGACGGGCTGTGGACCGACGCGCCGATTCCTTTCCGCCGCCAGAACGGCGGCGATTACGAGCTGCCGTCGCTGGAGCTCAAGCCCGGCCGCGAGGCGGGCGGCGAGCGCGGTTTCGCCTTGCATCTGGCGCCGGCCGTCGCGGCCGCCTGAACCCGCTCCGAGCCGCAAAGGACAGGTACCTGAACGTCGAAGCCGTCTGAACGTATGGCGGAAGCGTGCTTACTGGCACAAAATAATTGTGCTGTTCGTCACATTTCTGTTCAGTTCGTTCAGGCGGTAACTCGCCGCTCGCAGCCGGACGCCGCGCCCCCGGGGCGCGCCGTGCCTCCCGCCGTAGCGGGACTCCGGTCGAGCGCCGCGGCGTACAGGGGGAGTTCGACGGCTATGAAGAAGTTCTGCAAGCGCGGCCCGCGAGGGTCGCGCATCGCGTTAGCGGCGGCGTTGGCGTGGGCGGCGGCGTTGCCGGCGCACGCTCAGGTCCAGCGCACCTTCGTCAATCTGGGCTTCGAGCAGCCCGACCTGGGCACCAACGCCTGCGTCGGCTTCTTCGTCGGCCCGCAACAGGTGACCGGGTGGAACACCACCCATTCGTCGCAGGGCGCCGGCGGTTGCGGCGTCATCGCCAATCCGCTCACCGGCCCGATCCTGGAGCTGTGGGCCAACAGCTTCAACGCCACGCCCGCGCGCGCCGGCAAGCAGCACGCCGAACTCAACGCGTCGGAAGCCTCGCGCGTCTATCAGAACATCTGCCTGACCAACGGCGAGGTGATCGGTTGGCGGCTCAGCCATCGTGGCCGCAATTCGTCCAACGTGCCCGATGTGATGAGCTTCGGCATCAACGCCTCCGGCAGCACCACCACCGCGGTGACCAGCGAGATCGCGCGCATCGGCACCACCAACGACGGCACCGACCGGGTCGCACCGAACGGTACGCCGTCGTCGGCGACGCAGGGCACGATGACCATCGGCGGCACGGTCAACGGCTGGCGCGATTACAGCGGCAGCTTCACCTACAGCGGCACCACCGCCGTGCAGCAGGTCGGCTTCGCCGCGGTCAGCAGCAGCGGCGGCATTTCGCTGGGCAATTTCCTCGACGAAATCCAGATCACGCTGCGTCCCTACGTCGAGTTCGACGCGGCGAACTACACCGTGCGCGAAGGACAGACCGCCGGCGTGCCGCGCTTGCGCGTGATCGGCACCGTGCCCAGCGGCGGCATCGTCGTGCCGGTGACGATCACCGGCGGCACCGCGACCCAAGGCAGCGACTACACCGTCTCCAGCGGCAGCGGCACCACGGTCAACGTGTCGATTCCGGCCGGCACCTACGACAACGCGACCTTCGATCTGCCGATCGCGGTAGTCAACGACACCGTGATCGAAGACAACGAAACCGTGACGTTCCAGGCGCAGACCAACAGCAGCGCCTATACGCTGACCTCGACCACCACCTGCTCGACCAACGCGGCGGTGCAGAGCACGGCGACGCTGACCATCCTCGACAACGACGTCGACGTGCTCACCACCAAGCAGGTCGACAACGCCGCGCCCGCGCCGGGCGGCACGGTGCGGTTCACCGTGACCTTCCGCAACAACACGGCCAAGCCGACCGTGGGCGATACGACCATGCACGACGCCGCGGTCAGCCTCGCCGACGCGGTGCCGGCCGGGCTCACGTTCACCTCGTGGACGTGCACGGCGAGCGGCGGCGCGACCTGTCCGGCGGCCAGCGGCAGCGGCGCGATTTCGGCCGGCACGACCTTGCCGGCGGGCACCGGCGCGGCCGGCGGCGGGTTGACCTACCTCATCGACGCCAAGGTCGGCGCGAGCCAGTGTTCGGCGGTCGCCAACACCTCGACGATCCAGGCCAACGCGCCGGTCGCCGAGGGCACCTCGGCGCAATCGGGTTTCCTCACCCCGGCGCCGGGCGGCAGCGCCAACAACAGCGCCAGCGCGTCGGTCGACCCGCCGTGCGTGTCGCTGTCGTTGACCAAGAGCGACGGCAGCGCGACCTACACGCCCGGCAATCCGGCCGATTACCTGCTGCGCGCGTGCAACGCCAACGGGCCGGACGCGGCCGCCGGCGCCAGCGTCGCCGACGCCTTGCCGCGCGGCGTGAGCCTGCGCGCGCCGTGGTCGTGCCGCACCATCTCCGGCGGCGGCACCTGCCCGGCCGGCGGCGGCGCCGCGGGCGATACCAACGTCGCGGTGCCGGGGTTGCAGTTGCCGGTCGGCGCGTGCGTGGAGATCACGGTGCCGGTGAGTTTCGCGGCCAATCCGAGCGCTTACTGAGGCCGCGCACCGCGGCGATGCGGTGCGATTCGATGCGAAACGGCGGAGCGCGAGCTTCGCCGTTTTCGTATGCGCGCGCGGTTGCGGGTGCTGCCGCGAGTGTCGGTGCGGGCGCTCGCGCGTTCGTATGCGCGGGCTGGTCCGTACGCGGTTGCGGGTGCCGCCGCGGGTGTTGATGCAAGCGCCCGCGCATGGACCCGCGGTCAGCCAACGAGCGTGCCGGCGAACAGGCCGACACGCCGGCCGGCACCGGCCGGGCCGGGCCGTCAAAACGGCGAATCCAGCCCTCGGAGGCCGTTTTGTTCAGTTTTAACGCCAAAACTGTGACCTGATTCCGACTACAAGCCCACCCGGTTCTTGTTAGGCTGCCCCCTGCCACGGTACGTGGCCGTATGTCGTCTCGCGCAACGGTAGGGGAGTACCGTCGCGCCGCAGCACTCCCGCCCGCTCGGCGGGCCTCGGGGAAAGTCCGTCAGGTACTCAGGAGGAGTCGCTATGTCCGCAGTGCAGGCGCCGTCGTTGGCCGCCCAAGTATTCGCCGATCCGCTCGTGGCCGAACTGGCCGACGCCGTCGCCGCCGGCGACCGCGCGCACATCCGCCGTTTGGCCGCGCAAGCGCCCGCCGCGCTGGCCGCGCGCGGCGACAAGAACGTCACCCTGCTGGAGTGGGCGGTGTTCAACCAAAGCCCCGACGGCCTGGACGAATTGCTGGCGCTCGGCGCCGATTCTTCGCAGCCGGGCGTGGACGGTTCCACCGTCGTGCATCTGGCGGCGATGGCGCGCGATCCGGTCTATCTGGAAACGCTGCTCACGCGCGGCGCCGATCCCAACGTCGAACACGCGCACACCGGCGCCGCGCCGCTGGCCGCGGCGCTGATGGGCGAACGCGCGATCCAGTTCCGCCGCCTGCTCGTCGCCGGCGCCGATCCGCGCCACCTCGACCGCCTCGGCAACACCGCGCTGCACGTCGCCGGCAAGGTCAACCAGCCCGATCTGGCGCTGGAACTGCTCAAGGCCGGCACCGATCCGCTGGCGCGCAACGCGCAGAACGTGACCTTCCAACGCTACGCCTTCATGACCCCGCCGAGCCTGCTCAGCGCCAAGGCGCGCGGCGACCGCGACGCGCTGGCCGCGTGGATGCGCGAACACGGCATCGCCCTGGAACAGGGCTGATCCGCGCCGTTCCCGCGTTTTCGCGACCCCGCGCATGCAGCATGCGCATCAGGAATCAGGCACGCCAAGGAATTCAGGAGACCGCAGGATGAGCCAGCAGACCCCGCCGCAGTCCTTCGCCGACGAAGTGCGCGGCACGCAGGCCAAGCCGATCGACAAGACCTTGTCGCGGCTGATGGACGATCTGTACGACCAAGGCCCCGGCATCGACGGCTTCAAGCCGCTCACCGCCGACCAATTGCTGAGCAAGGGCATCGACCCGGCCGGCCTGGAAAACAAGGATTCGGGCTTCCTCGCGCGGGTGTACGGCGACGAGCACGGCCATTACGTGGTCGCCTATTCGGGCACCGACGAAGGCAAGGACTGGCTGACCAACTTCCGCCAGGGCCTGGGTTTCGAGGACGCGCAGTACAACCAGGCGATCGCGCTGGCGCGCGAGGCCAAGGTCGCGTTCGGCGACGAAGTGGTCATCACCGGGCATTCGCTCGGCGGCGGTCTCGCCGGTGCGGCGTCGATCGCCAGCGGCATTCCGGCGGTGACCTTCAACGCTTCGGGCGTGCACGACAAGACGCTGGAGCGCATCGGCATCGACGCCGACGCGGCCAAGCGCGAGGTCGCCGACAACGGCCAGATCCGCCGTTACGCGGTCAAGAACGAAATCCTGACCGACTTGCAGGAGCACAGCATCCCGCTGAAGTGGGCCATGCCCGACGCGGTCGGCCACAAGATCGAATTGCCCGACCCGGATCCGCAATCGTTCTGGCAGAAGCTGATTCCCGGCAGCGGCATCAAGCACGGCATCGACATCCATTACATCGAGGCGGTGATCAAGGCGCAGGAGCAGGCGACGCCGGGCCCGCGCGGGCACGATCCCGGCCGCGCCGGCGCGCAGCACGACGGCGCGGGCGCCGGCGTGGCCGATCCCGCGCATCCGCAGCACGGCATGTACCAGCAAGCGCTGCACGGCCTGCGCGGGCTGCCCGCGGGCGCGATGGAATTCGGCGGCGAGCAGGGCTACCGCAACGCCGCCGCGCACGCGACGGTGGACGCGAACGGGCAGGGCATGCGCGCGATCGACCACGTCATCGCCGGCCGCGACGGGCGCGGGTTCTTCGCGGTCGAAGGCGGGTTGGACGATCCGGGGCATCGCCGCGTGTTCGTCGATCAGCAGCGCACGCAGTCGCCGCCGGATCCGGCCGCGATGACGGCGGCGCCCGCGGAAACGGCGCCGGCGCAGGAAGCCAAGCGCGCGGTGTTGAGCTGAGCGAGTGCGCCGCGGCGGCTGGCCGCGGCGAACCGGTGGGAGGGCGTTCGGGCTTGATGTTTCCGGTTTCGCGGCGCGTCGCCGCTAGGCCGCGCGCATCGGCGCCGAAGCCCTCCCGCTTGCGTTTCAGCCCTTCCAGGGGCCGGCCGGCTGACGCACGGCCACGTTGAGCCGGTTCCACACATTGATGTTGGCGATCGCCAGCACCAGCGCCGACAGCGCCTTCTCGTCGTAGTGGCGCGCGGCCTCGCTCCAGATGTCGTCGGACACCGATTCGGGCCGGTCGCTGATGCGGGTCAAGGCTTCGGTCAGCGCCAGCGCGGCGCGTTCGGCCTCGTTGAAGTACGGCGCTTCGCGCCAGGCCGCGACCGCGAACAGGCGCTCGGCGGTTTCGCCGGCCTTGAGCGCGTCGCGCGAATGCATGTCGACGCAGGCGCCGCAGCCGTTGACCTGACTGGCGCGCAACTCGACCAAGGCGAAGGTGCTTGCGCTCACGCCCTGATGTTCGAGCGAGGACTTGAGCGCCCACAGCGCCTTCATCGCGTCGGGCAGCTGGTGGACGGGGTGGGGCATGCGGGCTTGCAGGGGCATGGCGGATCTCCGTTGAGGGCAGTGGACAGGGAAGCGATCCGGCGGCGCGCACCGTTCGCGCAGCGCCGGCTCGTATCGGTCTGACGAACCGGGATCGCGAAACGTGACAGCGCGGCGCGAACGCGGGCGTGTCACGTTTCATGGCCCTGCTTCGTCAGACTGGCGACCCCATCGCCGAGACACCCGCATGCGCCCTTCCGATTGGCTGGCCGAACAGTTCGAGCACCATCGCGGCCACCTGCGCGGCGTGGCCGTGCGCATGCTCGGCTCGCGCAGCGAGGCCGACGACGCGGTGCAGGAAGCGTGGCTGCGGCTGGCGCGCAGCGATGCGGTGCAGGTGGAGAACCTCGGCGGCTGGTTGACCACGGTGGTCGCGCGGGTCTGCCTGGACGCGCTGCGCGCGCGCAAGGGCCGCGGCGAGGAACCGCTGGAGCCGGCGCAAGACGAACGCGACAGCGTCGCCGACCACGCCGGCGGCCCGGAGTACGAAGCCTTGCTCGCCGATTCGCTGGGCTCGGCCTTGCTGCTGATCCTCGACACGCTGGCGCCGGCCGAACGCTTGGCGTTCGTGCTGCACGATCTGTTCGGCATGCCGTTCGAGGAGGTCGGCGCGGTGCTCGGCCACAGCACGGTCAATGCGCGCCAGCTCGCCAGCCGCGCGCGCCGGCGCGTGCAGGGCGCGGCCGCCGAGCGCGCGCAAGCGGCGCAACCGGCGTCGATCGAAAGCGCGCGCCGGCGGCGGATGGTGGATGCGTTCCTGGCGGCCTCGCGCAACGGCGATTTCGCCGCGCTGGTGAATCTGCTCGATCCGCAAGTGGAACTGCGCGCCGACGACGCGGCGGTGAGCGCCAGCGCCGTCGCCCGCGCGCAAGGCGCGCCGCGCTTGCCCGCGCAGGTGCGCGGCGCGCACGACGTGGCCGACATCTTCAAGGGCCGCGCGCACGCGGCTCGGCCGGCGCGCATCGACGGCGCGATGGGCGCGGCCTGGGCGCCGGGCGGCGAGGCGCGTGCGGTGTTCGTGTTCGCGTGGGCGCAGGGGCGGATCGCGGGGATCGAGATCGTCGCCGATCCGTCGCGGCTGGCGGCGATGCGGATCGAATGGCTGTAAGCGCCCGTTCGTTCGCGGCGAAGCCGCGGGCCCGTTCGGGTCCGCGGCTTGCGAAGCGCTTCGATCCTCGCGGCGACGCGATCGCGCCGGGCATCGTGCGCCGTCGCGGTTTTCGCCGCACGGCGCGCGGCGGTCGTCCACGCATCACTTCAACCGCTGCAACAACGCCTTCGCCACATCCGCCGCCGACGCCGGGTTCTGGCCGGTGATGAGTTCGCGATCCACCACCACGTTGGACGCCCACGGTGCGGTGTTGCTCCGATACTGCGCGCCGGCCGCCTGCAGCGCGGTCTGCGGATAGAACTTCATCGCGCCGCCGCCGAGTTGCGGTTTGGCGATCTCTTCTTCCCGATTGCTGATGACCGTGACTTGGTAGCCGCGATAGATCCACTGCGGCGGCGCCGACGGCGCGCGCCCCGCGGCCAGCGCCGTCGCGAAGCCGGCGGCGTCGGGCAGGGTGGACAGCAGCGCGATCGGGCCGTGGCAGACCAGCGCGGTGGTCTTGCCCTTGGCGTGGAAATCGCTCAGCAGCCGGCCCAGCGCCGGGCTGCGCAGCAAGTCCTGCATCGGCGCGTGGCCGCCGGGGACGTAGACCGCATCGTAGCGGTCGTAGCCGATCTGCGCGACCCGCTCCAGGCTCAGCACCGGCGATTTGTCCGGCGCGGTCAGCGCCAATTTCTCCAACAAGGCTTCATGCGCGCGCAGCGCCTGCGCGTCGCCGCCGAAGTACATCGGATCGAGCGAGCCGCGGTCCAGGGTCGGCGCGCGGCCTTGCGGGGTGGCGAAGCTGACCTCGTGGCCGGCGTCGAGCAGCGCCTTGACCGGCTGCATCAGTTCGTTGAGGTAGAAGCCGGTGCTGAAGGTCTTGCCGTCCTTCAGGTCCAGACGGTCGGAGTCGGACAGCACCACCAGCACGCGGGCGGCCTGGGCGTTGCCGAAGGACAGGGCCAGCGCCAGGGCGGCGCCGATGAGGCCGAAACGTTTCATCGCAAAACTCCTGAGGGGACGATGGCCGGCACTGTATTGCGCTCTTGCGCGGCGATAAAATCCCGCGACGGGAATTGATTTGTTCTCCAGGAGCAAAGATGGGCCGGCGCTTCGATCATCTCGGCGACGTGGAAACCTTCATCGCCGTGGTCGAGCACGGCTCGCTCAGCGCCGCCGCGGTAGCGCTGGCGACCACGCCCTCGGTGGTCAGCCGCGCGGTGGCGCGGCTGGAGAACCGCCTCGGCGCGCAACTGCTGCGCCGGACCACGCGCCGCCAGGGTCTGACCGAAGCCGGCCGGCTGTATCTGGAACAGGCGCGCGCCGCGTTCGCGCAGATCGACGAGGCCGAGCGCGCGATCCAGGGGCAGGGCGGCGAACTCAGCGGCCGGGTGCGCCTGAGCGTGCCGACCACCTACGGCCACTACCGTCTGCCGCCGCTGTTGCGGCGCTTCGCCGAGCGCTACCCGCGGGTGCGGGTCGAACTCAACATCGCCAACCGCAACGTCGATCTGGTCGCCGAAGGCTTCGATCTGGCGGTGCGTCTGGGCCAGTTGCCCGACAGCGGTCTGGCCGCGCGCAAGCTCGAAGACGCCGCGCTGTGCGTGGTCGCCTCGCCCGATTACCTGAGCCGGCGCGGCGAGCCGCGCACGCTCGACGAACTGGCCGCGCACACCGTGCTGCCGTTCGAGATGCCCAGCACCGGCCGCATCGCCCAGTGGCAATTCCGCGACGGCGGGCGCGATGTCGACTGGACGCCCGAATCGCCGCTGCGGGTGAGCGACGACGTGCTCGGCGCGGTGTCGCTGGCCGAACACGGGCTCGGCGTCTGCCAGAGCTACGACTTCGTCGTCGAAGGCCGCGTGCGCGGCGGACGCTTGACCGAAATCTTGTCGGATCTGCGCGGCCGCTCGCGGCCGTTCTCGTTGATCTACGCGCCGCACCGGCGCTTGTCGGCGGCGTCGCGCGCCTTGATCGATACGCTCAGCGGCGAAAGCTGAGCGGCAGTTATCCGTCTCGCGCGAAAAACCGTGCGCTGAGTATCACGATTACAAGTCGCGCGCCCGTCGGCACAGCGCATCGGGTATTTGGTCAGCGGGCCGCGAAGGCTCGCGGCGCCGGCGCGCTCGCGCATCGTCGTGGACGCGTCCGCGCGATACGCATGCGCACGTTCGCGTCGCGCCGCGCGAACCGCAACCGCACTCCCGCAGTCGTCGTATCCATGCATCGCCGTCGCCGCGCGCGCCGGCGCCGCGCTTTAAACAACTCTTAAAACCCCGCCGTTAGCGTCGTGGCGCGCGTTCGCGCGCCGCGTCGGTCTTCCGCTGTATTTCTTCCCCACCCTCAGGACACTCCTCCATGCGCATCGCCCGCATCGTTCCCTTGTTGTTGCTTTCGCTTCCCGTCGCGGTATCGGCCCAAGTCCGCAAAGAAGGCGAGGAGCGCGCCGACATGGCGCCGTCGAACTGGAGCGTCGGCATCGCCGCCGGCACCCGCAACGAGTTGTACGCGGGCGAAGGCAACCACACCCGGGTGATCCCGTTCGTCGGCTACGAGGGCGACCGCTTCTATTTCCGCGGCATCAGCGCCGGCTATCACCTGATCAAGCGCGAGGACGTGGTGGTCGACGTGTTCCTCGGCGGCCGTCTCGACGCGATGGACGCCAAGGACTTCGGCCGGCGCGAGCTGCTCAAGCGCGGCATCAACCGCGACTTGCTGTCGGACCGCGACGACAGCGTCGACGCCGGCGCCTCGGTGAGCTGGCGCGGCAGCGCCGGCGAAGTGCAGTTGGAAGTGAAGGCCGACATCCTCGACGTCAGCGGCGGCTTCCAAGCCGACGCGAGCTACCGCTACCCGATGCAGGCCGGCCAATGGCTGCTGACGCCGGCGGTCGGCGTGACCGTGCTGTCCAAGGATCTGGCCAACTACTACTACGGCACCTTGGACAAGGAAGTGCGCCGCGGCGTGGTCGACTATCGCCCGGGCAGCGCGACGATCCCGTACGTCGGCCTGACCGTGGCGCGGCCGTTCGCGCAGAAGTGGCGGTTCATGGCCAACGTCGGCTATCAGGTGTTGCCGGACGAGATCAGCGACAGCCCGCTGATCGCCGAGGACACCGACGGCGTGGCGCAGGCGTTCTTCGGCGTGGTGCGCAGTTTCTGACGGCCGGCCGGCGCGCGCCCGAGTAGGGCGCGCGCTGGGATTTGAGCGAAGGAACGAGCGAAGAGAAGCGAGGAACGAGTAGTTCCCCGGCCCTCACTCGTTCCTCTTCGCTCGTTCCTGGGATCCGACCTCAGTACAACGGCGTCCCCGCGTTGTAGGCCTCCACGAACGCCTCCCAATCCAGTTCCACCTGATCGGCGTACGAAAACGCGAACGCGCGGATCTCCGACTTCAGCCCGCTCTTGCTGACGACCGCATCGCTGACTTGCTTGTCGATGCTGTAGCTCACCACCGCGCTGTCGTAATCCTGATCGGCCAAGGCGTGCGCGCTGGCCAGCGCTTGGCCCAGATAGCCGGCCGCGGTGTTCAACTTGCCCGCGCTGTCGAGCTTGGCCGGGTCGAAGTCTTCTTGGAACGGCGACTTCTCGTGCACGTAGAACGGCAGCCCGCCGACGCTGGCGTGGCCGATCAGCACCTCGGCGTTGCTCACCTGCGCCTTGGCCGTGCGCGCCACGCGCAGGCCTTCGTGACTGTCGTAAGCGCTGGCCGGCAAGCGGCCCGGCGCGGCCGCGGCGACGGCGCTGACGGCTTCTTGCTTGAATTCCAGAATCACATCGTCGGAGGTCGACGCGCTCGCGCCTTCGACCAACACGTAATAGCGCGCGCGGCCGAGGCTGCCGACGCCGGAGCCGAGCTTCTGGCGCACGTCCTTGACCGTGTAGAACGCGGCCGGATAGCGCTTGGACGAAGCGATCGACGACACGTACCCGGCCATCGCCGACGTCACGCCGCTGTAGGTCGCCGCCGGCACCGCGATCAGGTTCGACAGCGCCTGGAACTTGCGCGCGCCGCCGCTGACCGCGGTGTACTTCGACAGCAGTTTGTCGCGGGTCTTGCCGTCGGCGGCGCCGATGGTGTCGTCGACGACGCCGGTGGTGGTGTCCTTGGTCAGGCGGAACGTGCTCTCGCCGCTGGTGCCTTTGAAGTCGTTCATCTGATCGACGTAGGCGCCGACCAGGGTGTCGACGGCCGCGCCGATGTCGCTGTCGCTCAGGCCGTTGTCGTGGCCGGCCAACACCAGACTCGCGGCGAGCCGGCGCAGATCCCACACGTATTGGCCCAGGTAACCTTCGTCGAAGTCGGCGACCTTGAACACCGCCTTGCCGCTGCTGTCGCGCGAGGCGTCGAAGTTGCCCAGATGGGCGTCGCCGCCGATCCAGGTGTAGCCGGTTTGGGTCGTCGCGTAGGCCGAGGCCGGCAGGGTCTTCATGTCCTGGAAGAACAGGTGCGCGCTGCCGCGGTAGAACGCGAACGCGCCGCCGGCCATGGTCGCCAGCTTGGTGTCGAGCTCGCCGCTGGCGGTGGCGGCGTAGGGATGGTTGTGGTCGTGGATCTGCTGCACGACCCAGCTCTTGCGCGCGCTGGCGGCGTCGGCGGGAACCTGGGCGCAGGCGGCCAGGACGAGGGCGAAAGCGAGCAGCGAGGTGCGGGGCGAGGGCATGCGCGATCCTTGAACGAGGGGCCGCGCGGGCACGGCGGCGCAGCCGAGTCGAGCATCGGCATGTGTCAGGCGCATGACCCGGCCGAGGCCGAGACTGGCGCGGCGGCGCGAAATGCGCTTGCATGGCGGTCTGGACCCGTACGGAACAAGGATGCTCGGATGAAACGACTGCGCCGGCTCGCGCTGATGCTGTTCACGCTGGCGGCGCTGGCCGCTGCGACGTTGTTCGTGGTGGTCCAGCCCGGCGTGACGCCGCGGCCTTCGACGCCGCCGGCCGCCGACGCGCAGCGCCTGCGCGAGGACGTGAAGCGGCTGTCGGTGGATTTCTATCCGCGCAGCTACGACCGGCCGGAGAATCTCGAACGCGTCGCGACCTATCTGCGCGCCGAATTCGAACGGGCCGGCGCGCGCGTCGGCGATCAGCCGGTGATCGTGGAAGGCCAGACCTATCGCAACGTCGTCGCCCGCTTCGGCCCCGACACCGGCCCGCTGCGGGTGATCGGCGCGCACTACGATTCCTACGCCGACACCGGCGTCGACAGCGGCGACCCGCGCGGTTACTCGCCGCGCACGCACACGCCCGGCGCCGACGACAACGCCAGCGGCGTGGCCGGCTTATTGGAACTGGCGCGCATGCTCGGCCGCGCGCCGCCGTCGCGGCCGGTCGAGCTGGTCGCCTACACCTTGGAAGAGCCGCCGCATTTCCGCAGCGAACACATGGGCAGCGCGTGGCATGCGCGGGCCTTGCGCGCGCAAGGGCGCGAGGTCGAATTCATGCTGTCGCTGGAAATGATCGGCCGCTTCAGCGACCGGCC
The DNA here is from genome assembly GCF_018847975.1 of Lysobacter sp. K5869. Classification (NCBI taxonomy): domain Bacteria; kingdom Pseudomonadati; phylum Pseudomonadota; class Gammaproteobacteria; order Lysobacterales; family Lysobacteraceae; genus Lysobacter; species Lysobacter sp. K5869. The sequence continues at coordinate 5,206,857 of NZ_CP072597.1, read as the reverse complement.
CGGCAGCCAGACTTATCCGGTGCCCGGCATGCACCGCTTGTATTCGGACCGCGGCGACTTCGTCGTCGTGGTCGGGCGGATGGGCGACTTCGGCCTGACCCGCAAGATCAAGGCGGCGATGGCCGGCGCCACGCCGCTGCCGGTGCATTCGATCAACGCGCCGCCGCTGCTGGTGCAGGGCGTGGATTTCTCCGATCACCTCTCGTACTGGCGCGAAGGCTTTCCGGCGCTGATGATCGGCGACACCGCGTTTCTGCGCAGCCGGCGCTATCACCAGCCCGACGACACCTACGAGACCTTGGACTACGCGCGCATGGCGCAGGTGGTGCAGGGCGCCTACGCCGCGGCGACGGCGCCATAGCGCCGCGCCGCCGCGGAATCAATCGATGCGGTAGACGCGCGCCTTCGGCATGTCTTCGTCGACCTGCAAGAACCAGCGGCCGGCCACGCCCGGCACCACCACGATCTCGGGCTTGACCATCGGCTTCTTCAGGCTCATGCGGCCCTTGAGCACCTTCCACTGCTGGCCGTTCTCCAGCTCGAACACGGTGCCGGGCTCCCAGCCCGCCACGTCGTGCTTGAGCCGACTCTTGATCGGCTCGTCGTTGAGGCCGATGAATTGGCCCGCGCCCGGCGCGCGTTCGCGCGGAGCGCCGGCGCCGACCTGCGGGCCGGCGTCTTCGGCGTCGGCCGCGGCGGTCGCATCGGCGCCGCGCGACGCGCCGTCCTCGGCTTCGCGCAGCATGCGGTTGAGCTTGGCCAGTTGTTCGTCGCTGAGGCCGACCTCCTGCAACTGCTGCGCGCTCAGCTTGCGCTCGATCTCGACATAGGGTTTGCGCGCCTGGGCGGCGAAGGACAGCGCGAGCAGGAGCAACAGCAGGGACGCGAGCTTGAGCGGACGCATGGGGGATCGCCTGGAAATCGCTGGGAGAGAAGGGGCGCGGGTGGACAGGTCCGGTGGTAGAACCGCCACCGCGCGGCTCCGCGCAATTTATGGCTGTTCCGTGACAATCCCGAGACAGCGGCCGCGGCGCGGCCTTCGCGCAGTCGGCGGCCGTCGCAGAGCGCGGCGGCACCGGGCGTGACCGCGGCCGGAAAGCGCAGGTGATCGCGACGCCGGTGCGGGCGCGACCGCGATGGCCCGGGTTCAGCGCGCAAGTCACGAAGCGCGGCGCCGATGTCCACCGCGGTCGCGGATCGCGCAACCGCCGCGCCGCGCGTGCGCGCGGTCAAACTTCGCCGCCGCGGCGCTTGGCTAGCGTGGGGGGCCGTCGATCCGGCGGCGTCAGGAGGACAGCCCCATGATTTCGCGCATGAAGCACAGCTTGAAGAGCGGCGCGGCCGCGTTGTTGCTCGCCGCCGCGGTGTTCGCGCCGACCGCCTCGGCCGAACCGCACACCAATTTCGTCTACGGCAGCGGCGCTTGGGCCGACCAGACCACGGCCACCGTCATCGCCATCAATCAGGCCATCACGGTTTGCCAGCAGTCCGGCGGCAGCGTGCTGTTCGGCTACACCGTGGTCAGCGCGCAATACATCCACCCCAATTGGGGCGTGACGGTGGCGATCCGCTGCCAGTACCCCTGAGCGCGACCCACGCACCGCGCCGCCGTCGTGGCGGCGCGGTGCGCGGCGAGCGCCGCGTCGTTGCGGCGAGGGACGCGCGCGACGTTCGCCGCTTGCGCCGAGCCCGGCTCAGACCCGCCAGCCGAGCACGTTCCAATGCCACATCGCCACCGCCGCCAGCGCGAACGCGGCGACCGCGGCGAAGTGGCGCGACTTGCGCCAGAAACCGAACTCGCGCGTGCGCAGCGCCGGCCACAGCAGCGCGATGTCGGCCACGGTCAACGCCAGCGGCAGCGTGCCGAACCAGATCGCCAGACGCAGCAACGTGCCCGGGTAGCTGAACACCGCGGCGCTGCCGGCGCCGGCCAATTGCAGGAACGCGGTGGCGAACATCGCCGCGAACGCGAGCCACGCCGCCGCGCTGGCCCCGAGCCAGAAACTGCTGCGGCGCGCGCCCGCGTCCTGACCGCGCGGCTGGCGACGGCGCAGCCACTGCCCGGTCAACACGCCGAGCGAGACCAGCGCGCTCAGCGCCAGCAGCGCGTACAGCGCGTTCGCACTGTCGAGCGGGCCGGCGCGGTCGAACACGTCGTGGCCGTACGGCGAGACGAAGCCGGTCACCTGGCCGTTCTCGCGCAGAAACACCAGCCGGTCCGGGCCTTCCACCGCGCGGAACACGTCGGGCTTTTCCGCGACCCAGCGCGTGGTGTCCTCGCCCGCGGACAAGGTCAGATAGCCGTCGGCGGCGACGCCGACTTCGGCGTTGCTCGCGGTCAGCAACTTCTCGAAGCGGCGATAGTTGCGCCGCTCGCCGAGGTAGCGCCCCAGATACGGTTTCGCCGCCGCGGCCGCATCGGGGCCGGGCACCGGCGCCGCGGAAGGCCGCGCGCGTTGGAAGTAATGCTGCAACAGCAATCCCGGCAACTCCGCGGCCAAGCGCCGGCCGCTGTCGGTGTTGGTGGACACGAACACGCCGAAGCCCAGTTCCGGCACCGCGACCAGATTCGAGTGGAAGTACAGCGTCGCGCCGCCGTGCTCCAGGCTCAGCACCTGCCCGTAACGGTGGCGGAAGAAACCGTAAGACAGGCCGGTCGCGTCCGGCGCGGTGGCGAACAGCGGCGCGCCTTCGAGCTTGGCGAACGCGGACGGCGGCACGATCGCGCGGCCGTCGAGTTGGCCGCGGCCCAACAGCATGCGCAGATAACGCGCCATGTCGGCCGCGTCGCTCGACACCGAACCGGCCGGCGCGAGCTGGGCGATGTACTCGAACCCGCGCTTAGCGAAGCCGCCGCTCTTACGTTCGTAGCCCTGCGACCACAGCCCGGCGAACGCGGCGCCGCTGTCGCGCGGATCGTGCTGGCCGAGCGGTTCGCGGAAGGTGGTGCGCCGCATGCCCATCGGCTGGAACAGGTCGCGTTCGATCAGCGTCTCGAACGGCGCGCCGGCGACTTGCGCCAGCACTTCGCCGAGCAGGGCGACGCTGTAGTTGGAGTAGACCGCATGCGTCCCCGGCGCGCGCACGCGCGCGGGGCGGTGGCGCTGCAGGTAATCGGCCAGAGTCAGCGCGCGACGCGGATCTTGCGCGAACAAATGGCCGAATGCGGAATCCTCGTAACCGGCGGTGTGGGTGAGCAGGTGCCGCAGCAACACCGGCGGATAGCCGTCGTCGGGCAGCTTGAGCGCGGCGGGCAGGTAGTCGTTGACCGGCGTATCGAGTTGGAGCTTGCCCGCGTCGATCAGCTTCAGCGTTTCCAGATAGGTGAAGGTCTTGGACACCGAGCCGATGCGGAACAAGGTGGCATCGGGCGTTACCGCGCGTTGCGGCTGTTGCGAGGCCGAACCGTAGCCGCGCAGCAACAACGGGCCTTGCGCATCGACCACGGCGACGGTGACGCCGGCGATGCCGTAGCGGCGGCGGTAGGCGTCGACGACGCCGTCGACGTAGGCGCCCAGTTCGGCGGGATCCAGGCGTTGCGCGGGCGCGGCGGCGGGCGCCGGCGTCGCTGCGGTCGGCGCAGGTTGCGCGACGGCGGCCGCGCAGACGAGCGTCGCGGCCAACAGCAGGGAACAGCGGAGACGGGACAAGCTCATGGCATCCTCGGCGAATCGGCGGTGGATGGGTGGAAGGACGCGGCGGGCGCGGGAGCGCGCGACAACAGCCACACGCCCCAAGTCAGCAGCGGCGCGACATACACGGTCAACAAACCGTACGACAGCCAGCGATAACCGCTGGCGATCAAGGCGATCAGCCCGATCCGGTCGGCCAGGAAGATCGAACCCAGCAGCAAGGCGGCGGCCAGGGCCAGACGCGCGCGCGCCGGCAATTCGTCGCCGCGCCGCGCGCGCCATGCCGCGGCGGCGCGTTCGTTGATCGCGTGCACGGCGCCGGCGCCGCTTTCCAGCAACGCGCTGAACACCATCAGCTGGAACAGGGCGTGGAACCACGGCAGGTTCAAGCGTTGCAGCAGATAGTCCGACGGCAGCGTCTGCGCGGCGATGGCGGGATAGAACGCGGTCATGCAGACGAAGAAGGCCAGCGCCGGCAGCATCGCCAGCGGGCCGGCGATCAGGCCGGCGATCACGGCGTCGCGGCGGCGCAGGAAATGCCGCGCCACCGGCAGGATCACCACCGCGCCGACGAGGTTGTAGCCGGCATAGGTCAGTCCGTCGGTGAACCAGCGCGCGCCGGCCGGCGCCGGCGAGGCGGCGAATGCGGCCGCGATGCGGTCGCCGAACGCCGACAGCGCCAACACCGCGAACAATGCGTACACGCCGTAGAGGAAGAACGACACCCACTTGAACAAGCGCTCGACCGATTCGTTGCCGAAACAAACCGCCGCGGCGATCGCCGCGACCAGACACCAGGTGCCGGCCAGCGGCGGCCAGCCCAGCAGCGATTGCCCGATCGCGCCCGCGGCGGCGCCGAACACCGCCAACAACACCATCAGCAAGGCCAGATAGGCCCACTCGAAGGTCCACCACAGCGGCCCGAGCAAGCGCCGGAAGAAGCTGCGGTAGTCGAACGCGCGCAAGGTTTGCGCGAGGGCGAAGGTGACCACGCACACCGCGCTCCACAGCGCGGTCGCGACGGCGATCGCGTACACGCCGCCCCACGGGCCCGAGGGCAGGAAGAACTCGGCCAGCTCGCGTCCGGTGGCGTAGCCGCCGCCGATCACCACCGCTTTGAACGCGAGCCCGGGCAGCCAAAAGCGCTGGAAGCGCGACGCCGTCGCGCCCGTCGCGGTCATGACCCGGCCACGCAAGACAGGGCCAACGCGCGCAGCGCCGCGCCGCCGCGGATCGGGTCGGCCACCGGCAAGCGCAGGCGCGCGCGTTCGCTTTCGATCAAGGCCTGCGCTTGCCCGGCATCGAGGTGCGAGGTGTCGAGGCTGACGCCCGCGCAGCGGATCGCCGGATTGGTGCGCCGGCCCAACGCGAGATTGAGCGCGATGGTTTCTTCGATGCTCGGCAGCGGGTAATCGGGATAGCCGAGCATGCGCTCGCGCCCCGGCCGATGGCAGACGACGATGGCGTCGGGCTGGCTGCCGTGCAGCAGCGCCAGCGACACGCCGGCATAGGCCGGGTGCGACAGCGAGCCTTGGCCTTCGATCACGTCCCAATGCTCGGCGCGGTTGTCCGGGCTCAACCACTCCGCGGCGCCCGCGGCGAAGTCGGCGACCACCGCGTCCAGCGGCAGGCCGCGTCCGGCGATCAGCACGCCGGTCTGGCCGCTGGCGCGGAACGTCGCGTCCACGCCGAGCGCGCGCAGTTCGCCGGTCAGGCTCAAGGCGGTGTATTTCTTGCCCAGCGCGCAATCCGTGCCGACGGTGAGCAGGCGCTTGCCGCCGCGCTTGCGGCCGTTGGCGACCGGCAGTCCCGGCGGCGGTTGGCGCACATCGATCAGACGCCGGCCGTGGCGCGCGGCGGCCTCGCGCAGTTCGGGAATGTCGTTCAAGCGCTGATGCAAGCCGCCGATCAAGTCCAATCCGGCGTCGAGCGCTTGCAGCAGCGAGGGCAGCCACGCCGGCGGAATCACGCCACCGACGTTGGCCACGCCGACGACCATCGCGCGCGCGCCCGACGCATGCGCTTGCGCGGGCGTCATCGCCGGCAAGTTCAAGGACACGCCCGCGCCGGGCAGGGCGAACTCGCCCACGCAGAGCTCGCGCGCCCAGTCGCGCAGGCCCAGCGCGGTCTTGGCGAACGCGGGGTGTTCTACGTCGCCGAGGAACAGCAGATAAGGCTGAGGCAGGTCGAGCGAGGCGAGAGCGGCGGGCGTAGCGGTTTCGGCGGGATTCGGCATGCGGACATTCCGTTGTGGGGGCCGGTCGGCGCTAGGCGGCGACCGTTGGGGCGCGAGGGGAGGTTTCGATCGGAATCGGTGGCGGGCGAAGCGCGTCGCGGCCGGCCCATGGATGGATCGAGAACCGGTATCGAAGCGGATGGAGCGGCGGATCAGAACCGCAAGTCGAACTCCAGGCCGACCGTGCGCGGCTGCACCCGGTTGACGCGCCATTCCACGACATCGCCGGTCGCCGCGCTTCTGACCGGCGACAGTCCGTTGACGTCGCGTTCGTTGGTCAAGTTGCGGACGTAGGCGCGCACGGTCCAGTCGTCGCGCGAGACATCGGCGTTGAGATTCAACTGGCCGCTGGCGGGCAGCGGCGCGACGTTGGGATTGCTGTCGACGTTGGTCTTGCGCTTGCCGATCCACTGATAGCTCGCGCCGATGCGGCCGTTGTAGCCCGCGCTCCACTCGAAGTCGTAGTCGGCGCTCAGCGCGAACGTCCAGCGCGGGATGCCCGGCAGCGTGTCGCCCGGCAAGCCGCGCAGCGAAGGCGCCGCGTCGACCAGATACGCATCGGTGAACGAGCCGTTGAGGCCGATCCGCAAGTCGGGCGTCAGCTTGAACGCCGAAGTCAGCTCCACGCCGCGGCTGCGCGCCTTGCCGCCGTTGGCCGCGTAGCTGATGCCGTCGCGGGTGGATTCGGACAACTGGATGTCTTTCCAGTCGATCAGGAACGCCGCCAGGTCGATCGAGGCGCGCTGGTCGAAGAACAGCGATTTCCAGCCGATTTCGTAGTTCACCAGGCTGTCGGAATCGACCGTCGGCGGCACGCCCGGCACGGCGAAGTTGGGGCCGCCGGGGCGATAGCCGCTGGCGATGCGCGCGTAGAGCATGCTGTCGCGGTCGAGATGCCAGCGCGAACCGAGCAGATAGGTGGTGACGTTTTCCGAGGAGCGCCCGGACGAGGTTCCCGGAGCGAGCAAAACGCCCTCGGTGACGATCTGCTTGAAGTCCTGTTCGTTGCGGGCGTGGCGCAGGCCGACGGTGATGTCGAACCTGTCGCTGAACTTGTAGGTCGCGTTGCCGAACAGCGCGCGCTCGGTGTAGGTCGAGGGGATTTCGGCGACGGCCAGCGAACTCAGTCCCGGGATCGACGCGCCGGTCAACGTCGCGGCGCCGGCTTCTTGGTGGTTGTCCGAGGTTTCGCGGGTGTAGAAACCGCCGATCATCCATTCCAGTCGGTCGTCGGATTTCGAGACCAGACGCAGTTCCTGGGTCCATTTCTCCAGTTCCAGTCCCAGCGAGAATTTCGACAGCCCGGGCGCGGCGCCGAACAGCGGAAACACGGGGCCATAGATGCGGCTTTCGTCGGTGATCTGATCGGTCTTGGTCTTGGAGTAGCCGGTGGCCGAGACGAAATCGGCCCAATGCAGATTCCAGTCGAGCGTCGCGGCGAAGAAGTCGATCTTCTTCTCGAAGCGTTCCGGCGCGAGTTTGGCGACGCCGTCGCGGCCGTACACCGGACGGCGAGCGGCGTCGAGCGTGCCCAGGCTGTTGTCGTCGGAATCCACGGTTTGATGCAATCCCGTCAGTTTCAGGCCGACGTCCTCGCTGGGTTGCCACAGCAGCGACAGGTGCCCGCTGTGCTGGCGGGTGTCGTTGATGTCCTTGCGGCCGGTGAGCGCGTTGTCGATCCAGCCCGGCGTGCGTTCGTCGGCGAACGAGGCGCGGATCGCGAGCTTGCCCTCGATCAGCGGCGCGTTGAGGCCGGCGCGCGCGTTCCAGCCGTTGCCGCCGGCGCCCGCGACGCTCGAAACGCCGGCGCCGACGCGGCCTTCGAAGGTCTGCAAATCGGGATCCTTGAGCACGTACTTCAGCAAGCCGCCCATCGCGCCGGCGCCGTACAGCGTGCCCTGCGGGCCGCGCAGCACTTCCACGCGCTGGATGTCGTAGGGCAGCAGGTCGAGCACGAAGCGGCTGGAGCGGGCGAAGTTGCTGCTCGAACCCAGCGGCGTGTCGTCGAGGTAGGTGCCGACCACCGCGCCGGCGCCGATGGTCGGAATGCCGCGCAGCGACACCGAGGTCTGGCCCGGCGAGCCGCCGTTGCTGATGGTCATCGCCGGCAGGTAGCCGTTGAGGTCGGACAACTGGGTGACGTGCTGGTTCTCCAGTTGCTGTTCGTTGACGACGCTGATCGAGGACGGCACTTTGCGCGCGTTCTCGATGCGCTTCTGCGCGGTCACGGTGACGGTGTCCAGCGTCGCCGACGGTGCGGGGCGCGCTGGGCTTTGCGCGGCGGATGCGTCCTCGTCGGATGCCGCCTGCGCCGCGGCGACGCAGCTCACCGCGGTCAAGGTCAGGGCGATGGCCAGCGTCAACGCGCGGCGAGGATGGCGATGGAGGACGGCGCGCGGCATGGTGATTCTCCCCGGACTGCGGATGGCGTGGATGGAGCGACGGATGCGATAGCGTTGTGGGCGAGCGTTTCGACGCCTCGATGGGGCGCGACTCAACGCCAGACTTGCCCCAGCAACCGGCGGAAATTGCCGCCGAGCACGGCCTCGATGTCGGCGTCGCTGTAACCGCGGCGGATCAGCGCTTCGGTCAGTTCGAACATCTTGGTCGGCCGGTCGAAGCCTTCGATGTCGATGCGCTCGCGAAAGCCGTAGCTGGCCTTGTACGACGCCTTGAGCGCCTTGAGCTGATCGGCGGGCATGGCGTCGTAGCCGTACAGATCGGCGTCCGAGCCGATGCCGACGTGTTCGATGCCCACCAGCTTGGCGACGTGATCGATGTGATCGACCATCGTCTCCAGCGTGGTCGGCTCCTTGGCGCCGACGAACATGCGCACGCCGGTGATGCCCATCACGCCGCCCTTGGCGGCGAGCTTGCGGATCGCCTCGTCGGTCTTCAGCCGCGGATGATCGTTGAGCGCGCGGCAGTTGGAGTGGGTGATCGCGATCGGCCCCTTGGCCAGTTCGATCGCGTCCAGGGTGGTGCGGTCGCCGCAGTGCGAAACGTCGATCAGCATGCCGACGCGTTCCATCTCGGCGACGATCTCCACGCCGTAGTCGCTGAGCCCGCCGTCCTCGCGCTCGGTGCTGCCCGAGCCGATCACGGTCTGACTGTTGTAGGTCAGCTGCGCGCAGCGCAGGCCCAGGCCGTGGAAGAACTTCACGTCGCTCTTGGCGCGGAAGTGCTCGGCGTTCTGCACGCCGGAGATCACCGCGATCTTGCCCTCGCGCTTGGCCCGGTCGAGGTCCTCGGCGCGTCCGACCAGGGCGAACACGTCGCTGCGGCGCGCGAGCAGGCCGTGCCAGCCGGCCAGATACTCGGCCACGCGCTCGCGCGCGTCGGCGCCGGTCAGGCCCCAAGAGTTGTGGAAGACGCCGATGCCGCTGAGGCGGAAATCCTCGATGCGGCGCTGATCGAAGTCGTGCGCGTAGATGTCTTCGCGCATGTCCAGCCGCAGCGGCGCGAGCATGTCGATCACCAGCGCGCGTTCGACGATGGCGCGGGCGCGCGGCGAGTAGCGCTTGAGCGTGTCGCGCGCGGGCCGCATCGGCGCGGCGCCAGCGGCGGCGAGGGGCAGGGCGAGCGCGGCGGCGGCCGCGGAGGCTTGCAGCAGACGGCGACGGCTGAGGCGGACGGAGGAAGTCGTCATGGGTGCGGTGCCTGTGTCGTGAGTGAGGAAGGCGCGGTTTCGGACGCGGCGTCGGCGAGCGGCGCGGCGCCGCCCCAGACCTCGTCGGGGCAATCCACGAAACCGTCGCGGTAGCCGACCGCCACGGCGCGGTCGGCGGCGATGAAGGTGGGGCCGTCGAGATCGACCAGATCGCAGCGTTGCCCGAGCACGAACGCGGGCGCGGCCGCCCAACTGGTGCCGAGCATGTTGCCGACCATGCAGCGCAGGCCGAGCTCGCGCGCGCGTTCGGCCATCGCCAGCGCTTCGGTCAGGCCGCCGCATTTGTCGAGCTTGAGGTTGACCACGTCGTAGCGGCCGGCCAGCGCGTCGAGTTCGTCCAGGCCTTGCACGCTTTCGTCGGCGGCGACGGCGATGGGGCAGTCGAATCCGTCGAGCGCGGCTTCGTGGCCGCGCGGGAACGGCTGTTCCAGCAGTTCGACGCCGTGATCGGCCAATGCCGCAAGCAACGGCGCGATGCGTTCCGGCGCATAGCCTTGGTTGGCGTCGACGATCAGGCGGACGTCTGTGCGCGCGCGCCGCGCGGCGCGGATGCGGGCGATGTCGAGTTCGGTATCGCCGTCGAGCTTGAGCTTGATCAAGCGCGCTTGCGTCAGCGCGAGCGCGCCGGCCGCGACGCGCTCCGGCGCGTCGGCGCCGAGGGTGAAAGCGGTGAGCAGCGGACGCACGCCGCGCAGGCCGGCCACTGCCCACACCGGCCGGCGTTCGCGCTGCGCCTGCAGTTCCCACAGCGCGCAGTCCACCGCGTTGCGTGCGCCGCCGGGCGGCAGCAGCGCGCGCAGCGCGTCGCGGTCGAGGCCGGCCTCGATGAGGTCGCGTCGCGCTTCGAGCGCGGCGCGCATCGACTCGGGTTCGTCGTCGAGGTAGTACACGCCGCTGGCCTCGCCGCGGCCGCGATGGCCGTCGGCGTCGGTCAGCGTCGCGACCAGGGCGGGCATCGCCTCGAAGCGGCGGCCGGCGATGGCGAACGGCGCCTTCAGCGGCAGCGGTTCGATCGCCAGCGACATCCGCAGGCGGGGGCGTGGGGGCATGGGCGGCCTCGTTGAAAATCGCTGAAACGAAATTTTCCGAATCAGAAAATTTAGTTTCGATTGAGTCAAGATCGGCCCGACGAGCGGAGCCCGGCGCGCGGTTTTGGCGAGAAATCCCCTGTCTTTCATGCTGCACTGCAGCGAAAATCCCGGGCCGACTGATGCGCCGCACGCCTCGGAATGCGCGAAACCTCGCCCGGCGGCGGTTCGTGCGAACATCGCCGCCCGTCTTGGCCGCCGAACCTCGGCCGGCCTGTTTCCCTGCGGATACCGCCACGCCGATGAGCGACGCTTTGCGATCCCTGCTGGACGAACTCGACGCCGATGCGCAATGGCGGCATCCGCGGCGCTGGCGCGAGCGCGCGCAGCTGCAAGACCGGATCGAACGCCTGAGCCTGCGCTTGGGCGCGGACGACGCGGCGCTGCGCGAACGCGCCGAAGCCGCGCAGGCGCGATTGGACGCGGCCGACGCGGAGTCGGCGCACGCGCTGCGCGCGCGCATCCGCGCCGGCGAGGGCGCGCAGGTGCTGCGCGAGTGGCGCAGCGAATCGCCGCCGCAGGCCGACGGCGAAGGCTACGATCCGTTCGATGCGATGCTCGCCGCGGTGCTGGATCTGGCCGAACCGCAAGGCGAAATCGCCGCGCCCGCGCCGCAGACGGTGTTCTATCAACCCACGCCGGCGCGGCACCTGCTCGACCTGTTGGCGCGCTTGGGACTGCGCGCGGACGACGTGCTGATCGACTTGGGCTCGGGCCTCGGCCACGTGCCGCTGCTGGCCGCGGCCTGCACGCCCGCGCGCTGCATCGGCATCGAACACGAAGCGGCTTACGTCGCCAGCGCGAACGACTGCGCGCGGGCGCTCGGGCTCGCGCGGGCCGAATTCGCGCACGCCGATGCGCGCACCGCGGACCTGTCGGCGGGAACGGTGTTTTACCTGTACACGCCGTTCACCGGCGACTTGCTCGCGCAGGTGCTGGAACGCTTGCGCGCGCTGTCGGCGCGGCGGCCGCTGCGCATCGCCAGTCTCGGGCCGTGCACGCCGGCGCTCGCGGCGCAGCCGTGGCTGCGCGCGCGCGACGCCGAGTGCGTGGCGGATCGGATCGCGGTGTTCGACGCCGGCGCGGTTTAGCGCCGGCGCTCAGGCGGCGGCGAGCGCGGCGGTGCCGGCGCGGGGTTCGGCCGCGCGCACCGGCGAGGCCAAGGCGGCCGCGACCAGCAGCGCCAGCGCGAACCAACAGGCCAATTCATGCAAGGACCGCCGGCGGCGCCTCCTGCGCTCCGGATCGCGTCCGGCCAGCTTGAGCCGGTACAAGCGATCCAGCCGACTGGGATCGCGCGAAGGCGCCCGCGGCCACGTCTGCGCCTGCGGCCCCTGCCTCCGGGCGCTGCGTTCCGCGATCGGCGGCTCGATCGAGAGCCGCGCTGCGCCATCGGCGCGATATCCATTGCTCAACCCGTCCATGTCGTCCTCCCCGCCGTCCTCTCGGCTGGTCCTTGCATGCTGATGACAACGCGGCCGCCGCGAGGAGGCGGACAGGCCGCGGCGCCGCCCAAGCCGCGGGCGCCGAACAGGTTCAACGCGCCGCGACGCCGCGCCCGGCCAACGTCGCGGCCGCGGAGTACTCTGTTCGCCTTCGCTCCCGGGAACTCACCCATGCTCATCGACGGCGCCTGCCACTGCGGCAACATCCGCTTCGCCCTGGAGTGGAGCGGCGAGGCCGACGACATCGCCGCGCGCGCTTGCGACTGCAGCTTCTGCATCAAGCACGGCGGGGTGTGGACCGCGCAGGCCGGCGCGACGCTGCGCTTGCGGCTGAGCGACCCGCAGCGGGTGTCGCGCTACGCGTTCGGCACGCACACGGCCGATTTCCTGGTGTGCGCGACGTGCGGCGCGGTGCCGGCCGTGGTCAGCCGGATCGAAGGGCGGCTGTACGCGGTGGTCAACGTCAACGCCTTCGAGAATCTGGAACCGGCGCGGATCCGGCGCGCGCCCGCGTCGTTGCACGGCGAGACCGAATCCGCGCGGCTGGCGCGGCGTCAGCGCAACTGGATCGGCCAGGTCGAACTGGTCGAGGGCGCTTGAACGCGCCGTCGCGACCAACGACTGGAGTTTGCGAGATGCCGGACCCGCGTTCGCTGTACTTCCACGAAGACGACGACAGCCAGATCGAGCTGCTGCCGCTCGCGGCCTGGGCACATTGCGAGCGCACGCTGGCGCAGCTGCACGATTTCGCCGAAGCGCACTTCGACGGCTCGGGCTATACCGATCTGATGGTGCGTCCCGAAGCGCCGCAATCGCTGGGCGATCTCGGCTTGGCGATGGAACCGGTCGAAGCGGCGGCGGCCGCGCGTTTTCCCGCCTATGCCGAGGTCTGGACCGGTTATTCCTCGTCGCGCACGCCTTGCCCGATGTTGCGCGCCTGGGGCGAACACGATTTCGCCTTGTTCGCCGACCATCGCGAGGGGCGGATCGAGGCCTTGTGGCTCTCGCACGAGCGCTGGGCGCCGGAGCAGGCGCCGGCCATCGCCGCGTTGCTGCGTGCGTTGCCCAAGTCCGGGGAGTTGTTGCTGGTGGATTGGCCCTGGGGCCATCTGTTCGCGCTGAGCGATGCGCCGGCGCTGGAGCGCTGGCTGGCGGAGCGGACCGCACCCTGGGAATAAGCGGCCGAAGCGGCCTGTAGGCGGGTCGCAAACCCACGAGTTCTGTTCCGAGAGCGACGCCATCATACCTCAGGCCGCCGCGACCCGCGCTGAAGCGCCGGCGCGGGGCGATGCGCCGATCCGCCCGCGCAGGCGTACCATGCCGGCTCGTTTTCGCACCGGCCGCCTGGGGAGGCCGCCGGGTCCGCGGTCCGCTTCGGTCTTTCTTCCATCCACGTCGATACCGGCGCCGTTGCGCGGCGCGCGGAAAGGAGCGTCGATGCCGTCGGTTTTGTCCGAGTTCGGGTATTCGCTGGAAGTGCGTCGTTGGTGGCGGGCGCTGTCGCGCACGCAGCGGTCGGAACTGGTGCGCAGCCGCGTGCGCGATGAGGCGCGCGATCGAGCTATCGAAACCGGTCGCGCGCTTTCCCGCGAAATCCAGCGTTCGTCGCGCCGAGAACCCCGCGTACGCGACGAAGACCCGCGCCATTGGAGCGAGCGCGATTACTACGAGTATCGGTTGGATCGAGCGCCGCCTCTGCGGCATTCCTGGCGGTTCGATGTCCGGCTCCGCTTATGCTGGCACTCCGCGCCGAATCTTCTCGCTGTCGTTCCAGACGCTTGGGACGGTATCGATTGATGAGACGCGAGGCGGCGATCCCGTTTTTTCCGCAACACGACAGGAGCGACGATGACTTCGATTCCCGCACCTTATGCCGTTACCGCCGACGCATTGGCCCAGCGCTGGTGGGTCAGCTTGTCCGGGCGCAATCGCGACGCGCTGATGCGCAGTTGGGCCGACGACGAGCGCGCCGATCCGTTGCGGCGGATCGCGCGAAGGACCGCCGATTACTTGAACGATTGGGTGATGGAGTACGAACAGCCGCGCGATCCGATCGCGCGGGAGTTGCTGCGGCGCGGGGCGGCGGCGTGCCTGCCTTGCGTCGAACCGGCGGGCTGGAGCTGGGGGATGCAGGATCTGTACGAGTACCACGTCGGACATGCGGACATTTCCGGCCGGAGACTGGATCAGGGCGACTGTTGGGACAACGCGTTGCCCGAGACGCGCATGGGGCGTGAGCCGACCGAGACCGGAATTCTGGCGTCGGGATCGTGGTGGGCCTTGTAGGTTCAAGACTTCGAGCCGATGCCGTTTGGATTCCTCTTCCGACAGGAGCGATGTTATGACCTCGATCCCCGCACCTTATTCCGTTTCCGCCGACCCCGCCGCGCGCCGCTGGTGGGACGAATTGTCCGACGACAGCAAGCGCGCGCTGGCGCGCAGTTGGGACGACGACGAACGCCCCGACGCGATCGCCGCGACCGCGCAACGCGCGGGCAAACTGTTGCGCCATTGCCTGCGCGAGCAGGCCCGCGCCAATCGCCACTGGCAACCCGACGACGGAATGCAACCGTTGTACGAGCATATGGCGGCACAGGAGATCAGACCCACCCGGATCGCCGGCTGGTACGATCCGCCGATCACGCGCTGCTCGTGGATTTTCGATCACGGTATGTTCTGGCCGATCAAATACGCCGAAGGCCGTTGGGACATCGATCCCGAGCGCTGCAGCAAACATACCCGTCCCTTGGCCGAACGCTGGGCCGCGAGCGGCTGATCGGCGTCACGATCCGCGCGGCTTGCAATCCGCGCCCACGGCGGCCTCGTCGTCGCTCACGCACACCTTGAATCCGGGCGCGACGCCGACGATCTCGCGCGTCGCGCCCGCGTCGAGGGCGAAACTTTCCTGCGGCGGCTGCGCGCAGCGCGGATCCCGCGCCGCGCCGGCCGCCGGCGCGGCCGCGGGGCAGTCGCCGCGGAACAGGCTGTAATGGCACTGTCCGCTGCGGCTGCTCCTGCACTCGAACCGCGCGATGCGCTCGCTGATCCTTACCCGGCTGTCGACGATGTCGACGCCGTCGACGACCGTGTGGTGTTCGATGCTGGTGCCGCCGACGCTGCAGCCGAACAGCGCGCAGAGGTAGTACAGCAGGGCCATCAGGTTACGCATGTCCGACTCCTTGGTGCGTGGCGCGCCGCGGCGGCGCGATGGTGGCGGCCCGGCGCGAACGCGCGCGCGGGCGCACGCGCCGGGGTGCGGCGCGGGCGGGGCGCCGGCGCTTGCGGCGCCGGCAGGTGGTTCGGGCGGTGCGGTTTTCGCAGGCGCCGGGTTCGGCCCGGCTACATGCTCTTGAACAGCGTCATGAAGGTCTGGCTCACGCTCAGCGTCTCCGGCCGTCCGCGCAGACGCACGGTGCCCTTGCCGCTGTCGTCGCGGACGATGCCCGCGATGGCCTTGAGGTTGACGATGGTGGAACGGTGGATCTGCTTGAAGCGTTCGCCGTCGAGGCGGTCGAGCAGTTCGCGGATCGGCGTGCGCAGCAGCGCTTCGCCTTCGGCGGTGACGACCGTGGTGTACTTGTTGTCGGCGCGGAAATAGACGACATCGTCGACCAGGATCAGGCGGGTCTCGCGGCCGGCGCTGGCGGTGATCCAGGTCAGGCCCGGCTTGTCTTCCTGCGCCGGCCGGCGCGCGGCCAGTTGCTTGGCGATCTCGCGCAGCGCGGCCTGACGGTCGTTGCCGGGCGCGCGGCGCGCGCTCAGGCGACGCACGGTCACCGCGAGACGGTCGACGGTGACCGGCTTGAGCAGGTAATCGACCGCGCCGTGCTCGAACGCGTCGATGGCGTGCTGGTCGTAAGCGGTGACGAACACGACCTGGGTCGCGGGGCTGACTTCGGTCGCTGCCGCGGCGAGGTCGAGGCCGGTGAGGCCGGGCATGCGGATGTCGAGGAAGGCGACGTCGGGACGGTGTTCGGCCAGCGCTTCCAGCGCCTGCGCGCCGTCCTCGCATTCGGCGAGGATGCGCAGCTCCGGCCAGGCTTCGCGCAGCGCTTCGACCAAGGCCTGACGCAGCAGCGTTTCGTCCTCGGCGATCAACGCGGTCGGCGCGGCGCCGTCGTGCGTAGTGGACTCAGACACGGGCGCGCTCCTCGCCGGACGCGGCCGGCACGACGATGGTGGCGGCGACGCCGCTGGGGAAATTGGCCACGATCGACAACTGCGCGCGGTCGCCGTAGACCAGCCGCAAGCGTTCGCGCACGTTGCTCAGGCCGATGCCGCTGCCGGAATTGAGCGAGTTCAGGCCCATGCCATCGTCGGCGACGGTGATCGACACGCCGGCTTCGCCGCCGCGCGCGCGGATCCACACCGTGCCGCCGCCGGGCTTGGGTTCCAGGCCGTGCTTGATCGCGTTCTCGGCCAGGGTCTGCAGGATCATCGGCGGCAGCGGCAGCGCGCGCAGTTCCTCGGGCACGTCGATCTGCGTTTGCAGGCGCTGGCCCATGCGCAGCTTGAGGATTTCCAGGTAAGCGCGCGAACGTTCCAGTTCGTCGCCGAGCGTGGACAGCGCGTCCTCGGTGCGCGGCAACGAGCGGCGCAGGAATTCGATCAGGTGGCCGAGCATTTCGTCGGCGCGCGGCGGGTCGTGGCGGGTCAGGTACTGCGCGCTGGCCAAGGTGTTGTAGAGGAAGTGCGGTTCGACCTGGGCGTGCAGCAGGCTCAGTTTGGCGACCGCGAGTTCCTTTTCGGTGGCGGTGCGCGCGGCGTCGGCGCGTTCGCCGCGGCGGCGCTCGGCCATGCGCCGGGCGACGGCGCGCAGCAGGGCTTCGGCGTTTTCCAGGTTGGTGCCCTGATCGACGCAGAACCAATCGCTCCAGGCGCCGATCTCGGGTTCGCAGATCAGGGTGATGCGGCTGCCGTCGGCGCCGGAATCGACCGTGGCCTGAATCTGGTTGCGGGCGCGGCCGTACTTCCAGTTGTTGGGGTCCGCGCCCTGCACGTCGAGCGACCAGGCCTGATCGGAGCGCTGCACCTTGGCCCGGATCTGCAGGCTGTCGCGCGCGCTTTCCACGTCCTCCACCCGCGGCAGTTCGCGGATCGCGGCGTCGAGCAGGTCGAAGGTCTCCTCGACCTCGAACGGCACCTCGATCTGGCGGCGCTGGCGGTTGGAGCGCGTGGTCGCATCGACGTGGCCGGCGATCAGGCGCACCCGGCGCAGATGCGAGAACGCCTTGCTGGCGACGTAGATCGACACCAGGATCGCGACGATGAACAACGGCCCCTGATCCAGGCGATCCAAGACCGGCATGGCCGAGGCGATCAGCCCGAGCAACACGAACGCGCCGAACCAGGCAGCGGCGAGTCGGGCGACGAAGAGGAGGTTGCGGATCACGCGGACGGTCCGTCGGTGGCTTGTTGCGCAGGATAGTGATCCGCGGCCGCAAGGGAAGCGGGGGCGCGACGGAAGCCCGCGGAGCGCGACCGAGCGGGGCTCAGGCGGAGCGAAACCGGGATGGGCAGGGGTGGGGGCGCGAAGTTTGCGCAACGGGGCGCGGGGGGGGGGGGGAGCGCGGCGAATCGGCGCGGTGTCGAGGACGGGCGATGCCGAGCGTCGGTGCGGCCGAGGGTGGGTAGGGCCGGGGACCGGCGGTTGCGCGAGCCGCGCTCGTGGGGGCGGCGAAGTCGGTGGGCTTCGTAGGGTGGGCTGGGCGCGAGTCGGTCGCTCGATGGATTCTGCGAATCCGGTAGCGAACGCGGCCGTTCGCTCGTGCGGTCGAGGGCAGGCTGGCGTCGCGATGCGGCGGCAACCAGGGCGCTGCGGCGAGAGCGACCCGACCGGCGCGGTGCGGGGATGCTGTCTCATCGCCCAGACCGCGGAACGCGCAGTCGGTCGACCCGCCGACGCCGCGGTTTACATCGCGATCACGTCCGGCCCCTCGGCATCGCGCGAGCGTTCGCTCAACTCGCGCAGGAACCGGCGGTCGACCATTGCCATGTAGACCAGGCGCAGGGCGGACATGAGCAGGACCAGGCCGTAGGCTTTCAGGATCGCCGGGACCGCGTAGACCATCGCGAGCGGAAAAATCAGCAGCGTCACTAAGCCGACGAGAATCCAGGCGACGATCGCGGCGGTGGCGCGGGTTCGAGCGAACCGGCGCAGCCAGTTCCGCTCGGGCAGCGGCGCGGCGTCCTCGCGTTTCCTCAAGCAGGCGAGGCTCGCCATGGCGAAGCGGGTCGCCAGCCAAGCGGCGCGGCAATGGAACGCGATCGAAACCGCGATCGCGACGGCGGCGACGGGTGTAAGCCAAGTCAACCCCAATCGCGGGGCCGCGAATGCGGTGGCGATCGCCAACGCCAAGGACAAGACGCCGGCGCGGCCGCTCTCGTGCGTGGCGCGGAGGTTCGCGCGCAAGCCCTCGAGTTTGGGCTCGCCGGATTCGACCTCGGGATCGCGCAGGCTCATGAGGACTGCGTCGCCGAATCGGAGGGCCGGTACGGCGTCCCGCCACCGGCCGGTCGGTTGGCGGCAGGGCAGATGTATGCGTAGGTGGGAACCCAACGCAGGTTCGGATACTGCGTGATCGGCTTCCAGGAGCCGGTGCGCCAATCGACCGCGACCCAACCGTCCTGGGGCATGCCGAGCGTGCAGAACAGGAAGGGGTTGTTGTTGTAGGGGACTGTGGCGTACACGCCGGGTGGGAGTAGGTGGGCGATGGCGGAAGGCGCGAGGAGCGCGAGCGATAGGATGGCGGCGTGGCGAGGTAGGGCCATGGGGTTCTTCCTTGGAGTGCTGCGGCGGCGCTGAGGGGCTTGTTGCAGCCAATCGCCAGGAGGACAGGCGAAGTTTTGCGTCGATAAAAGCAGTAGCGATGCTGCCCAGGACGAATGCTTCATGTCGCTGCTAAATCACGTATTTCGTGGTCTTGGCGTCTCATCATTTGCAGGCTACCGAACTCTTTCTGGAAAGCTGCAATCGGAAAAATACAGGCTGCAATTTGTATTGCCCTCGGTGTTGCATCTATCCGTCCCGATGCGAGTTGCTTCTTCTACCGAGGCAGCATTGCTGACGACAAAGCCCTTGTCGCCGGAAATGACCACCGCGCATTGATCGCGGTAGGTGATTTGAACGGTGCACCGTGTGCCGCCTTTTTGCTTGCAAGATCGGATGGCTGCGTTTGTGGCTTGCCGCTCTTTTCTCATTCCCCTAGCGGCACCGATTCCAACGCCGCCGCCGACCATGTCAATGGCGATCGCGCCCCACCGAGTCGCCCATGCCGGAGCGACGGAGGGCGAAGGCTGGGGCGCGGCCCCGGACATTCCAGGTATTGGTACGCACATTTGCCAACCGACTCCTTGTTGCAAGGTCGAGCCGGGAGGGCAGGCATTTGCCTTCATAGCAAGCCCCAAGAGCGAAGCGACCAAGATTGGCTTGGAGAATTTCATATGTTCCACTTCAATATTTAGCTGCGCCCCTTGCCTGTCGGATTCGGCGTCGTATCCGTTGGGTATGGCGACACGTGATGTGATTGAGATGAAGGAACGTCGGATTTCTGGTTGGACGGAGACGTGTTGGCACTCCCTTCCGTTTCATGCGCTTTTTTGATCGCGTCCTGCGGAAGAATGGTGTTTCTGGCTGAACCGTTGGCATGTGAATTGGGTAGAACGTTGTCTGGCTTGTATCGGGTGCTCGTATCGGAACTCATCGGCGGTTGAGCGCCTCTGGGACCGTTGCTGGCGGGTGTGCCCGACGATTGAGTTCCCGGAATTGGCGGAGGTGACGTGCCTGACTGACTGGACGAGTTGGCCGCAGCATTAGCTCCAAAAATCGACTGCGGCGTGAAATTCCCCAACGCCCCTTGGAAGAAACTGGACGCCATCGGCGGCACCGAAAGAATCAACACCGTCAAGAAGATCCCCAGCCCGCCCTGCTGCAACGCCATCGTATTCACGCCCGGCGAGTCGCCCGCGCCCAGCGCCATCATCGTCAGGTATTGCGCCGCGAAGTTCGCGGCGACCGCGGCGACCATCTTCATCGCGACGGTGACGGTGAAGCTCAGCACCGCCATCGAGAACATCGTGCCGATGCCGTACTGGAGCCAGCGCCCGAACATGGGCTTGGTCCGTTCGAACAACAGGCTGAGGATGAACAGCGGGCTCAAGCCGATGAACAGCGCGACGGCGAACTTGTACATCATCAACAGCGCGCCGCCCATCACCGCCGGGCCGGCCACGCCGATGCCGGTCATGAGCAGGGCGCGGTCCTTGTCTTCCTTGATGGCGGCGTTGTCGAGCGCGGGCAGCGCGTCGATGGCGGCCATCGCCAACTGCATCTTGGTCAGGCCGTCGTCGATGGTTTCGGCCGGGTCTTCGTCGCGGCCGGTCACCACCACGGCGATGGATCGCGGCAGGTCGTGCCCCAGGGTCGTGTAGATGTTTCCGCTGACGAAGGTCGCCGAGCCGGCGGCGGTCACGATGAGAAAGGCGCGCAAGGAGCCGACCACCAGCCCCATCAGCGGCTCGCGCGACTGGCCGGTCATGATCCGGTAGCCCTGGGCGACGATCCACATCGTCGCCAAGGTGGCCGCGACGGCGCCGATGACGCTGGTCATCCGGTGCATCATGTTCTCGCGGAACACCAGGATCTCGTGATCGAGGTGGTCGAAGATGGTCTTGAAGAAGATCCATTGCCCCAGGCTCTCGAACTGGGCGCTCAGGCCATCGAGCAGATCGAACAGTGAGCAGGCCGCCACGCAGAGTTCGGACATGCGCTGTCTCCTTAGGGATTCACGCAGGTTTCGCCAGCGGCGAGCGGGATCCAGGGACTGCACAAGCGCACCGATTCCGCGCTCTTCAACGCCGTCTTCATCGCCGCCATGCCGACGACCGCGGCGACGATCTTCTTGGGCACTCCGCCGGCGCCGCCGGCCCCGCCTCCGCTGTCCTTGCCGCGCAGCACCTCGTTGCTGAGCATGTCGCGCACCGCGCGCAGATACGTCAGGCGCGCGCTGTAGGCGTCCATGTAGGCGCGGCTCTGCTGACGGTCCACTTCCATGCGCGAGAGCAGCGCCAGCAGCTTGTTGGTGTTGTCCTGGAGCTTGCCCTGGTCTTCGCCGCCGAGGTTGGAGCGGTCGTTCTCGATCTCTTGCAGGCGCTCTTGGCGTTTGCGCGCCAGTTCGTACATCGTCATCGAGTACTTGTATTGGGCCAGTTCGGTCTTGACGATTTCCTGGCACAGCTGCCACTGCTGCTGCGCGGCGCCGGCCGCGCCGCCGGGGTTCGGGCAGCGATCGTCCACGCTCTTCTTGACCTGCGCGCTCGGCTCTTTCGCATCGAGCTTTTCCTCAGGCTCCTTGGCGTCGTCGCCGCTTTTTTTGGCGCCGCCGATCTTGGTCAGTTTCTTGAGGTTGCCGTTGACGGTGCCGTCGCTGCCGATGCGCTTTTCGATTTCGGCCAGATGATCGTTGGCGTGCTGGTCGTGCACTTCCCAGGCGTTTTGGGCCAGCGCGGGGCCGCAGAGCGCGGCGGCGACGAGAACGGCGGCGAGCCGGGCGACGGTCTTCATAAGCGGGGCTCCGAGGTGCCGGGTTCGCATTCGCGCTCCGGCGCGATGGGGCGGTGCGACACGGGCGGGAGGAAGCTCGCGCTGGCTCCGGCACCCGATTGCGTGGGCGTCCGCGAAGCCGTTTCGTTCCGGGCGGAGTGCGCGACGAGTTCGATTTCGATGCGATGCATGCAGAACTTCCTGTTCCGTTGGATTTCGCCGCGCTGCCGTGCGGGCCGGTGATTCCGATGTCCTCAGCGTCGACGCCGGGACAACGGTTTTCGGCGCGAGCGCGGGCAGAGAAATGCTACGAACTCGCCCTCAACGGGGATAGGCCCAGGAAATATGATTTTTCTATGCAGCGCGATACGCAGTGCGTGCGCATGAACCAGCGGACTGGTGCCCGTGCGCGACTGTTCGGCACGAATTTATCGGGTATGCGGAAGCGAATCGCGACCGCGTACCGATGGTGGCGGCGCGTCTGTTGAATGTGGAAGACGCGGAGGAACAGCGACGCGGCGAGACGCAATTGACCGCGCATGACTCGCGCAAGATCAGCAAGAAGAACGCTCGAATGGGAAACGGCAACGCCGACGCCGCGGGAACAACGCCGGCGGCGCAGCGCTCGCGTGGCTCAGCCGCGCGAGCTTTTCTTCGACCGCTTGACGTCGTACATGGCCTGATCGGCCTTCTCCAGCAACTCGCTCAGATCTTCGCCGTCGTCGGGATAGATCGCGCAGCCGATGCTGGCGTCGAGCGCGATCGCGCGCTGCTCGAACTCGAAACCGAAACGCAGGGCTTGCGCCAAGCGCTGCGCCTGCGCGAACGCGCCTTCGCGGTGCTCGATGCGCGGTAGAATGACCGCGAACTCGTCGCCGCCGACGCGCGCGACGGTGTCGCCGGTGCGCGCGCTGAGCTTCATGCGCTCGGCGAATTCGCGGATCGCGGCGTCGCCGGCGCGATGGCCGAGCTGGTCGTTGACCGGTTTGAGCCCGTCCATGTCCAGATTGAGGATGCCGACGCGGCGCGATTCGCGATGCGCTTGCGCGAGGTTGTGGCGCAAGCGGTCGTAGAACAGCGCGCGATTGGGCAGGCCGGTCAGCGCATCGTGGGTGGCCTGATAGAACAGCTCGTTGGTTTCGTACTTGGCGGCGTGGTACATCGCCGCGGCGATCAGGCCCGACATCATGTCGAGTACGCGCAGATCGTCGTCGTCGAACGACGTCGGCTCGCGCGACATCACCTTGAGCACGCCGACCACGGTGTCGTGATGCTTGAGCGGCACCACGATCATCGAACGCAAGCCGACCGCGCGGCAGGCGGCGCGATCGACGCGGTCGTCGGTTTCGGAGTCTTCGCAATTGAGCGGCCGGCCTTGCGCGACGCAATGCCCCGACAGGCTGGCGGCGCGGCGCAGGCGCATGCCCAGGCTGGATTGAGCGATGCCGGCCGCGGCGCGATACACCATCTCTTCGCCTTCGGCCAATTCGACCACCGCACCGACGGCGCCGGTGAGGCCTTGCGCGCGATGCGCCACCAAATCCATCACGCCGCCCAGGTCCAACCCCAGCCGCGCGATCTCGGTCTGCGTTTCGATCACTTTCAACAGGCGCTCGGAGAACGCCTGCAGTTTCGGTTCCTGCATGTTCATGGCTATGCGCCCCCCGGCGATTGAGAGGAGTATATCGCTGGCTTGCGGTGGTCTGGGGTCCGCATTCAGGGGCGGCGGCCGTCGTTGCGGGTCGGGAAACGGGACGTTCGAGCGTTCGGCCGGCGCGACCCGTATACGGTTAGGCTTGCGATGGCGAAGTGGCGTTGCCGGCGGATTCGGCACAGTGCCGGCCGCTATGTCATTGCGATCATCGGCGCTGGATTCGCGATGGGTGGAAGGAGGCCGCAATGTCGGACGAGGGAACGCACGACGCAAGCGAAGAACTGCAGGTATTGAACTCGCTGGACGTCATCCGCCGCCGCGCGTGGATGTTCTTGCCGGACGACGAGCCGCTGGACTTGGCGATTGTGACGCTGTTGCTGGAAACGGCGCTGCGTCAAGGCGTGGCGCCGCTGACGGTGCGTTCCGGCGGCGGCTTTCGCAGCCTCGGTGCCGATTACGATTGGCTATGGCGCAGCGAGGACGGCGAGCCTTACGTGTTCGACCGCTTGGTTCCGCTGCCGGGCGGTATCCAGAACTCCTTTCGAGGCGAGATTCTACTGACGGCGTTCGCGCCGTTCTGGGCGGCGGTGAGCGACGGGCGCGTGGTCTACAAATCGTCGCAAGGCTTCGACGATGCGCGCGTGCTGCGCGAGGCCGCGGGAGCGGGAGCGTTCGTGGTGCTCGTCGCGGAAGGGACGTTGGCGACGTCGCAGGGTTGAGGCATGCCGCGCATTCGAATCCGGCAGAGACGCACCGGTTCGATCAGAGAGACCTGTGGCGACCGCGTTCGGCGTGCCACGCATGTGGCCAGACTCGGTTCGGTCCGCATCGCGACGGCCCGGCCATAATCTCGCTTCGCGAGCGTCGTCGGTAATGGGCATGAATGGCTCCACGATTTTCTTTCTTTTCGGCACGGGCTACGTCTGCGGACTGGCGGTGTCCTCGGGCTTCATCCTTTCGATCCTGCGGCAGATCCATGTGACGGGAAAGGCGCGTTGGCGCACGGCGGCGTGGTACCTGTATCTGATCGTCAACACGTTCGCCGCGGCGCTGGTGCCGATCTACTTGATCGCCGCGGTGGTGACTGAAAACCGTCCCGACCGTCCGGATTTCTGGCCGCGGGCCTTGATGTACGCCGGTGGCGTCGCGACCGGCCTGGCCTTCGCGATCGTCTCGGCGTACCTCATCGGGCGAAGGCTCAAGCAGCGGCTGCCCCGCCGGGACTGATGTCGCGCCTGCGCGCAGCGGACACGACCGGCCCCAAAAACAAAAGGCCCCGCGCGAGCGGGGCCTTTTGCGTCACAGCAGGAAATCCGCGGAAAGCTTACGCCTCGACTTCTTCCTTATACGCATCCACCGGAATACAAGCGCACATCACGTTCTTATCGCCATACACATTGTCCACGCGCGACACCGGCGGCCAATACTTCTGCAGCTTCAGCGACGGCAGCGGGAACGCGGCCAGCTCGCGCGGGTAGGCGTGGGTCCACTCGCTGGCGCTGACTTGGGTGGCGGTGTGCGGGGCGTGCTTGAGCGGGTTGTCCTCGCGGTCCAGGCGGCCGTCTTCGACCGCGCGGATCTCTTCGCGGATCTGGATCATCGCGTCGATGAAACGGTCGAGTTCGTGCTGCGATTCGCTCTCGGTCGGTTCGACCATCAGCGTGCCGGCGACCGGGAAGCTCAGGGTCGGGGCGTGGAAGCCGAAGTCGATCAGGCGCTTGGCCACGTCTTCGGCGCTGATGCCGGTGGCGTCCTTGATCGGGCGCAGGTCGAGGATGCACTCGTGCGCGACCAAGCCATTGCGGCCGGTGTAGAGCGTTTCGTAGTGCGGGGCGAGGCGCTTGGCGATGTAGTTGGCGTTGAGCAGCGCGACCTGGGTCGCCTTGCGCAGGCCCTGCGTGCCCATCATCGTGACGTACATCCACGAGATCGGCAGGATGCTGGCCGAACCGAAGCTGGCCGCGCTGACCATGCCGACCACGCCTTCGCCGTCGACGGTCTTGGGCAGGAACGGCGCCAGATGCGACTTGACCGCGCACGGGCCGACGCCCGGGCCGCCGCCGCCGTGCGGGATGCAGAAGGTCTTGTGCAGGTTGAGGTGCGAGACGTCCGAACCCCACTTGCCCGGCTTGGCCACGCCGACCAGCGCGTTCATGTTGGCGCCGTCGGTGTACACCTGACCGCCGTGCCGATGGATGATTTCGCAGATCTCGACGACCTCTTCCTCGAACACGCCGTGCGTGGACGGGTAGGTCATCATGATCGCGGCCAGTCGCGCGCTGTACTTCTCGGCGTTGCGGCGGATGTCTTCGACATCGACGTTGCCGTTGGCGTCGGTCTTGGTCACCACGACGGTCATGCCGCACATCTGCGCCGAGGCCGGGTTGGTGCCGTGGGCGGAGTCGGGGATCAGGCAGATATCGCGATGGCCCTCGCCGCGCGAGCGGTGGTAGGCGCGGATCGCCAGCAGGCCGGCGTATTCGCCCTGCGCGCCGGAGTTGGGCTGCAGGCTGACCGCGTCGTAGCCGGTGCATTCCACCAGCATCGCTTCGAGTTCGTCGATCAGCTGCTTGTAGCCGACGGCCTGATCGGCCGGCACCAGCGGATGGATGTTGCCGAACTCCGGCCAGGTCACCGGGATCATCTCGGCGGTGGCGTTGAGCTTCATCGTGCACGAGCCCAGCGGGATCATGGTGCGATCCATCGCCAGATCCTTGTCGGCCAGCGAGCGCATGTAGCGCAGCAGCTCGTGTTCGCTGTGGTGGGTGTTGAACACCGGGTGCTGCAGGAACGCGGAGTTGCGCTGCAGCGCGGCCGGGATCGCGTCGGCGGTGGCGGCGTCGAGCGCGTCGACGTCAAGCGCGGCGCCGAACAGGCCGGCCAGCGCGGTCAGGTCGTCGCGGTTGACGGTTTCGTCCAGGCTCACGCCGACGCTGTTGGCGTCGATCTCGCGCAGGTTGATGCGCGCGGCGCGGGCGCGGGCGTGGATCGCGGCGGCGTCGACGCCGTCGATGCGCAGGGTATCGAAGAAGCCGTCGGCGACCTTGAGCCCGGCTTGACGCAGCGCGGCGGCGAGGATCGCGGCCTGGCGGTGGACGCGGCGGGCGATGCGGGTCAGGCCGTCGGGGCCGTGGTAGACCGCGTACATGCTCGCCATCACCGCCAGCAGTACCTGCGCGGTGCAGATGTTGCTGGTGGCCTTCTCGCGGCGGATGTGCTGTTCGCGGGTCTGCAGGGTCAGGCGGTAGGCCGGCTTGCCGTCGCTGTCGACCGACACGCCGATCAGGCGGCCCGGCATCGAGCGCTTATAGGCGTCGCGGCAGGCCATGAAGCCGGCGTGCGGGCCGCCGAAGCCGAACGGCACGCCGAAGCGCTGGGTGTTGCCGACCACGATGTCGGCGCCGAATTCGCCCGGCGACTTCAGCAGCACCAGGGCGAGCAGGTCGCTGGCGACGGCCAGGATCGCGCCGCGCGCGTGCAGCGCGTCGGCCACGGCTTGGTAATCGCCGAGGCCGCCGAAGGTGTCGGGGTATTGCAGCAGCGCGCCGAACACGTCGGCGCTCGCGGCTTGCGCGTCGTCGCCGATCAGCAGCTCGATGTCCAGCGGCTCGGCGCGGGTGCGCAGCACTTCCAGCGTCTGCGGGTGCACGTTCTTGGAAACGAAGAAGACGTTCGACTTGGACTTGGCCGAACGCTTCGCCAGGGTCATCGCTTCGGCGGCGGCGGTGCCTTCGTCGAGCAGCGAGGCGTTGGCGATCTCCATCCCGGTCAGGTCGGCGACCATGGTCTGGAAGTTGATCAGCGCTTCCATGCGGCCCTGCGAGATTTCCGCCTGGTACGGCGTGTAGGCCGTGTACCACGCCGGGTTCTCCAGGATGTTGCGCAGGATGACGTTCGGGGTGTGGGTGCCGTAGTAGCCGCGGCCGATGAAGCTGCGGAACACCTGGTTGTTCGAGGCGATGGCGCGGATCTTGGCCAGCGCTTCCACTTCGCTGATCGCGCGCGGCAGGGCCAGCGGCTGGGGAGACTTGATCGAGGCCGGGACGATGGCGTCGGTCAGCGCTTCGAGCGAGGCGTAGCCGACTTCGCCCAGCATGTGGCCGATCTCGGCGTCGTTGGGGCCGATGTGGCGCTCGATGAAGGCGTCGTGGTGCTCGAGGTCGCGCAGGGAAGGATGAGTCATGGCAGGGGGCGTCCTAAGGCGAACGTGCGGTGCCGCACGCGAGGCGCCCCTCTGTCCTTTTGCCTGAGAGTTTGGAAGCGGCTGCGGCTCAGGCCGCTTGGGGGAGGGGTGGGCCGCTGGGGCCGCTCCTGTCCGCGCTCGCTTCGTGCCCCTTCGGCGCCGGTTCCGTCCGCGATGACGCTGCGGCCGGGCGGTCTCTCCAGAGTTTTGTACACGCGGCGGTCTGGGGCCTGAGCGATTACGGGCGTTGCGCCTTCGGCAGCGGCCGGCCGGGGAGCCCGGGCGGACGCTTCTCCCACCGCGTGGTCGAAGCGGCGATTATAGCCGCTGGCGGGCCGGGGCGGGGGCGGTCCCGGAAGGGGCCGGAGCCCCTGTAGGAGCGGCGTGAGCCGCGACCCACCGCAGCGGCGCACGAAAGCGCCCTCTCCCGAAGCCCGGCCCCGCGCCGGCCACCGACCGACTGCCGGCCGTTTCGGGCAGTAGCGCTCGCGTACGCCGCTGCGGTGGGTCGCGGCTCACGCCGCTCCTGCAAGGGCCCATCGCCGCGGCGCGGCTGCCGACAGATCGAAACAAATCCGCCGCCCGTTCGGCGCGCCGCGCGGGAGTATGCTGTCGCCCCCCGTTCATGCGATGAGGTCCGGCCATGGCCGCGCGCCCGTTCCGCTTGCTGCAACTCGACCACGTGGTGCTGCGCGTGCGCGACACCGCGGCGATGGTGGCCTTCTATTGCGAGGTGCTCGGCTGCAGCGTGGAGCGGCGCCAGGACGAGATCGGTCTGGTCCAGCTGCGCGCCGGCGAGTCGCTGATCGATCTGGTCGATGTCGCCGGCAAGCTCGGCCGCTACGGCGGCGCCGCGCCGGGCGAGGAGGGCCGCAACCTGGATCACCTGTGCCTGCGCGCCGAGCCGTTCGACCGCGACGCGATCGTCGCCCATCTCAACGCCCACGGCGCGCGCGTCGGCGACTTCGGTTCGCGTTACGGCGCGGAAGGCGAAGGTCCCTCGCAGTATCTGTTCGATCCGGAAGGCAACATGGTCGAGCTCAAGGGCCCGCCCGACGCGCCGTCGGATTCCTCAAGCCGCACCTGATCGAGCCTACCCCGCGATGAGCCAAGACGCCGCTGCCGTCAAAGCCCCGATCCCGATCCGCCGTCTGGCCCTGTTGCTGGGCGGGCTGGCGATGTTCGGGCCGTTCTCGATCGACACCATCTTCCCGGCGTTCCCGGCGATGGGCGCGCAATTGCACGCCGATAAGCTGCAGATGCAGCAGACCATCAGCGTCTATCTGATCGCTTACGCGCTGATGAGCATCGTGCACGGGCCGGTGTCGGACGCGGTGGGGCGGCGCAAAGTGATTCTGGCGGGGCTGGCGGTGTTCACGCTGGCGTCGGCGGCGTGCGCTTTGGCCACCGATCTGCCTACTTTGCTTTGCTTTCGCGCGATCCAGGGTTTGTCGGCGGGTGTTGGATTGATCGTCGGCCGCGCGGTGATCCGCGACGTGCTGCACGGCGACGACGCGCAGCGCTTGATGAGTCAGGTGATGATGATCTTCGGCATCGCCCCGGCGATCGCGCCGGTGATCGGCGGCTGGATCCTGGGCTGGTCGCATTGGCCGGCGATCTTCTGGTTCCTGGTCGCGTTCTCGGTGGCGCTGTGGATCGCGGTGGCGCTGCTGTTGCCGGAAACCCATCCGCCGCAGGCGCGGCTGCCGATCAAGCCCAAGCGTTTGCTGCGCGACTATTTGGCCATCTGCCTCAACCCGCGCTTCTTGCGGCTGAGCGCGGTCGGCGCGTTCAACTTCGGCGCGATGTTCCTCTACATCGCCTCGGCGCCGGCGTTCGTGCTCGACCTGCTCAAGCTCGGCGAG
Organism: Lysobacter sp. K5869; assembly: GCF_018847975.1. Classification (NCBI taxonomy): domain Bacteria; kingdom Pseudomonadati; phylum Pseudomonadota; class Gammaproteobacteria; order Lysobacterales; family Lysobacteraceae; genus Lysobacter; species Lysobacter sp. K5869. The sequence continues at coordinate 5,177,543 of NZ_CP072597.1, read as the reverse complement.
CGCGATTTCGCCTGGTTCTTCGTGCCGACCATCGGCGGCATGATCGCCGGCTCGTTCGTCTCCGGCCGCGCGGCCGGCAAGGTCAGCGGCGACCGTCTGGTCAACTTCGGCTTCGCCTGCAGCGCCGTGGCCATCGCCATCAACCTCAGCTACAACCTGTGGACCGATGCGCCGCAGGTGCCGTGGGCGGTGATTCCGATGTGCATCGGCTCGTTCGGCATCTCCCTGGTGTTCCCGATCGTGACCTTGACGATCCTCGACATGTACCCGCACCAGCGCGGCTCGGCCTCGTCGCTGCAGGCCTTCGCCAGCTTGGTGACGAACGCGATCCTGGCCGGAATCGTGTCGCCGATGCTCAGCGACAAGGCGATCCACCTCGCGGTCGCGGGCTCGTGCCTGACCGCGGTGGCGTGGCTGTTCTGGCGCTGGGAAGCGCGGGTCTCGCGCAGCGGCGTGGCGCGCGCGCCGGAGGATGCGGTGGTGGTCGAGCCGCAGGATGCGTTGTAAGCCGCTGTCGGTTTTGCGCTCGCGCATGCGGTCGGGTCTGCAATGGGCGGGACGTGAACCGCGTTCCTGCCTTCGCCTCGCCGTCGAAGGGCGGCGTTCTCCGGTCGTCGCGCAAGCGGCGGCCGTGGCGCCGCGGATCGGCGTCGGCGCTCAAACACCGCGCTGATTCGGCCTCGCGCGACCGCCTCTTGCGACGAAGCAACCGGACGCCTCCCCGGGCGTTCGCGACGCGGTTTCAATCCGGGCGCCACGACGGAATCAACGCGGCCAGGCCGGCCGGACACCCCGCGGCATCGCGCAACTGCCAGACGGTGACGCGTTCGATCCAGAACCGGCGGCCGCTGCGCGATACGCGCAGGCCTTCATAGTCGCGCGCAAAACCGTCGCGCTCGACTCGCTGCAGCAACGCGACGCGCGCCGGTCGCTGATCCGCTGGCGCGGATAAGCGCGAGGGCAGGCCGACGATCTGGTCCCAGGTGTACTCGAACAGCCTTTGCGCGGCGGCGTTGGCGTAGATGAACTCGGGGTCGTCTTGATTCCCGTGGGCGAGCAACGCGAAAGGCGCTTCCCGATACAGCCAATCGCTGGCGTCGGCGTCGCCAGCGAACGAGCGTCCGAACCAATGGCGGTAGCTGCTGTCGATCAACGCGTGGGCGGCGGCGATTTCGATGGAGTCGGGCATGCGGCTCGCTCGCTATAGGTTGGCGGCGCGGGGATTGTCGCCGAGCACTTGAGCGGCATCGACGGGGACCTGTATCAGTAAGGAACGCCGGCCGGGCAAGTAGGCGCGTTCCATCAGTTCTTCGAGGTTGCTCAGATCCGGATTCAAGCGATAGCCGTTCCATCCGCAGGCGGCGGCGATGCCGGCGTAGTCCGCTCGTGGAAGCCGCGCGTGATAGCGCTCGCGCTGGGTGTTCGGCAACACGCCTTCCAGCACTTGTTCGACCAGGCCGTAGGAACCGTTGTCCAGGACGAACAAAGCGATGCCCATATCGCGAGCTTCGGTGAGCGCTCCGCCGTAAAGGCGGAAACAGCCGTCGCCGGAGAACGCGAACACGTGGCGGCGCGGGTCGGCGGCTTTGGCGCCGAGCGCGGCGCCGTACGCGCCGCCCATCGCCGAGCCGCGATACAGCGAGTAGAACCGTATGTGCGGGTGCGGCAGCCCGAGCACGTGCTGGCGGTCCTTGTAAGCCATGCAGACATCGTCGAAACCGATGCTGTCCGGGCGCCAAAGGGTGTCCAAGCGCCGATAAAAATCGATCAAGTCCACGCACTGCGCGTCGGCGCGCGGTGTCCTGGGCGGTGCGATCCGGTGCGTCGGCGGCGCGGGACCGCGATGAAGCCGCGACGGGCTCCAATCGACGATCGTCGCTACCGTTTCCCGCAACGGCGCCACTGTCTGTACGAACCGGCCCGGGACCAGATGGGCGAAGCCGCCGTCGAGACTGCCGTAGCCGGGAACGCGTTCCGCGAGGTTCCAGACCACGCCGGCACCGGGGGCGGCGAAATTCACGGTGTATTCGTCCGCGCAATAGCCTACCGAAACCAGCGTGTCGTCCGGGCCGAGGTCCCGCCACAGCCGAGCCGCCGCCGCGCTTCCGCCGAAACCGAGATAGCCCACGGCGTGCGGATTGTCGTGCGCGACCGCGTTGGCGCCGTTGATGCTCCATACCGCTGGAGCGTCCAGAGCCGCGCATAACCGGGTGGTCAGCGCGGCGATGTCGGGCACGGCATGGGCTTCGTCGCCGACGAGGACGAGCGTTCGGCCGCGCGGGCGCGGCGTCAAATAGCGCTCCAGCACCGTCCGCGCCGGCAAATGCGGACACGCGGGCACGGCCGCCGGCGTCGCGGGAACTTGTGCTGGCATCGGCGCGGCCAGTACATCGGAAGGCAGCACCAGCGCGACCGGCGCATTGTGGGACAACTCGGCCGCGGCTGCGGCCAATTGCGCGTCCAGTCGGGTCAAATCGTCGATCACGAAGGTGCCGCGCGGCAACTCGGCGGCGATTTGCGCGGCGATGTTCGCGCCGGATTCGGTGGTGTCTTGCAGCGGCGCCCGATCGCGCAGGCGGGCGGGCGTGGCGGCGACGAGATACAGCGCGGGCAGATTATGCAGCTTGGCATCGCTCAGGCCGCACAGCAGCAGCTTGGTCGCCGCGCCCGTGGTGGCCGCCGCGGCGGCGATGCGGCCGCTGGAAAGGTAGTGGCCCAGCGGCATGAAGCCCGCGACGTATTCGTTGACGCTGAAGAATTCGATCGAATCGCCGTCGCGTTCGCGGTGCCGATAGGGCGCGAAATGCTTGAGCAGGTGGATGATGCCGCCGCCGTTGACGCCGAAGCAAACGCTTACGCCCCATTCGTGCATCGCTTCGGTGAGGCGGTGATAACCGTTGCGGAATGGGGCTTCGTTCATGGCGCGCTCCGGTTGGGATGTCGCCGCGATCGGTGCGGCCGCGTGTCGTCCGGTGGGAGAATAGTGCGGGGGCGAAGAGCGTCGCCGCGCAGCGATGGGCGTTGCGCTTCGTCTCGTCCCGGCTTCGAGGAACTTATCGATCGTGGTTTTGAGGATGGTGACCGTCGCCATACATCGCTGCTTATGAGCAGAAACAATAAGCATCGCCCGCGATGTGCGTTCTTCGTCCGGATCGTCGGAAAGGGCGCCGCTTTGAGAGGCGCGCGTTAAGCCCTCGGGAGCGAGAGTGAGATTCGCGCTCGCCGCGCGCGGATCGGGCTCGGCGACCGGCGTCGTGCGGCATTCGATCTTCATCCCGAAGCGACGCGCGCCGCGAACAATCGCCTGCACCGTCGCTGTCTCGATGCGAGCCGATGAGGAGTTATGAGCGAAGAGCGGATGCATCCGCGTGCGTGCGTGGCGTTGATAGCGCACGACTCGAAGAAGGGCGACTTGATCGAGTTCGCCCGCTGCCACCTGGAGTATCTGTCCGGGTGCGAGGTGGTGGCGACCGAGGCGACGGCGCGGGTGTTGCGCCAGCGGCTGGGGTTGGAGGCCGTCGCGGTGAAGGCGGGGCCGGCCGGCGGCGATGTGCAGATCGGCGCTCGGATCGTGGCCGGCGGAATCTCGGCGGTGTTCTTCCTGCGCGATGCGATGACCGCGCAGCCGCACGAAGCCGACATCTTGGCGTTGCTGCGCCTGTGCGATGTGTGCGAGGTCCCGTATGCGACCAATCTGGCCACGGCGCGATTGCTCGCGCGGGAATTGTTCGGGTGCCGGACCGCGTCGTCGGCGTGCGCAGACATCGCCGCGGGGTTCGACGCGTCCTGCTGCCAGCCGCTCCAGGCCGAAGCCTGAAGCGGGCGCCGCATTGCGGTCGTTCCGGGAGGCAGCGGCCGTCCCGGTGCGCGACCGCGCTATGGCCTCAGATCAAGCCCGGATCGGTGATGCCATGCGCCCCGGTCTCCACGCGACCCGCGATGCGGCGGTAGTACTCCGGATCGTTCGCGTCGGTCAGCACGAAGTCGTACCACTGGCCGCTTTCGTCCAGGCGGATCGGGCGGTAGCGCAGCGAGCTTGCGCCCAGGCGCTCCAGGCGCGGTTCGTACAAGCCGTACTGATCGGTCAGTTCCAGCCGCAGCGGTTTGCGGCCGGGGTTGCGCAGCGCGAGCACGAGCTTGCGATGGCGCACGCGCAGGTCGGGGATCGTGGTCGCGCTGGGGTTGGCGCCGTGCGGCGAGCCGCGGAATTCGCGGAAGAAGCCGTTCGGGCCGAACACTTGCAGCGCGTAGGCGCGGGCGCCGCTGCGCAGGGCCCAGTCGCCGTTGAGCGAGCGGCCGGCTTCGACCGTGTAGCGGCGCGGGACCGCGTCGGGGTCGAGCAAGTCGTAGACGTGGAGCACCGCCGCGGCGCGGCCGCTGTTGCCGAAGTTCAGCCGCAGCGAGCGCGCGTCGCGGTCGAAGCGTTCGCCCACGTGCAGGTCGTAGGGCAGCGCGCGCGAGGGCTTGATGCCGCGTTCCTGGCGCGCCGCGCTCGGCTGCGCCGGCGGCTTGGGCGCGGGCAGCTTGCTTTGCTCGGCGACGATGCGGTCGGCGTCGCCGGTGTAGGGCAGGGTCGGGATCGGCTCGTGGTTCGGGTTCTCGAAATTGAACGCGCTGGTGAGGTCGCCGCACACCGCGCGCCGCCACGGGCTGATGTTCGGTTCGATCACGCCGAAGCGCTTTTCCAGGAAGCGGATCACCGAGGTGTGGTCGAACACCTGCGAGTCGATCCAGCCGCCGCGGCTCCACGGCGAGATCACGTACATCGGCACGCGCGGGCCGAGGCCGTAGGGCCGATCGTAATAGATCGCCGGATCCGCGGAGGTGCCGTGCGACGGGCCGGTGCGGGCGAAGTGGTGTTCGCCGCGCAGATCGACCGTGGAGCCGCCGATCTGCTTGCGCTGCGCGTCCAGCGACGGCGGCGCCGGCGGCGGCACGTGATCGAAGAAGCCGTCGTTCTCGTCGAAATTGACGATCAGCACCGTGCGCGCCCAAACCTCGGGATCGGCGGTGAGCGCGTCGAGCACGCGCGCGGTGTAGTCCGCGCCCCAGATCGGCGCCGACGGGCCGGGATGCTCGGAGTATTTGGCCGGCGCGACCAGCCACGACACCTGCGGCAGCTTGCCGCTGCGCACGTCGTTGGCGAGGTCTTCCAGCGTCCAGGTTTTCAGCGCTTTCTCGGCCAACGCCGAACCCGGCGTCGCCGCGCGGAACTGGCGGAAGCCTTCCAGCGGGTTGTCGGAGAAGTTGTCGTCCATGTCCTGGTACAGCTTCCAGCTCACGCCCGCGCGCTCCAGGCGCTCGGGGTAGGTGGTCCAGAAATAGCCTTCGCCGGCCGGGCCGGAATCGTCGAAGGTGTTGACGATGGCCGGGCCGCCGCGGTCGGCGGCGGGGTTGTTGCTGCCGGTCCACAGGAACAGGCGATTGGGATTGGTGCCGGTGAGCTGCGAGCAGTGGTAGGCGTCGCACAGGGTGAACGCGTTGGCGAGCGCGTACTGGAACGGGATGTCGGCTTCGACGTAATGGCCCATCGAGCGCTCGGTCTTGGCCGGCAGCCACTGGTCCATCTTGCCGTTGTTCCAGGCCGCTTGCGCGTCGGGCCAGGTGTGCGGGGTGCCGCCGATGCGCTGCGCGCTGGTGGTCTGGGTGTCGATGTGCCAGGGCTGGATTTCGCGGCCCTTGGCGTCGGTCTGGCGCCACACGGGGTGGCCGCTGGGCAGCGGTACCGGGAAGCGGTCGCCGAAGCCGCGCACGCCGCGCATCGCGCCGAAGTAATGGTCGAACGAGCGGTTTTCCTGCATCAGGATCACCACGTGCTGGACGTCGTGCAGGGTGCCGGTGACGCGCGCGGCGGGGATGGCCAGCGCTTTTTGGATCGAGGGCGGGAACAGGTTCAGGGCGAGGCCGGCGGCGGTCGCGCCGGCGGCGCCGCGCAGGAAGCCGCGGCGCGAGGTGTCGTGTTGGTCGGTCATGGCGATCCGGGCGAGATGCTGGGGGATGCGGTGGCAGAACCGCTCCGGCAGCCTGCTGCGGGCGTATGGCAGTGCGGTGACGGTTCGCGGACCGCGCCGCCGACCTGTGCGGGCGTTCGCGCCGCGAACGTGCGCGATGGCCCCCTCCGGCCCGCGCTGGCTATACTCCCGGTTCAGTCAACGCAAGGGAATGTCATGAATCAACCCGCCATCCCCGATGTCGCCCTGGTCGACAACACCGAGCAGCGCACCCCGCTGGTGCTGGTGTTGGACTGCTCCGGCAGCATGACCGGCGCGCCGATGGACCAGCTGAATCAGGGTTTGAAGCTGCTGGAGGAAGAGCTCAAGAGCGACGTGATCGCGGCCAAGCGCGTGCGCGTGCTGGTGGTGCGCTACGGCGGCTTCGATCAGGCCGAGCTCGCCGGCGAATGGTGCGACGCGATGGATTTCGACGCGCCGGCGCTGGAAGCCGCGGGCACCACCCCGACCGGCCGCGCGATCGATCTGGCCCTGGCCGAGATCGAAAACGAGAAGCAGCGCTTCAAGGCCGCCGGCGTGGCGTACACCCGCCCGTGGCTGTTCCTGATGTCCGACGGCGCGCCGACCGACGCCTGGGAAGCCTCGGCGCAGCGCGCGCGCGACGCGGAAACCGCCAACAAGGTGGCGATCTTCCCGATCGCGGTCGGGCAGGGCGACGAACGCATCATGAGCCAGTTCAGCAGCAAGGGCCCCGGCGGGGTCAAGCGTCTGCAGGGTCTGCAGTTCCGCGAGCTGTTCCTGTGGCTCAGCGCGAGCATGCAGGTGGTCTCGCAGTCGCGTCCGGGCGGCGCGGCGCAGCTGCCGGCGACCGACACCTGGTCCTCGGTTCCGACCTGAGCGGGGCGCGCATGGGCTGGCGGATCTATGCCGCTTCGGCGGTGGGCAGCTCGCACCTGGACAAAGGCATTCCCTGTCAGGACGCGTGCGCGTTCCATGTCAGCGGCGATGTCCTGGCCGCGGTGGTCTGCGACGGCGCGGGTTCGGCCGCGCACAGCGACATCGGCGCGCGGCTGATCGCCGATGCGTTGGCGCGCGCGCTCGGCGAACGCCTGGGGCGCGAACCGGAATTGCTCGACGCGCCGCGCGAGACCTTCTTCGCGGCCGCCGTCGAGGCGGTGGCGCAGGCGCGCGAGGGCGTGGTCGAACGCGCGCAGGCCGACGGGCGCGCGCTGGGCGACTACGCCGCCACCGTGGTCGGCTATGCCGGCGACGCGCGGCGCGGCTGGTTCCTGCACATCGGCGACGGCATCGGCGTGGCCGAGGCCGCGAGCGACGACGAGGACGCGGTGGTGTCGCTGCCGGCCAACGGCGAGTACGCCAACGAAACCTATTTCGTCACCGGCGAAAGCTGGCGCGAGCAGTTGCGGGTGCTGCCCGTGCCGGCGCCGACCGCGCGGTTGGCGCTGATGTCCGACGGCGCGATGCCGTTCGCGATGGCGCGCGGCAACGCCGAGTTGTACGCGCCGTTCATCGATCCGGTGTCGCGCTATCTGGCGTCGGTGGACGAGGCCGAGGGCAGCCGCGCGCTGCACGGCACCTTGGCCGATCCGCGCACGCACGGCATCACCTCCGACGACAAGACCTTGCTGATCGCGCTGCGGGTCTGAGAACGCCGGCGATGAGCAGCCTCACCACCGGCAGCGCCATCGTGATCGGCTCGCGCCGTTCGCGCCTGGGTCCGCTGATCAAGAGCGGCGGCGCGGGCAGCGTGTACCTGCTCGCCGACGATCCGCACAGCGTGGCCAAGATCTACCACGCGCGGGTCGATCCGCCGAGCTACACCGACCGCATCGAGGCGATGCTGCAGCTGCGCCCGAAGCTGCCCGACCAGTACGAGGCGGGCAAGCGCTACGTGCAGATCGCCTGGCCGGATGCGACCGTGCGCGACGCGCAGGGCCGCTTCGTCGGCTTCACCATGCCGGCGCTGGACGTGCAGTCCACCAACGAGGTCGAGCAGATCCTGCAGGAGCGGCAAGCGCGCGCGGCGGGCCTGCCGGTCGGTCTCGGCCACAAGGTCACGCTGGCGGCGAATCTGGCCTCGGTGCTGGCGGCGCTGCACGCGCAACACCATTACGTGGTCGATCTCAAGCCGGTGAACCTGCGTTTCTACCGCGCCTCGCTGTACATCGCGCTGCTCGACTGCGACGGCTTCAGCATCCAGGGCCGCGGCCGGCGTTTCCACGCGCCGCAGTTCACCCCCGACTATCTGGCGCCGGAGTATCAGGTCCGCGCGCTCGACGAAGCCGGCGAGGAAACCCAGGACCGCTTCGCCTTGGCGGTGGTGATCTTCCAATTGCTCAACTTCGGTATCCATCCCTACAGCGGCCGGCCCGCCTACGACCGGGTGCCGACCGACGTGCCGGGGCGCATCCGCGAACGCTGCTACGCGTATTCGCAGCGCGGCAATCCGATGATGGCGCCCAATCCGGTCAGCGGCCACGCGCTGATGCCGCGCGGCCTGCGCGATCTGTTCGACCGCGCTTTCGGCGAGGACGCGGGCAAGCGGCCGAGTTCGTCGGAGTGGAGCGAGACCTTGCGCGCCTACGCGCAGCCGTCGCGCGGGCTGATCGTGATCTGCGCGAAGAACCGCGAACATCAGCACTACAACGGCGAACCCTGCGCGGCCTGCGTGCGCCACGATCTGCTCAACGCCACCGCGCGCAAGGCCGCCTCGCGCCCGCCGCCGTCGCCGCGCGCCGCCGCCGCGCGCGCGCCGGCGCAAGCGCAGCCGCAGCGTTGGTGGTGGACCGCGCGCACCGCACCGCCGGCGCCGGCGCCGACCGCGCAGCCGCGGCAACGCTTGGCGCGGCCGCCGCCGTTGCAGTGGAATCCGTATTACGCGCCGCCGCAAAGCGCTCCGGTCGCGCCGGCGCCGCCGCGCAGCGGCTGGCGCGCGCGCTTGCCCGGACGCCTGCGCGCGCTGGGCGCGCTCGCCGCGCCGCTGGCGTTCGGCTGGTTGATGAAATTCGTGCAGGGCTATTACGAAAGCCTGCGCGCGGCCGCGGCGACGCCGCTGGACCGCTGGACCAATTCGATCCTGCTGACCTTTCTCGGCATGGGCTTCGCGATCGCCTGCTACGTGTTTTTGGTCGCGATCCCGCGCAGGCTGGCGCGCTCATGAGCTGGCGTCCGCCGACCCACCGCTGGAACATGCGCGTGCCCACGCGCTTCGCCGGGATCAAGATCCTGGTGATGGTGTTCTTCACCATCCTGGTGTTGGCGCCGGTCACCGCGTGGCTGTTTTCGCTGCCGATGTGGGCGATGGACGTGCTGGGTTTCCTGCTCGGTTCGGGCCAGCGCGAACCCGGCGCGCGTTGGTTCGGCGCGGGCATGGTCGCCGCCGGCGTGCCGTGTCTGGCCGTGGTCGGCTGGCGCGCGTGGCGCGAACGCGATCTGGACGCGGGCGTGATGGCCGGCGTGGCGGCGGTGATTTGGCTGGTGACCGTGGTGACGCAGTTGCGTTGAGCAGGCGATGCGGCGGCCGACGGCGCGCTGGGTCCGATGCCGCGCTGCGATTCCCTTGACGATCTTGCGCCCGACGGTTCGGCGTGCTTCGTTGCGCGAGAGCGATCGCACAGATCGCTGCATACGGATCGGCGCTCATCGAGCCTCGCCGTCCGCCGTCGATTCACGCGCATCGCCAACGCCTCGCACCGCACGGATGTGCAAGCTCCGGCCGGTGCGCGCCCGCCCCCTGACGGACGCGCACCGGCCGGATTGCCGGAACCGGCTCCTGCAAGCCGGTTCCCCATCGGCCCGGACGGGGATCGCCGTCGCTGGACGATCCCCGCGGATGCTGTGCCGCGACCGCGCTGGGGTCGCTGCCGCGGCGAGCCGATGCTTGCTGCTGCCGCCGGCGCTGCGCGCGCCGGCGGTTTTGTTCGGTAGCGCGCTTCAGCCGCCGGCGTTCGGCAACTCCGCCACGGTCGCGCCGAGGATCAGCGGGCTGCGCGAGGTGCTGGCGCCGGTGAAGGTTTGGGTCGCCGCGTCGGCCTTCCAGCCGGCCGCGACGCTGCCGCCGTCGGCTTCGAACACGAACGGCCCGATCCGCAGCGCGGTGGCGGCCTTGAACGGATCGGCGAAGCGGCGGAAGGTCGAGGTGTTGGTGCGGATCGCGAACGAGGGCCGGTAGCCCACGCACAAACCGCTCTTCACCAACCCGAAGAAGCCGCGCTCGCCGAACACCGGCTGGCCGCGGGTTTCCACGGTGTCGCCGCCGAAGGCGCTGTAGCCGGGCATGAACGGTCCGTCGATCATCGAGCGCGCGAACTCGCCGTCGAACCATTCGCCCGGACGGATCGCGATGGTGTCCACCGCCTGGAAGTCCAGCGACAGCTCCAGCTTGTTGTCGAACTCGAATTCGTCGATGCGCTCCCAGCGGCCGTTGATGCGCGCCTGCCAGAACAACTGGCGGATGCGGCCGCGGCGGCCGGCCCAGGTCTGGGCGAAGTCGTAAGGCGCCTCGCGGTTGCTGAAACCGAGCGTGACCCCGGCCGGGCCGCGTCCGGCTTCGACCTGCGCGACCCAGTCGTCGCTGCTCTGGGCCAAGCGCCAGTCCGGCACCTTCGGCATGCGGATCAGGTTGAGATCGGACAGGCGCACGTGGAAACGCTCGTCGCCGCAGCGGCGCTGGGCGTGGCCGAGTTCCGGCGACTGGCACTGCGCGACCAGCGCGGCGTAATGCGCCTGGGCCTGATTCATCGCCACCTGCGCGGCGACGATGCGGCCTTGGTAGCTGCGCCCGCGCGCGCCGCCGAGCCAGTGGGTGAAGCTGGGCTGGTTGTCCTCGACCTGGGCGGCGTAGGCCGAGGCGGCCGAGGTGGTGGCCAGGGTGTACTGGTTGGTGGCCGTGGTCAGCGCGTCGTCGGCGTCGTTGAGGTGCTGGCGCAGGGTGCGGTAGTCGGTCTGGGCCAGGGCGACGTTGAGGAACTGCTGATAGCCCTGGTGCACGGTGTCGCCGCTGGAGACGTAGGCGCCGATCGCGCTCCACTGCGGCGCCGTGGCGCAGAAGTCGTACTGGGCGGCGTGGATGAAACCTTCCTGCGGGCAGGGCCAGTCCCAGGGCGTGGCGGGGTAGGAGAGCTGGAAGTCGTCCGGCGACAGCCCGATCGAATCGACCAGGGCGCGGTACAGCAGCCCCCAGGGCTTGTCGTCGAAGTCGGCGTTGGCGGCCAGCCCGGCGTCGAGCCGGGCGAGCTCCAGCAGGCGCCGGTCCTGGGCGCCGTGGCGGAACTGCGACAAGGGCCCGACCTCTTCGTCCGGCGACTCCAGCGTCGGCGCCGACGCTTCGCCGACATGGGAATAGGGGGGCTCGTATGCGGTCATGTCGCGCTCCTGCCTCGCCGCGGGGCGGCGTGCGCGCCGGTGGCCGCGCGCCTGGCGGCGCGTCGGCGGCGGAACGCGGCGGGCGGCGATCCGTTGCCGCGCAGGCTGCGCGCGGCGCCCGCTTTCGCGCCTTACGGCAACCTTACGGAGCGCGAAGCGCTTTTCTTTCAATGGGTTGGCGCGTGCGTGTGGGCGCTGGGACGGTGTCCGCCGGCGCAGGAGGGCGGGTCCGGGCGCCTGCCTCACCGTGGTTCGCGGCCCGCTCACCGCCGGTCTACGGCGTCCCCACCGAGCCTCACCGGCGCCGCCGCCTCCGGCCGCGACCGTAAGGTTGCCGGAAGGCGCGGGCGCGGCGGCGCGCCCAAGGTGGCGGCGCGGTTTCAGCCGCAGCCACGCGCAGGCGGCCTCCGGGCCGGGCCGGCGCGGGCCCACCTTCTTCCGGAGAGAGAGAACTCATGAACGCCAAACTTGTGAAGTGGTCGCTGTCGGCCGTCCTGCTCGCCGCCGCCGCGCCGGCCCTGGCCGCCGAGCCGCCGGCCTGCAAGACCCCGCCGCCGGCCGCGATGGTCCGCGACTTCGACATCTGCGTGCGCGGCGCCGACCCGGTCAAGGGCTGCCTCAAGTTCCGCCTCAACGCCCGCGTCTACGACAACGCCCAGGGCCTGCTGCCGCCGCTGGGCGGGATCGGCGCCCAGTACTGGCGCGCCTCGCCGGCGCTGCTGGGTTCGCCGCAGGGGCTGGTCTACAACGTCGCCGTCGGCGCCAAGGGCAAGCCGATCGCCAAGCGCTATTTCACCCAGGACAACTTCAAGAGCTTCTGTCAGGTCGCGGGCACCTAAGGGCCCGGATGCGGCGGCGGCGCGGGGGCGCCGCCGCCGCGTTGTCCCGCATCGCCGATCCGTCCCTATCGAGGAGCATCGCCATGAATCCGTTCACCCGCGCCGCCCTGGCGCTGAGTCTGTGCCTGCTCGCCGCCGCCCCGGCCGCGGCCAAGCCGCGCGCCTGCACCAGCTTGCCGCCGGACATCCGCGAAGCCATGCGCACCATGTCGTTCTGCATCACCGCGGTCGACCCGGTGGCCGAATGCGGCCGCGCCGGCATGGACGTGCAGATCTTCTCCAACAACGAAGGCAAGCTGCCCAATGCCGGCCGCGGGCAGGTGTATTGGGAAGGCAAGATCCGCAAGGACAACGGCGACGCCGGGCTGCGCCGGCTGGTGTATCTGGTCAACGACGGGACCAAGAAAACGATCGCGATGCGCTACTACACGCCGGATCATTACGCGAATTTCTGCGAGATCACTTGATCGTCGCGCGATGAGGCCGCGGCGGCGAAGAACGTCGGCCGAAGCGCCGCCGTCGCCGTCGCGCGTGCAGCATCGGGTCCAACGGCTCGCGCGAGCGCTGCGGGCCCGATGCCTTCGTTCCGAACCGAGCCGCGGCGACCACGAGCGGCGCGCGCGCCGCCCGTGGCCCGTGGGCTCAGCCCTTCTTGCCCTTCTTGCCGCCGCCCTTGCCCGTGCCCGGCACGATCTGCGGATCGTTGCCGACCTGCGGATCGCAGGAAATCACCTGCACGTCGTTGTAGTTGCTGAACTTGTCGCGCACCAGCACGGTGAAGAAGATCAGCGTCGATTCGGTGTTGTGGTTGAACAGGTACACGCGGCGGCGGTAGACGTCCTTCTCCTGCGGCGGATCGAACACCGGCGGCTCGATCTGGCCCTTGGCGTCGGAGGTCAGCACGTTGATGATCTCGAAGCGCTCCGGCACCTGGATCTCGAACACGTATTCGATCCACAGCCCGCCGGGCTGCTGGAAGGTCACCACGTCCGGGGCGAAGCTGTAGAAGTAATGGCCCTTGCCGGCGTTGCCGCCGAAACCGACGTGGGCGACGGTCAGCTCGATCGGGTGGACCGGGTATTGGCCGTCCCACGGCGTGGGCTTCTTCCTTTTGTCGGACGCGGTCGCCGGCTTGGCGGATTCTTTCTTGGGCATGAGCGATTCCTATCGGTCAGGGCTGGGGAGCGGTTTCGTAAAGCGCTACGAAACCGGGATGGCGGTAGCCGGCGTGTTGCAGCCAGGCGATCTGGCGCGCGGCGCGCGCGCGCGCGCCCAGGCGCACCAGCGCGCGGGTCCAGGCGTCGAGCGCGACGCGTTCGCGGGTGTCGGGCGCGAACGCGGTCAGCAGTTGATCGACGCGGACGAAATCCTGGCGCGCGCGCGCCGCGTCGCCGGCCGCGGCGTAGCGCTCGCCGCGCCAGACCAGCGCGCGCGCGAGGCTGGAGCGGTTGGGCAGATCGGTCGGCGCGCTTTCCTGCAATTTCTGCAGGTCGGCGATGACCGCGTCGGCGTCCTCGGCCGCGGCCAGCGGATCGGCCTGGACCAATCGCAGCCGCACCGTCGCGTCGAGCAAGCGCCACTCCGGCGGCCGGTCGCTGGCCTGCATGATCGGCGCCAGCGTGCGCTGCGCCGCGCGCAGGCGTTCGAGCGCGCGCTCGCGCGAACCGGCCATCGCCGCGACCCAGCCGGCGTGCGCGTAGGCGTGGCCGAGGTTGCGCTGCCAGGTTTGGTTGTCGGGCTGCTGCTCGGCGAGGCTTCGCAGCATGCGCACCGATTCGGCGCTCTCGCGCTCGGCCTGATCGAGTTCGCCGCGGTCCAGCGCCAACACCGAGCTGCGCAGCAGCGAGGTCGCCAGCTTGCGCCGCCATTCGTCGGCGTTGGGCTCGCTGTCGACCAGTTCGCGCAGCATCCGGGTTTGCGCGGCATAGCCTTGCGCGGCTTCGGCCAACAAGCCGCGCGCGTCCTGCGCGCTGCTCAGCCACGACAGGCTGTCGACCAGTTCGTAGCGCAGCGAACTGTCGTCGGGCTTGTCGGCGAGCAATTGCCGCTTGATCGCCACCGAGCGCGCGAACAGGTCGCCGGCCTCGTCCAGGCGCTGGCTGCTGTAAGCCAAGGTGCCGAGATTGTTGAGCGCGTAGGACAGCTCCAGGCGCCAGCGCGGATCGCCCGGCGCGCGCTGGACCAGACGTTCGGAGGCGCGCAGATACGCCTGCCAGTGGGTGCGCGTGGTGTCGTACTTCTTCTGCTTGTAGTCGTGGTAGCCCAGCCAGTAAGCGGTCGTGCCGGTCTCGGCCAGCGCTTCCAGCGATTGCGGTTCTTGCTCGAGCGCGCGCGCCGAGGCGGCCTGGGCGCGCTCGAACGCGGCCCGTGCGTCGTCGAACTTGCCCTGGTCCAGCAGCACTTCGCCGACCGTGCGCAGCGCGCGCGCGTGGCTGACCAATTCGCGCGGCTGCATGTCGGTTTCCGGCATGCGCTCCAGATAGGACAAGGATTGATTGCCGATGCTGCGCAGCAGCTTGAGGTTGCCGAGCGGGCGCAGCTGTTCGGCCAAGTCGTCGAGCATGAAGGCGACCAGCTTCTGCGCCTGATCGCGCCGCTGCTCGGCCTCGCGCCGCGCCTGCCACGCCTGCAGGCCCAGGCCGGTGGCGACCAGGGCCAGCGCGCACAGCGCGCCGATCGCGCCCGCGCGCAGCCATTGCTTGCGCCGCTGCTGGCGTTCGCAGGCGTGCAGGAATTCGCGGTCGTCGCCGTCGAGCTGATCGGGCAGGCGGCGCGCGGCCTCGCGCGCTTCGGCCAGCGGCCGGCCGGGATTGAGCAAGTGATCGTTGCGCCGGCCTTCCGCGGCCCAGCGCCGCGCCGCGCGTTGCAGGCGCTCGCGCGCTTGCAGCAGTTGCCGGTTCTCGCGCGTCCACTCGCGCGCGCGCGGCCATTGCCGCAGCAGCGCTTCGTGGGCGACGCCGAAACCGGGTTCGCCGCCGCTGAGTTCGCCGACGAACAGGCGCGCGCGCACGAAGGCTTCGGCCAGTTCGCGCGCGGCCGCGTCGTCCAGGCTCGACCACGGCACCCGCCGGCCGGTGACCGCGTCGCTGTCGGGGCGGATCACGATCAGCGCCGCCAGCACCCGTTCCAGACTGGCCTGCGCCGTCGCCGGCAGTTCGCCGAACACTTGCTCGGCGCGGTGCGCCAGCGCGCCCTCCAGGCCGCCGAGTTCGCGGTAGGTCGCCAGCCGCAGCAGGCCGCCGTCGCCCTGGCGTTCGTACAGCGCCTGCAAGGTGTGCTGCAGCAGCGGCAGCGAATCGGGATGCTCGGCGGCGGCGTCGCGCAGCAAGTCGTCCAGGCGCAGCGAGCTGTCGGGGTCTTCCTCGAAGCTCAATCCGGCCAGCGCCGCCGGCGCGCGGATGATCTGGCCGATCTCGCCGATGCGCGGGGTCAGCAGATCGATGTGGCCGTCGCCGGCCTTGAGTTCGGCCAGCCCCGGCACTTTCTCCACCAGCGCCGGATAGAAATCGCTGCGGGTGATGGCGATGGCGGCGACCCGCGCGCTCGCGCACAGCGCGTCGAGCGCGGCGCCGAAGTCGCGGCGGTCGGCCTCGCCGATGCCGGGCGCGGCGACCGCGGCTTCGGCGTGATCGACCACCAGCAGCAGATGCGCGCGCTCGGCCAGCGGCGCGGTGCGGCGCGCGAACGCGTCGTCGATGCGCGCGCGCACCGCCTCGGGCGCGGCGCGCAGTTGTTGCTCGAGCCACGGCGCTTCGCTGTCCAGGAACACCGGCCGGCCGTCCAGCGACCACGCGCACAGCGACTGCGCCAGCCGCGCGAGCAGGTCGCCGCCGCGGCAGGCGCCGAGGTCGAAGTAGGCGCTGGCGAGCGCGTGCAGCCCGTCGAAACCGCCGTCCTGGCGCAGCAGCGGCAGCACGCCGGCGCGCAGCAGCGAGGTCTTGCCGCAGCCGCTGGCGCCGGACACCAGGACGAAGCGGCGCTGGTTGTCGATCTGCTCGCGCAGCGTCGCCAGCAACTCGGCGGTGGCGCGGCTGCGGCCGAAGAACACGCCGGCGTGGTCTTGGTCGAACGAACGCAGGCCGACGTACGGGCTGCCCTGGGTCCACGCCGCCGCGCGCGGCAGGCCGCTGCGGTAGTCGTCGGGGAAGGTCACCGGCGCGACCAAGCGATAGCCGCGCTTGCGGATGGTCTCGATGTATTCCGGTTCGCGGCTGCTATCGCCCAAACGCCGGCGCAGCTGGGCGATGGTCTTGTGCACCGGGTTGTCGCCGTAGAACGTGCCGCGCCAGATCTCGATCAGCAACTGCTCGGCGCTGACCACTTCGCCGGCGCGTTCGGCCAGCGCGATCAGCACTTCCATCATGCGCGGTTCCAGCGCCGTGGACTGGCCCTCGCGCACGATCGCCAGACGGTCGGGCTGCACCAGCGACGCGCCGATGCGGAACTGCGACACGCTGGCCAGGTTCTTGATCCGTTCGATGCGTTGGGGCATCGCAGCGTCCGCTCGCGTTCGTGTCTGGTCTACGTCGGGGCCGGTGTCGCATGAGGCCTCATGCGCGCCCCGCATCCGCGGCCAAGGCCGGCGCGACGGGCGAGAGGCCGCCGTGGACGTCGCGCCCCTTCGCGACGTCGGGCGGGGTGTGTTGCCGTGCGCAAACTAACAAACCTTGTGGCTTGCGTCTGTATCGAATCTGCAAGCGAAGCGCGCGCGTGCAGTATGGGCAAACTCGCCGCCACGCTTGTCCGCTGGCGGTCGCGTTTTGCGTAACGCGCGCGGGCGCGCGACGGACGGTCGTCGCGGGCGGCGTTTCGGAAGCGGGGCGCGGGCGCGGATCGAGGGGGCTGGGGTGGGCGCGGTGCGCGGATCGATCAAAAAAAAGCCGGCCGGGGGCCACCCCCCGCGGCCGGCACAGGCGTGCGGCCGAGGGGGATCAGCCGCAGCAATAGCAAACATCCGGACGGCCCGGCCCGCCGGGGCCGAGGTCGCCGCCGAAGCCGGGACATTCGGCGCGGCAGGCGATGTTGTCGCAGTAATCGGATTGGGACGGTGCGGCGCCGTTGCCGGCGACCACCTGGAACGCGCCGAATCCCATCGCTGCGCAGAACAACAGCGCCGCGAGGGCGATCCGGACACCACGCTTGCGTTCGGTCATGGTCTTGCTCCTGTCGTCGGTCGCCGCGTTCCCCGCGCGGCGGCGGTGCGGCGTCGTCGTCGCCGCGACGTTCGGCGCGCCCGCGGTGCCGCGGCGCGCGCCTAGCGCTTGCAAGCCCGCGTCGCGTTTCGCCGCCCCGTGCCGCGCGCGTCGCCGCGCCGCCGGGCGCGCCGGTCAACGCGCCGCGAGCGCTTTGGGTGAAACCTCGCGCGTCGCCGCCGGCGGTTCCGCCGCCGTCGCCGCGCGCAGCAATTCGTGCAACGGGGTTTTGCCGTTGAGCTCGCCGACGCGCTGATAGCGCACCCGGCCGTCGCCGCCGATCACCAACAGCGACGGCACCCGGCGCGCGCGGAACAGCGCCTGGGTGCGGCGGTCGTCGTCGACGGCGATCAGCGGAAAGTCCAGCGCGTGCTCGCGCGCGTAGGCGGCGGTCTGCGCGGGCGTGGCGAAGGCCACGCCGACCAATTCGACGCCGGCGTGCTTGCGCAGCTCGCGCGCGGCCAGCTTGAGTTGCGGCAGCGAGGCGCGGCAGTGCGGGCAGGTGGTGTTGAAGAAGAACAGCACCTGCCGCTGCCCGTGCGGCTGGCCCAGCGCCACCGCGCGCCCGTCGAGCGCGGTCGCCGCGACCTGCGGCACGAACATGCCGACATAAGGAAGGTTGACCCGATCGACCAGCCAACGCTGATCCTCGCGCAAGCGCATGAGCTGCCAACCCAGCGCCACCACCAGCGCGCTCGCCAAGGCCAGCGCCGCCCACAAGACGTAGGGCGGACGCGGGTTGGCGGCGGAAACGCTGTCGGGTGGCGACGACATGTCTGCGACCCTAACAGCGCGCGCAGACGGCGAACTTGACGCGGCTCACAGGGCGGATGCGGCGGCGCGGGGTGCGCGTGGGGCGAGGAATGTCGGCGGTCGTTCGCGTGGAGATGCGGCGTGAGCGGCGACGGCGATAGGCGGCTTACGACGCAAGCGCGGTTGCGCGGTCGCGGCTCGCGCCGCTCCTACAGGGGGCTTCGGCGAGTTGCGTTTCAGACGGTAGGAGCTGCGTAAGCTGCGACCGCGTTAGGCGGCCGACGAGGCAAGCGCGGTTTCGCGGTCGCGGCTCACGCCGCTCCTACAAGGGCTCCGGCGAGTTGCGTTTCAGACGGTAGGAGCTGCGTAAGCTGCGACCGCGCTAGGCGGCCGACGACGCAGGCGCGGTTTCACGGTCGCGGCTCACGCCGCTCCTACAAGATCTCCGCCGAGTCTCGTTTCGGGCTGTAGGAGCCGCGCAAGCTGCGACCGCGACAACCGGCCTACGGCGCAACCCGAAACTCAGCCCGCGCACTCTTGCACCCGCAACACCGGCGCCGGCTTCTGCTTCAACGCCTGCGCCACCGCCACGCCGAGCAGGGTCAATCCGCCGCCGATCCAGTGATACAGCTGCAAGGGTTCGCCCAGCAGCATCACCGCCAGCGCCGCGGTGAACACCGGGGTGAGGTTCATCAGCACCGCGGTCTTGTCCGTGCCCAAGCGCAGCAGACCGTGCATCCAGAACCACGGCGCCAGGGTCGAGGCGAGGATGCCGGCGTACAGCACCAGCGGCAGGTTGTGCGCGGTCAGCGCCACCGACGGCGCGAGCAGGAAGCCCGGCAGCAACAGCACGGTGCCGCACAGGATCTGCAGGTACAGCGATTCGCCGTTCGGGATCGGCAGCGCCCAGCGCTTCACCAGCACGCCGTACAGCGCGTAGGAGAACGCGGCCAGCAGCATCATCAGTTCGCCGCGGCCGAGGCCTTGCTGGACCAGCAGCGCCGGGTGGCCGCCGCTGAGCAGCCAGGTCAGGCCGACGAACGACACCGCCGCGCCGATCAACATCCCGGGCGAGGGACGGGTCTTGAGCACGACCATGCCGATGACCATCGTCATCGGTGGAATCGCCGCCACCACCAGGCCCATCGTCATCGCGCTGACGCTGTGCGCGGCGAAATAAGCTAGCGACTGGTACATGACCATGCCCAGCGCGGCCAGCACCACCAGCTTGCGCCAGTACGGCCGCACCTGCGCGCGCAGCGCCCACACCCGCGGCAGCAGGAACGGGGTCAGCGCCAGCAGCGCGACCAGCCAGCGGTAGAACGAGATCGCCGCCGGCTCGATCGCGCCGGCCGAGAGCTTGCTGACGATCGTGTTTCCGGCCCAGATCAAGGTGGCCAGGATCGGCAGTAACAGGTGCATCGCGGACATCCTTCGTACAACGGGTACAACGTGGGGGCCGCTTATTTTAGAATGTCGGGTAGCCGGCAAATGCCGATAACCCGACACGCCGTAGCGAGCCCCGGACAAATGCGCCGCAGCCGCCAGTTCCATTACCCCTACCGTTCATTGCCCGGCCCGCTGCTGCTGCGCTACGAGGCGCTGGCGGTGGACACCGAGAGCGCGCTGCACCGCCATCCCTGGGGCCAGCTGGCGTTCGTCGAATCCGGCAGCATGTCGTTCGTGGTCGAGGGCCAGCCGCTGTTCGCGCCGCCGGGCTACGCGGCCTGGATTCCGGCCGGCATGGACCACACCTCGCACAACCGGCGCGAGGTGAAATGCCGGTTGATCAACATCGCCGAGCGCTACACCCCGGCGCTGCCGGCCACGCCCGGCATCGTGCGCCTGCATCCGTTGTTCCTGGCCGGCGTCGAGGATTTGTTCGACCGCGGCGTCGAGATTCCCGACTCGCCCGCCGACCGGCGGCTGGCGCGGGTGCTGATCGATAAGTTGCTGGCCACGCCGATGCTGCTCAGCTTCGTCCCGCACAGCGACGACCGCCTGCTCGGGCCGATCCTGGACGCGCTGCAGCACGCGCCGGGCGACAACACCACGCTGGAGGAATGGGCGCAGCGCGTGCACACCACCGAGCGCACCTTGAGCCGGCGTTGCCGCGACGAGTTGGGGATGTCGTTCGCGCAATGGCGGCAGCGCCTGCGCTTCCAGCAATCGGTGCCGTTGTTGGAGCAGGGCCGCAGCGTGCAGCAAGTGGCGGCCGACATGGGGTACGCGAGCGCGTCGGCGTTCATCGCGATGTTCCAGCAGTTCAGCGGGACGACGCCGCAGAAGTTCCGGCAGGCGAAGAAAGGATGAGCGGCGGCGCGATGCGCGTGTAGGAGCGGCGTGAGCCGCGACCGCGAACGTTCCGGCGCGATGGAAGCCGCGCCGTCGCCGAATTTTCGCGGTCGCAGCTCGCGCAGCTCCTACATAGCCCCCTGTAGGAGCTGCGCGAGCTGCGACCGCGACAACGCGACTACGGCGATACCCGACTATCCCCGCGAAACCCGCAGCCCAGCGAACCTCAACGCTTAGCGCCGTCCTGCTTCGCCTTCGCCGCATCCGCCGCCGCCCGCTGCGCCGCCACTTCCCCGCGCACCTGCGCCAACATCGCATCCAGCGCCGCGCGGTCGTGCACCTTGCCGCGCAGCACGAACGTATCGATCTTCCGCGTCGCTCCGATATCGCGCAGCGGGTCGGCATCGAGCAACACGATGTCGGCCGCCTTGCCCGCCGCCAGCGACCCATGTTCCTTGTCCTGGCCGAGGAAGCGCGCGCCGTTGATCGTCGCCGCGCGCAGCGTCTGCAGCGGGGTCAGGCCGTTCTCGACGAAGCGCTGCATCTCATCGTGCAGCCCGACGCCCGGGTAGTTGAACGAATTGAGGAAGCCTGCGTCGGTACCGGCGAGGATGTTGACGCCGGCCTGCTGCAACAGCGGCAGGATCGAAGCGTTGCGCTCGTAGCGCTCGTGCCGGCGCACGATCGCCGCGGCGTCGTCCTTGGCCGCGCGCTCGACCCGCCACGCGTACGTCGCCTGCAACCCCGGCCCGATGTACTGCAGGTAGGGATCGTTCTTGTGGTCGTCGCGATCCAGATACGTGGTGACGAAGCTGCCGTTGAGCGTCGGCGTCACCGCCGTGCCGCGCTGGGCGAGGCGGCGGTAGGCGGCGAGCGCGGTCTTGCGGTCGAACGTCGCTTGGATGCGGTTCCAACCTTCGCGGCTGTCGATCTCGCCGCGACGGACCATCGCGCTGATCTCGGCTTCCTTCGACGAGCCGGCCTTGTACGCGTATTCGACGTGTTCGATCGAACTCAAACCGGCCTGGCTGACTTCGTCGATGGGCAACACGAACGGCACGTGCGCCGACACCCGCAGCCCGCGCGCGCGCGCCTGCTTGAGCGCGTCCATGAACAATTCCGGCGACAAGGTGTTGTCGGTGATCTTGACGAAGTCGACCTTCCAGCCCTGCAGCTGATCCAGCGCCTTGGCGATTTCGGCGCTGCTGCCGACTTCGATGTCGCCCGGCCAAATCGATTTGTAGCCTTCCAGCTTCGGGCCCGAAGTGAAGATCGTCGGGCCGTCGAGGCGGCCGGCGGCGACCGCGTCGCGCCATTCGAACACGCTCGGGCTCAGGTCGCCGGCGGCGTCGCGCACCGCGGCGATGCCGTGGGCGACGTACAGCGGCAGCAAGTTCTTGTTCTCTTCGATCAGTTGGTCGCCGCCGCCGAAGTGCACGTGCATGTCCCACAGGCCGGGAATCGCGTACTTGCCGTGGGCGTCGATGCTGCGCTGCGCGGCGAAGCGCGCGGCGCGGGCGTCGGGTTCGACCGCGACGATGCGGTCGCCGCGCACCGCGATCAGGCGGTCGGCGCGCAGCTGGCCGGCGATCACGTCGACGACGTTGGCGTGGCGGATCAGCAGATCCACCGGCTCGGCGGCGCGTTCGGCGGCGTGGGCGCCGCCGGCGGCGAAGACGGCCGCGAGCAGAGCGAGGGCGGTGCGGCGGGGGGCGGTGCGGCGGGAAGCGGTCATGCGGGTCGGGCTCGTCGGAAGCGGCGGGAGGTCGCCGGTCAGGCCCGGATCATCGGCCGGCGCCGGGCCGGGCGCCAGTACCGGGTCGGGCGGGGGGGATTGATCGGATCGGGCGGTTGGGGACGGGAAACTGGGAACGAGAGATGAGGATCGAGGAACGAGAGAAGAGAAACGGGGAATGCAGGTCGCTGCGAAATGGCGGGGGCGATGAGCGTCGCAGCATCCGCGCGCGCATTTGCGGCTGCGGCGCCGCCGCCCAAAAAAAACGGGCCGGCATGAGCCGGCCCGTCGGTTTCGCGCTGAGAACGCCGCTCAGCCCTTGGCGGGCTTGGCCGGCGCCTCGGTCTTCGCCGCCGGCTTGGCGGCCGGCGACACCGGCGCCGGAGCGCCCGCGGCCGAGGCCTGCCAGCCGCAGCTCTTGCCTTCGTTCTGCTGCTTGAGCCAGGTCTGCAGCGGCGCGAAGTATTCCAGCACCGCCGAGGCGTCCATCTTCTCGCCGCCGGTCAGTTCCTTCATCGTCTGCTGCCACGGCTGGCTCGCGCCCTTGCTCAGCATCGCCTCGAACTTGGCGCCGGCGGCCTTGTTGCCGTAGAAGCTGCACTCGTACAGCGGGCCCTTGTAGCCGGCCGCGTCGCACAGCGACTTGTAGAACTGGAACTGCAGGATGTGCGAGAGGAAGTAGCGCGTGTACGGCGTGTTGCCCGGCACGTGGTACTTGGCGCCGGCGTCGAAGAACTCTTCGCCGCGCGCCTGCGTCGGCGCGACGCCCTGGTACTTGGCCTTCAGTTCCCACCACGCCTTGTTGTACTGGTCGGGCTTGATCGAACCGTCGAACACGCCCCAGCGCCAGCGGTCGATCATCAGGCCGAACGGCAGGAACGACACCTTGGCCAGGGCCATGCGCATCTGCGCATTGATCAGCGCTTCCTGGCTCTGCTGCGGGCTGCCGACCATGCCGATCGAGGACAGGTACTTCGGCGTCATCGCCAGCACGATGGTGTCGCCGATGGCTTCGTGGAAGCCGTCGTGCGCGCCGGTCTGGAACAGCGGCGGCTGCTTGTTGTAGGCCAGGTAGTAATAGACGTGGCCGAGCTCGTGATAGATCGTGGTGAAGTCTTCTTCGTTCGGCTTGATGCACATCTTGGTGCGCACGTCGCCGCTCATGTTCATGTCCCAGGCGCTGGCGTGGCAGACCACGTCGCGGTCGCGCGGCTTCACGAACTGGGTCTTGTTCCAATAGCTGTCGGGCAGCTTGGGCATGCCGAGCGAGACGTAGAAGTCCTGCGCGCGTTCGGTCATGCGCTTGGCGTTGGCGAGCGCGGCGTCGACTTCGACCTGCGCCTGCTGCGCGGTGTCGCCTTCGCCGCCGGCCTTGTTGCGCTGCGCGTCGAGCACTTGCTGGTACTGGCGCGCCAGCGCGCCGTTGATGTCGAGGCTGCCGGCCTGCTGCTCGCTGTACGGCGCCAGCACGTCCCACAAGTTGCCCCAATCCTGCTGCCACATATTGCCGAGCAGATGCGCCGGCAGCATGCCGCCGCCGACCTGGCCCTTGTCGTTGCCGTACTTGGTTTCCAGGCGCGAGCGGGTGTAGCAGTGCAGCTGTTCGTACAGCGGCTTGACCTGGCCCCACAGGCGGTCGGTCTCGGCCGACAGTTCCGCCGGGCTCATGTCGTAGCCCGAGCGCCACAGCTCGCCGGTGTCGGCGTAGCCGAGGTTGCGCGCGCCTTCGTTGACCAGTTCGACGAAGCGCGTGTAGTCCTTGCGCATCGGCTTGGAGATGGTGTGCCAGCCCTTCCAGGCGTCGAGCTGAGCGTCGTAGTCGCGGCTGTTGCGCAGCACGTCCTCGAGTTCGCCGAGCTGGCGGCAATCGGTGTCGCCAGGGCCGCTGCAATAGCTGCCCGAGCCGTACATGCCTTCCATGCGCGTGGCGATCTGGGTGAGTTCGGCGAGCTTGGCCGGATCCTTCGGCGCCGGCATCGCGGTGCCGATCTTCAGCAGTTGGATCGCGCGCGCGGTGGCCGGCGACATCGGCTGGCCTTCGAACTTCTTGGACTGCTCGATCCAGCTGTTGAGCTGGGTCAGATAGCGCTCGTTGGCCTTGGCCGAGAGCAGCTGGCTGTCGTCGTTGATGTAGGTCGACGACAGCCACTGCGCGGCGGTCATCTCCGGATACATCTTCTTGTATTCGTCGTTGACCCGAGCGATGAACTGGTCCGCGGTTTCGCCGGCCGGCGCGGCGGCCGGGGCGTTGGCGCTCGGGGCGGGGGCGGGTTCCTTCTTGCAGCCGGCCAGGCCGAACACGGCCGCGGCGACGCCGAGCGCCAAAAGGGCGCGGACAGGTTTCATGTGTGCTCTCTCCAGAAAAAAGTGTCGCGCCTGGCGCGCGAACCGGAAGGCTAGAGGGCGGGTCGGGATGGCGCAAGCCGCAGTGCGACGCGTCTCGAAGCCAGGCGCCGGCGCGACATGCGCTGAGACGGGTTTGCGCAAATCCGGCACAGTCGGGCCCGTGAAAACGATTACCGGAATGTGGCCCGACGGCCGTTTTTGGCTGAGTCGGTCGTTTCGTTCATGACAAACTGCTGACAGGTTCGCGAAATAATGTAAAAATTTCGTTTCGTGTAATCGGTTAGATTGTTAAATATTCGGTATTCACGCGGTCCCCGCGCAACGGACGCGACCTGAATCGCGTTTTCGTTCAGCCTGGGAAACAGCGCGTGATGGAACGAATCGGGCCCTTGTCACGAAAATCGATTTGATTTGTGACGCGAAAACGGAAAAAGTGACGTCCAAGGGCAGCCGTTCATCGGCTGGCCGCGCCGGGGTGGGGACTCCGGCACCGTGTATAGGCTGCAACGGATAAGGCATGAAACAGAGCTTGGGTTCCGCCAACGGCAAGTTGCACACCGCCACGCTGACGGCCTTGCCGCTGAGCGGACGCGACGGCGGCGCCCGTTTGTTCAGCGCGGACTTGAGCTGGGCCCAGGCGCCCGACGCGCCGGTCCGCAGCCGCCGTTCGTTCGCCCGCCGCGCCGTCCGCATCGTCTTGTTCGCCCTGCTGGCGATGGCCGCGGTGGGCGTGGTCATGATCAACGGGCCGGCCGACGCCGGCCCCAACCGCAGCGCCGCGCGCGCCTTGCCCGATCCGGTCGCCGAGGCGGAGGTCGAAGTCGACCGCGCCGTGGCGCTGCCAGATTTGGCCGCGCCGGTCGTGCGCGAGCCGCGCGAGCATCTGGCCGCGCACTGAGCGCGCCGCGCAGGAACTCGGGGAGAGTGGCGCCTTGGATGGCGCTTCAGGGGAAGGGAAGCACCAGTAGTGCAAGCCGGGGCCGGTTATGGGGATAGCCGCTCCGCACGGTTCGAATGGCGTCGGCGCCAGGGAGGGCGTCGGTGGCCGCTCGGAACGATGGAGTCGGACGGTTCGCTTGCGGCTTACTTAAAGCGGCGCGACGTTCCCAGCGAAGCGCATCGGGCCCGACGGCCATTGCGCGAGTCGCAGCGCATCGGGCCTGACGGCCCTCCCGCAAATCACCGCGTGCCGGGCCTGACGGCCCCTGCGCGAGTCACAGCGTGCGTTCGGGCAGCTTCACCAGGCCGCGTTCGGCCAGCCATCGCCACGACGTCTCCGCGTCCTGCTCGACGTAAGCCTTGGCCGAGCCCAGGCGGAAGGTGTAGCCCCACGCATCCATGTCCGCGAACATGCGCTCGCGCCCGGCGCCGGGAATGGCTTCGGCGAGCACGGTCTGCAGCACCAGCACCGCGTCCTCTTCCTCGATCGAATCGGTGGCGTCGGTGTGCACCGCCGCGCGCCGCTGCGGCGGCAACACGATCAGATGGCAGGCCTCGTGCAGCATCGAATGCACCGGGGTGTCGTCGCGCACGTAGACGGTGCTGGCGATGATGCCGGCCTCGCTGTCGCCCCAATAGCTGCCGGGAATGGCTTCGCCGTCGGCCACATGCACCAGGCTCAGCCCGTAGCGGGCGAGCAGGGCGGAGGCGTCGTCGAAGGCGATGTCGGCGAGGGTGAGCATGGCGAGTGGAGCCGGAGTTGCGGATCGGTCTTTGTAGGAGCGGCGTGAGCCGCGACCAACCGAAGAAGTTCAATACCACGCACCGACCGAAGCGAAAAACGCCCGGCCCATGCATTCAAAGCGCAACGGCGCGAACCGCCGCGAACACGAAGACGACGCTCGCGCGCAGATTGCGCGCGTCGCGGCTCACGCCGCTCCTACAGGCGGATCGCGAAGCCGCGCGGCGATCGTCGCAACGCGGCAAAAGCGGCCGGACCCCGGCCGCCGTCGCATCCTCGGCCTTACGCCGGCGTCGACCCCGGCGCATCGGGCAGCGCCACCGAGATGTCGAGCACGTCGTGCTGGCCTTCCTTGACCACATCGACCTTGACCGCTTCGACATCGACGTTGACGTACTTGCGGATCACTTCCAACAGTTCGCGCTGCAGCATCGGCAGATAGTCCGGGCCGCCGCGGCCGGCGCGCTCGTGCGCGACGATGATCCGCAGGCGGTCCTTGGCGACCGCGGCGGTTTGCTTCTTGGCCAGCAGGAAGTCGAACAGACCCATGAGCTCAGCCTCCGAAGATCTTGCTGAAGAAGCCCTTCTTTTCCACTTGGGTGAAGCGCATCGGACGGGTGTCGCCGAGCAGGCGGGCGACGGCATCGTCGTAAGCCTGGGCAGCGTCGGATTCGGTTTCCAGGATCACCGGCTCGCCCTTGTTGGAGGCGTTGAGCACGTCGCCGGACTCGGGGATCACGCCGACGGTCTTGAGGCCGAGGATTTCCTCGACGTCGCCGATGCTGAGCATCTCGCCGGTTTCCACCCGCTTGGGGCTGTAGCGGGTCAGCAGCAAGTGTTCCTTGACGCGCTCGCCGTTCTCGGCGCGGCGGGTCTTGGACGAGAGCAGGCCGAGGATGCGGTCGGAGTCGCGCACCGAGGACACTTCCGGGTTCACCACCACGACCGCCTGGTCGGCGAAGTACATGGCCAGGAACGCGCCCTTTTCGATGCCGGCCGGCGAATCGCAGACGATGTAGTCGAAGCCGTCGGCGGTGAGGTCTTCCAGCACCTTCTGCACGCCTTCCTTGGTCAGCGCGTCCTTGTCGCGGGTCTGCGACGCGGCCAGGATGAACAGCGTTTCGAAACGCTTGTCCTTGATCAGCGCTTGCTTGAGCGTGGCTTCGCCGTTGACGACGTTGACGAAGTCGTACACGACGCGGCGTTCGCAGCCCATGATCAGGTCGAGGTTGCGCAGGCCGACGTCGAAGTCGATGACCGCGACTTTGTGGCCGCGTCGGGCGAGGCCGCAGGACAGGCTGGCGCTGGTCGTGGTCTTGCCGACGCCGCCCTTGCCCGAAGTGACAACAATGATCTCGGTCAAAATACGTTCCTCCGTTCGTGCGGCGTCAGTCCAGCGCCGCAATCTTGATTTGTTCGTCTTCCAGCCAGACCTGCACCGGCTTGCCGCGCAGGTCCTTGGGGATGTCTTCGAGCACTTTGTAGTGCCCGGCGATCGCCACGAGTTCGGCATAGAACTCGCGGCAGAAAATTCGCGCGCGGGCGTTGCCTTGCGCGCCGGCGAGGGCGCGGCCGCGCAGCGGGCCGTAGATGTGCACCGAGCCGTCGGCGATGACTTCCGCGCCGGCGCCGACGGTGGTCAGCACGGTCAGGTCGCGGTTGTCGGCGTAGATCTGCTGGCCCGAGCGCACCGGGGCGGATTGGATCATGCCCACCGAAGAGGCCGGCGCGACCGCCGCTGCGTTTCCGAGAGGCCGCGGCGCCTTGGCCGGCTCGGCGGCGACAGGCGCCGGCGCCGGCGCCTCGCGCCGCGGCGCCGCGGCCGGAGCCGCTTCCGCCACCGCGCCTTCGCCGCGCTCGTAACCCGCGCGGAACTTGGCCAGCAACGGCAGCCCCAAGGCCTGTGAGAGCTTTTCGATCTCGCTGGTGCCGTAGGCCAGCGCCACCGGCAGCACGCCGGCGGCGCGCAATCCGTCGAGCAAGGCTTGCGCGGTGGCCGCGTCGGGCGTGTGGGTGAGTCCGCCGAAATCGATCACCACCGCGGCGCGGCCGAACATGTTCGGCGCGCGCTGCACGCGGCTGCGCATTTCCTCGACCAGACGCGGTACGTCGAGGGTGCGGATGCGCAGGTTGGCGATGCCGACCTGGCCGATTTTGAGTTCGCCGGCCTGTTCGTAATCCACGGCCACGCTCACGGGCAGGTCCCGGTGGGACGCGGCGCGTCGGCGTGCAGGCGCGCGGCCGGCACGCGCGGGCGGGTCAGCCACGAGGCTTCGGGCAGGGCGTCGCCGTAGGTCTGGCGCACCCATTCGTAGCTGCACAGGGATTTCATCAGCATCGCCGCGCGCAGGCCGGATTCTTCCATCACGTGCTGGCCGACCTCGCGGAAACCGAAGCTGCCGTGGAACAGCAGCGCCGGGTCGTTGCCGCCTTCCAGGAACACTTCGCAGGCCAGCTGCGGGTAACGCAGCTCGGCGTAGCTCTGCGCGTCGGCGTAGAACGCGCGGCCGACGCCGCCGCCGCGGCGGCGGCTGGCGACGACGATGCGGTCGATATAGAAAAAGTCCGGGTAGCGCTCGCGGAACCAGCTGAAATTGCTGCTGTCGTGGCCGGCGGCCGAACCCACGCCGATCAGGAAACCGGCCAGGGTGCCGTCGCGTTCGGCGACGCGGAAATATTCGGCGGTATCGAAGAAGTGACGCAGACGCGCCGCATCCAGCGGCAGGATCGCAGGCCCGGCGGCGTTGTTGAGGGCAAGGACGGAATCCAGCTCGTGCTCGCGCACGTCGCGGACGACGATCGACATTCCAGGCTCCAGATATTTACAAGCCGGCGCGCAATCCGTGCCGGCGGCCGCGATTATCGCACGGGGGGAGGCCGGGGGGCGAACGCCGGGGTCCATGACTTTCGGACGGCTCCGGCCGACGGCCGCTACCGTTAGCATGCATTCATGCTGGCCCGCCTTACCCCCACCCAACTGATGCGATTCGCCGGGCTGTTCACCTGGGGGGTGGCCGGGTGCTGGCTGGTGATCATGTGGCTGGAACCGGAGGCGGCGGCGTCGCTGCCCGGCGGCGGCGAGCACACCTTTTTCCTGCTGATCCTGCGCTGGGTGGCGATCCACCTGGCGTTCGGCGCGGTCTATTGGTGGGCCAGCCGCGGGCTCGGCCAGCGCCGGCCGGGGCCGGCCGACCACGCCTTGCTGCTGGTGCTGACCGCCTGCGCCATCGGCGTGGGCTATTACTCCAACTCCGGCATCGGCAGCATCCTGCTGATGGTCGTGGCCGGGCTGCTGCCGTGGCTGCTGCCGCTGCGGGTCGGGGTGGCGTGGCTGATCCTGAGCAATCTGTCGATCATCCCGGTGTTCGTGATCGCGATCGGCCAGCCGCTGGTGGTGGCGATCGTGCAATCGGTGGCCTACGCCGGGTTCTCCAGCCTGGTGTTCGTCAGCTCGCTGGTGGCGATGCAGCAGGCCCAGGCGCGCGAGGACCAGCGCCGGCTCAACGCCGAGCTGCGCGCGACCCGCGCGCTGCTGGCCGAAAGCGCGCGCATCAACGAGCGCACGCGCATTTCGCGCGAACTGCACGACCTGCTCGGCCACCACCTCACCGCGCTCAGCCTCAACCTGGAAGTGGCCGGGCACCTGTCGGAAGGGCGGGTCAAGGAACACGTGCAGCAGGCGCATACTCTGGCGCGATTGCTGCTCACCGACGTGCGCGAGGCGGTCAGCCAGCTGCGCGAGAACGGCGCCATCGACCTGTCGCTGGCGCTGCGCCCGCTGGCCGAGAACGTGCCCGCGCTGGACATCCGCATGGACATCGAAACCCCGCTGACCCTGGACGACCCCGAGCGCGCCCACGTGCTGCTGCGCTGCACCCAGGAAATCATCACCAATGCGGTGCGCCACGCCGGCGCCCAGCATCTGTGGATCGACGTGCGCCGCGACGACGGCCGCATCGTCATGAGCGCGCGCGACGACGGCCGCGGCGCCGACCATCTGATCGCCGGCAACGGCCTGCGCGGCATGCGCGAGCGGCTGATGCAGTACGGTGGCCAGCTACGAATCGAAACCCGGGCCGAGGCCGGCTTCAGCCTGCGCCTGACTCTGCCCGCCACCGCGGCCGCGATGGGCCGCGAAGGAGCTCCGACATGATCCCAAACCCCATCCGCGTGCTGCTCGTCGACGACCAGACCCTGGTCCGGCAAGGCGTGCGCTCGCTGCTCGCCCTGGCCGACGGCATCGAGGTCGTGGCCGAGGCCGGCGACGGCCGCCAGGCGGTCGACATGATCCCGAACCTGCGCCCGGACGTGGTGCTGATGGACATGCGCATGCCGGTGATGTCCGGCCTGGAGGCGCTGCAGGCCCTGGCCCGCAGCGGCTACCTGCCGCCGACCATCATTCTCACCACCTTCGACGACGACCAACTGGTCCTGGCTGGGCTCAAGGCCGGGGCCAAGGGCTACCTGCTCAAGGACGTGTCGCTGGAGCAACTGGTCGGCGCGATCCAGACCGTGGCCGACGGCGGCTCGCTGGTGCAGCCGGCGATGACCCAGCGCCTGCTCTCGGGCCTGGAGCACATGCGCAACGACTTCGTCAGCCTGGACCGGCCCGACCCGCTGACCGAGCGCGAGACCGAGATCCTGCGGCTGATGGCCGGCGGTTTTTCCAATAAGGAAATCGCCAATTCGCTGGGCGTGGCGGAGGGCACGATCAAGAACCACGTGTCCAACATCCTGTCCAAGCTCGGCGTGCGCGACCGCACCCGGGCGGTGCTCAAGGCGTTCGAGCTGCAATTGGTCTGAGGCCGTCGTACCGGCCCGGCGCGTTGCGTCGGGCGTTCGCGGGCGCGCGGGCCGTCGGCTCGCCGGTCCAAGCTCGGTTTGCGCGACCGCATCCGGGCGGCGCCGCTCGCCCAAGCCCGGCTGCGCGGCCGCGCCCGGGCACGACGCCGGACTTTCGGATCGCGATGGGCACGAAGCTCGCCGCCGTCCGGCGTTTCCGCCCCGCGTTCTACTTTCGTCGCATGCGCCCGCGCGCGAACGCATCCCGCGGCGCGCGAACCCGCCCGAGCGGGCGCCGCGGCGGCATTCCGACTTGACTTGATTTGCGCTTCCGCGCTCCCGCCGCGCCTGCATACCAGGGCGAATGCGGCATCGAGACGGCACAAAGCCGGCCAATTGCGCGCTTTTCGCCGCCCTGGCCCGTCGCGGTGCGTTCCGATGGGGTTTCTTGCTTGTGACGGCTGCCCTTGCCGGGATTTATCTTGCTACGATTGCGGGTCTGCGCCCCTGGCCCGCACCTGGGCCCGGCCCTGGAGAACCCTGAATGACCCGTCTGATCGAGATTCTGATTTCCCTGGCGATCGTCGCCGTGCTGTTCCTGGTCGTCGGCATCATTCTGCCGTCGAGCCGCCACCTGTCGCATTCGGTGGAGACCAACCGCAAGATGACCATCGTGTTCGACACCTTGAACAGCCTGCGTCGCTTCAAGGAGTGGAACCCGTTGGCGCTGCGCGACCCCGCCATGGAGATCAAGCTGGTCGGCAAGGACGAGGGCGTGGGCGCCCGCCTGGAGTACTCGTCGAAGGAACGCGGCCTGGGCAACGGCAGCTGGGAAATCGTCAAGAGCGAGCCGGGCAAGCTGGTCGGCTACAAGATCACCAACCCGGAGCGCGGCGACAACAAGCGTTCCGAGTTCACCTTCAAGCCGACCGGCAAGAACAACCGCAACGTCGAGATCACCCAGACCTACGACGTCGACTACGGCTTCAACCTGCTCGGCCGCTACTCCGGCCTGTACGTCAGCAGCAGCGTCGGCGAAGACATCAAGATGGGTCTGCAGCGCCTGAGCAACCTGCTGGCGACGGTCCCGAACTACGACTACGCCAAGCTGTCGGAAACCGATCCGAACAACGCGCCGAAGGTCGTCGACCGTCCGGCCGAGAACATCCTCAGCGTCAACGCCGCGGTCGAGCGCAACAACGACAAGATCAAGGCGCAGATCCACTCCAACATGGAATGGATCAACAAGGTCATCGCCGCCAACGGCCTGGAAGCGGTCGGTCCGGTGCGCATCGTGACCAACGAGTTCGGCACCGAAACCTACGACTTCGACACCGTGCAGGTCGTGCGCAAGAAGGGCGACACCGCCACCGGCGACGCCGCCGCGATCGACGTGAAGATCGAAGGCCCGGTCAAGGCCTCGCTGCTGCCGGCCTCGAAGGTCGTCGTCGCCTCCAGCGGCGGCCACAACTTCGCCGCGCTGCCGCCGGTGCGCGACGCCGTGCGCGCGTGGGCCATGACCCGCGGCTACGCCACCGCCGACCGTCCGTACGAGTCGTGGAAGGCCGGCATCGACCAGAGCTTCGACCCGGCCCTGGGCCAGTTCGACGTCTACTGGCCGGTCAAGTAAGACCGCCGCCCGCGCGACGCGCGGGTCGGATGCGAAACACGAACGCGCCGCGGATTCCGCGGCGCGTTTTTGTTTGCGCGATGCCATCGCGTCGGCCGGCTGGCCCTTCGTAGGAGCGGCGTGAGCCGCGACCGCACTGTGCCGGTCTCGCGCCGCGCAATGGGTTTCGCGGTCCGGCCAAACGCCTCCGGCAAGTCCCGTTTCAGACGGTAGGAGCTGCGCGAGCTGCGACCGCGAAACCGCAGCTACGACGAAACTTCCGCCGGCAAGCCGAACGCCCCCGGCAAGCCGCGTTTCAGACGGTAGGAGCTGCCCGAGCTGCGACCGCGAAACCGCGGCTACGACGAAACTTCCGCCGGCAAGCCGATTGCCGCGGTCGCGGCTTACGCCGCTCCTACAGGGCGAGCCCGTCGCAACGCGAAGATCGCGAGGGGGGCGCACACGCGACGCATCGCCGCTCGCGCCCCGCGCCAACGCTGCTATCGTTGGACGCCTTCCACTTCCCGTGTTGCCCGCATGAGCGCAACCGTTCCCGAGACTCACCGCGCGCCGCTGTCCGCGCGCTTGCTCGCCGCCAGCGGCGCCGTGCTCGCCGCGTTGGCGGTCGCGCTGTCGGCGTACGCCGCGCACGCGGCGGCCGATCCGCATGCGCAGACCCGGCTGCAGACCGCCGCGGTGTTCGCCTTCGGCCACGGCATCGCTCTGGCCGCGCTGGCGCCGCCGGCACGGAGAGCGTCGACGCGCGGGGTGTTGGGCGCGTTGTTGCTCGGCGTGATCGTGTTCGCCGGCGGCTTGGCCGCGGCGCATTTCTTCGATGCCTCGACCCGGCTGGTGCCGTTCGGCGGCAGCCTGATGATCCTGGCGTGGCTCGGCTACGCCGCCGACGCGGTGCGGCGCTGACATGCCGCGCCACGTCCGCGGGTTCGACGCGCAGGCCGCGCACGCGCACCTGAGCCGCGCGTGCCGGCGGCTCGGCGCGTGGATCAAGAAAGTCGACACGCTGGAGAACGGGCCGATTCCCAACGACCCGCGTTGGCGCCAGCGCTTCGATCCGGTCGATGCCTTGGCGCGCGCGATCTTGTTCCAACAGCTCAGCGGCAAGGCCGCTTCGACCATCGTGGGCCGGGTCGAAACCGCCATCGGCAGCGCGCGCTTGCATCACGACACGCTGGGCCGCTGCGACGACGCCACGCTGCGCGCTTGCGGCGTATCGGGCAACAAATTGCTGGCGCTGCGCGACTTGGCCGCGCGCGAGGCGCGCGGCGAGATTCCCGACCTGCGCGCGATGGCGCACATGGACAACGACGCCATCGTCGCCGCGCTGGTGCCGATCCGCGGCATCGGCCGCTGGACGGTGGAGATGATGCTGATGTTCCGCCTCGGCCGCCCCGACATCCTGCCGGTGGACGATCTGGGCATCCGCAAGGGCGCGCAATACGTCGACCGGCTCGAGGCGATGCCGGCGCCGAAGGCGTTGGCCGAAATCGGCGAGCGTTGGGGACCGTATCGGACGTACGCGAGTTTGTATTTATGGCGGATCGCGGATGTCGCCGAAGGGGCGGCTAAGCCGGTGAATCGGTCGCAAGGGTGAGCGTTGGCGTGGCCGCGGCATCGGGCCTGCGAGGCGATCCGCCGTTGTGCGGTCGCGACTTGCGTCGCTCCTACAGGCGCTCCGGCCGGGTTCGTTTGCGACTGTAGGAGCGACGCGAGTCGCGACCGCGAATCCGCAACTACGACGCAGCTTTCGCCGCAGGCCGATGGTCGCGGTCGCGACTTGCGTCGCTCCTACAAGGGCTTCGACCGGTTCGTTTCCGACTGTAGGAGCTGCGTGAGCTGCGACCGCGAATTCGCAACTACGGCGGAGCTTTCGCGGCAGGCCGGTTGTCGCAGTCGCGACTTGCGTCGCTCCTACAAGGGACTTCGGCCGGTTCGTTTCCGACTGTAGGAACTGCGCGAGCTGCGACCGCGAATCCGCAACTACGGCGGAGCTTTCGCCGCAGGCCGGTTGTGGCGGTCGCGACTTGCGCCGCTCCTACAGTGGCTCCGGCCGGTTTATTACGGGCTGAGGTATCGCGCGTCCGGCGACCGAGGATCGGGCGGCTTGCTCGCCGGCTGCCGTGCCCCAAGGCTCACGCCGGCGAATACCGCCAATGCCAAGGCTCGTAAACGATCCCGTGCGGGTTGTCGCGCGGATAGCTCATCACGAAGCCATGGCCGCCGGCGTTCCCGCGCAGCCAAGCGAACGCGGGCGTCCGCTCGAAGGATTCTTCCGCCGGCGGCTCGCCCGGCGCGCCGATGTCGATCGCCAGCCCGCTGTGGTGTTCGCTGTAGCCGGGCGCGGCGTTGACGGTGAGGATCTCCTCGACGCGTTGCCCGCGCGCGAGCTTGCGCTCGAAAATCCCGAGTTGGTAATCGTGGCTGCGGTAGCCGGAGATCGCTTCGAGCACCACGCCTTCGCGCAGCGCGGCGTCGCGCAGATGCGTCCAGGCGCGCGCGGCGGCCGGATGCAGCCACAGCGGGCGACGGTAGCGGTCGAAGCCGGCGAGGGCGAGGCGGTCGGGTTCGGCGATCAGCGCCAAGCCCGTGCGCGCTTCGTATCCGTCGGCGTCCAGACCGAGCGCGTCGAGGCGTTCTTCCAAGCGGTCCAGCGGCAGTTCGCCGACCCGTTGCAATCCTTCGCGCCGGTAGTCGACGACGCGTTCGAGCGCGTCCAGCGCGGCGTCGATGCCGTCCTCGCGCATCAGCCGGTGCACCAGCGGCAGCAGGCCTTCGGGCAGGTCGGCGGCGAGGAAGCGGCCGTCGCGCTTGCGCCGCAGCACGTGGCGCGCGCGCGCCAGGGCGCGGGCGTCGGCGTTGCTGCGCGCGCGCAGCAGGCCGCCGGGCCAGAGTTCGATGTCCGGGGTGTTGATCAGGACGCGGCCGGGAGTGCGCATGCGGGCAGGGTAGCGCGCGGGCGCGCGCATCGCCAAGGCGACGCGCGTGCAGTTCAGGCGGGACGCTTGAAGTACAAACGCGTGCCGAGCACACCCGGGTCGTGTTCGACCGCGACCAGTTCCCACCCCAGCGCGCCCTGGCGGTCGAGTTCGTCCTGAATGCGTTCGCGCATCGGCGCCTCGAACAGTTTGTAGGTCAGTTCGATGACGAGGTGCTTCCACAGCTGGCTCATGCGTCTTCCTCGGGGGAGGGGGGCGGCGGGGACGGGGGCGGTTCCTGGCGCGGCAAGCGGCCGTTACGGCGCAGCGCGTCGCGCAGCACATATTCGATCTGGGCGTTGAGCGAGCGCAACTCGTCGTCGGCCCAGCGCTGCGCGGCGGCGAGCACCTCGGCGCTGATCCGCAGCGGGTAGGCCTTCTTCTCGCTCACCGCCGGCCGGCCCGCTGGTCGTCGCGCGGGGCGCGGTAGTCGCGCTTGAGCCGCGACAGCGCCACCAGCATCACCACCGCCAGGCCGTTGACCGAGACCAACAGCAACACGGTGACGACGAGGATGCGGTTGTAGTCGCCGTGGGCCCAGTAGAAACCGAGCGCGGCCAGGAACATCGAGATCGCCACCAGCGCCAGCAGGCGGCCGAAGCGCGCGGCCGCGGCGGCGGGGTCGCGCAGGCGCGAGGCGTCGAGGCCGTTGATCAGATGCAGATTGCCGCGCGCGACCAGCACCGCGGCGACCAGGACCGGCACGCCGCTGATCGCCAGGATCAGCGGCAGCGCGAGCGCGTTGTCGGGCAGGTTCATGGCGCGCTCCTCAGTACAGGCTGCCGGTGTTGACGATGGGCTGGGTGCCGCGCTCGCCGCACAGCACCACTAGCAGGTTGCTGACCATCTGCGCCTTGCGCTCTTCGTCGAGTTGGACCACGCCGTTCTTCTGCAATTCGGCGAGCGCCATTTCGACCATGCCGACCGCGCCGGCGACGATGCGCGTGCGCGCGGCGATCACCGCGTTGGCCTGCTGGCGCTGCAGCATCGCCTGAGCGATTTCCGGCGCATAGGCCAGATGGCTGATGCGCGCGTCGGAGACGTTGACGCCGGCGTCGGCGAGGCGTTCCTGCAGTTCTTCCTTGAGGTGCTGGGAGATCTCGGTGGCGTGGCTGCGCAGCGAGAGCTGGCCGTCCTCGTGCTGGTCGTAGGGATAGCTGGTGGCCATCGCCCGCAGCGCCGATTCGGACTGGATGTGGACGAAGGTTTCGTAGTCGTCGACGTTGTAGACCGCCTCGGCCGAGTCGACCACCTGCCAGACGATCACCGCGGCGATTTCGATCGGGCTGCCGTCGAGTTCGTTGACCTTGAGCTTGCCGCTCTCGAAGTTGCGCACGCGCTGGCTGACCTTGCGCTTGGCGTAGAGCGGGTTGTTCCAGCGCAGGCCGTTGTCCTTGACCGTGCCGACGTATTTGCCGAACAGGCTCAGCACCGCGGCCTGATTGGGCTCGACCATGTACAGGCCGAACAGGCAGAAGCCGGTGACCAAACCGAGCAGCACCGCGATCACGGTGACCGCGCTGGGGCCGGCGGCGGCGCTGGAGACGAAGACGTAGCCGCAGCCGGCCAGGATCAGCAGCAGGCCGAGCAGGGCCGGGATACCGGGGAGGGACTGGGTGGGGTTCTCTTTCATGGCGGCTCGTCCTTGGGGTTCTGGTGGTTTGATATCAGATTGATATCAGATCGTCAGCTGCCGTTGGTCGGGATGAGGTTCGACGGGCCGGAATCCTGTAGGAGCGGCGTGAGCCGCGACTGCGGGGTGGCCGCTCGCGGCGGGGCTTTCGGCGTAGGTGCGATGTCGCGGTCGCGGCTCGCGCCGCTCCTACAGGGGGCGGGCCGATTTGCGGTGGGGCCGGTCGGGCAGGGGGTTCCGGCGTAGGCGTGGTGTCGCGGTCGCGGCTTACGCCGCTCCTACAGGGAGGAAACCGGCTTTACGGGGCGATCCGGTACAACGGCGCCGGGATGAATTCGCCGGTCGCGTAGAGGAAGCGGCCGTCGGCCGACCAGCCCAGCGCTTCGGCCTGCGGCAGCCACGGCAGTTCGCTGACCCGCGGCGGGCCGGCCACGGCCTGCGCCCAATCCTGTTGCGGCTGGCGCGGGTACAGCAGCAGGTAGCGGTAGGTCATCACCGCCAGGGTGCGGCCGTCCGGCGAGACGTCGGCGGCGGTGACCTGGCCCTGGATCTTGGCCCGGAACGGGTTGGACTGGCGCAGTTGCGCGTCGGGTTCGGGCACGCCGGCCAGCTCGCCGAGCTTGGTCGCGGTCTGCAGCGCGTTGCCGGCCGGCATCAGCGGCAGCGAGAACAGTTCCGGCGGCTGGCGCTTCTTGGAGATCAGCAGGATCTGCTTGCGCGCCACGTCCACCGCCACCGCCTCGCAATCGCGCGCGCCGTCGGGCCAGCGGAAGGCGATCGACCACGCCGGCTTGAGCCGCGCGTTCTCGATCCGCTCGGGTTCTTCGATGATGTGCAGCTGCAGGCTGCGGCGCAGGCCGCCGTTGTCGCCGGTGTCGGCGATCAGCAGGTAATGGCGGCCGTCGAGTTCGAAGGCCGCCATGTCTTCCCAATCGGTCTTGATCGCGCCTTCGATCCGCGCGGTGGCGAGGCGGTCGCCGTTTTCGGCCACGGCGAACAACCGCTCGGGGTTGCCGCCGTCGTCGTGCATCCACAGCACGCCGGGATGCCGGCGCGAAGCGGCCAGCCCGCTGATTTCCGACAACTGCGGGTCCAGCAGCATGCCGGCCAGCTCGCTGGTGCCCGGTGCGGGCGGCTGCGCGCGGTGCGCGCGCCACAGCGCCAGCGCGCTCGCCAGCGCGGCCGCGAGCAGCGCGCCGGCGGCCAGCCAACGCCAGCGGCGCGCGCCGCGCGGCGCGGGCGGCGCGTCGGCGAGGCGAGGGGCGGCGGCACGGTCGGCGTGCCGTTGGGACGCAGAGGACATGGCCTAAAGCATCGCATGCGCCCCGGCGGCGCCATAGCCCGGCAAGGCCGCGGCGGACGCGGAAAGTTAGACTAGGCTCATCCCTCCCCACTGTTTCTGAGGTTGCACGCCATGACCACGCTCGGCACGCCGCTGTCCCCACACGCTTTCCGCGTGCTTCTGCTCGGTTCGGGCGAGCTGGGCAAGGAAGTGGCGATCGAGCTGCAGCGCTTCGGCGTGGAAGTGATCGCCGCCGACCGCTACGCCGACGCCCCGGCGATGCAGGTGGCCCACCGCAGCCACGTGCTGGACATGCTCGACGGCCAGGCCGTGCGCGCGCTGATCGCGGCCGAGCGGCCGAACCTGATCGTGCCGGAGATCGAGGCGATCCACACCCAGACCCTGGTCGAGCTGGAAGACGAGTTCGCCCGCCGCGGCAGCGACACCCGCGTCATCCCGACCGCACGCGCCGCGCGCCTGACCATGGACCGCGAAGGCATCCGCCGCCTCGCCGCTGAAACGCTGAAACTGCCGACCTCGCCGTACCGCTTCGTCGACACGCGCGAGGACTACCGCGCGGCCGTGGCCGACGTCGGCCTGCCGTGCGTGGTCAAGCCGGTGATGTCGTCCTCGGGCAAGGGCCAGAGCCTGGTGCGCGGCGACGCCGACATCGACGCGGCTTGGGACTACGCCCAGACCGGCGGCCGCGCCGGCGCCGGCCGGGTCATCGTCGAGGGCTTCATCGACTTCGATTACGAAATCACCCTGCTGACCGTGCGCCACGCTGCCGGCACCACGTTCTGCGCGCCGATCGGCCACCTGCAGCGCGACGGCGATTACCGCGAAAGCTGGCAGCCGCAGCCGATGAACCCGGTGGCGCTGGCGCGCGCGCAGGACATCGCCCGCGCCATCACCGACGATCTCGGCGGCTTCGGCGTGTTCGGCGTCGAGTTGTTCGTCAAGGGCGACGAGGTGTGGTTCAGCGAAGTCTCGCCGCGGCCGCACGACACCGGGCTGGTCACGCTGATCTCGCAGGACCTGAGCGAGTTCGCGCTGCACGCGCGCGCGATCCTCGGCCTGCCGATCCCGACCATCCGCGAACACGGCCCGTCCGCGTCCTGCGCGGTGCTGGCGCAGGGCCATGGCGTGCCGGTGTTCTCCGGCGTCGATGCTGCGCTGGGGCAGATCGACACGCAACTGCGATTGTTCGGCAAGCCGCGCGTGGAAGGCCACCGCCGCGTCGCGGTGACCCTGGCGCTCGGCACCGACATCGACGAGGCCCGCGCCAAGGCGCGCGAAGCCGCGGCGCAGCTGCGGATCGAATTGCGCTGAGCGCGGTCCAAGCCTTACGACTCCTGCGCACGCGCTTCGCGCGGACGCGATCTTCCACCGCGCGACCTTCGAGAGCGGAACGACGATGAACGAAACCCAAGGCTACGCCGTGTTCTTCTTCCCGCAGGCGCTGGAAGCGCTGGGCGAGGCGATCCGTCCTTATTTGCTCGACGGACCGGCCGGGCCGCACGTGCTGTGCAAGGAGATCGACACCGGCGGCGCGTTCACCGAAATGACCTTGGAAGGCCGCACCGCCGACGGGCGCGACCTCACCTTGGAACTGATGGTGCCCGGCAGCATGCTGCGGATGATCGTGTCCGCGCACGGCGAGGGCTCGTTCGGCTTCGGCCCGCGCAACGCGGCGAAACCCGCGGCGAAGCCGGCGAGCGCGCCCGCGCCGGTCGCGGCGCCCGCGCAACCGCCATCGCCGCCGGCGGTGCCTGCGCCGGAAACGCCCGCGCCGGCGGTGCCGGACGCGCCGTCGCCGGTGATCGCGAGCGAAGACAAACCGAAGTGATGCACGCGGCCTTCGGCTCCGCGGCTTCGCGCTCGGATCGCGACGATCCGAGCGCGGCGCGTCGAATCTGACGTTCTGCGTGCGCTGGTTGCGCACGGCGCCTTGGTTTACCCTGCGCACGGCCGCGAGCGACGCGGCCGTTTTTCGTTCACAAGGATTCGTGTCATGCAAGGCGACACCGTTACGCTCTACCGCCCCGTCGGCCCCAACGAACTCGAACGTCTGCGCGAGAACGCATTCAAGCGCTGGCCGCCGCGCCTGCCGGAACAACCGATCTTCTATCCGGTGACCAACGAGCGCTACGCCGCCGAAATCGCCGAGCGCTGGAACGTCAAGGACAGCGGCTACGGCGCGGTGACCCGCTTCGAAGTCGACGCCGGTTTCATGGCCCGCTACCCGATCCAGAAAGTCGGCGGCGCGCACCACACCGAGTGGTGGGTGCCGGCCGAGGAGTTGGAGGCGCTCAACGACCACATCGTCGGGGTGATCGAGGTGGTGCGCGAGTTTCGCGCGGAGTGAGCCTCGGATTTCGCTCGCGGCGAGACGCCGGGCGATCTCAATCGACCGGGCAAGCCCGGTCGAACCATTCGTGCGGATCGGCGCCCACCGCGACGAAATCCGCTTCGCTCATGCTGCCGTGGCCGACCACGAACACCGTCGGCGGCGTCAGCGCGCCGTGCACCACGACCGCGCGTCCGCCGCCGTCGTCGCCGATGGTCACGAAGCCGGGGCAGTATTCGCGGATTTCGTAAGTCAGATTGCGCTCGACGATTTCGTCGAGCGCGTACAGCCGCACCGCGCCGTTCTCGCAGTCCGCGCGAGCGAGCAGGAACGCGCGCAGCGCGGCGGCGAGCGGGGCGCCGTGCCAGTGTTCGACTTGCGCGAGCGTCTCGATTGCGCTCATGCGGCGTGGGCGAAATGCGCGGTCACCGCGGCGACGATCTTTTCGATGTCGTGCGAGTAGAACCCCGACGAATTGAAGGTATTGAACTCGATCACCTTGTAGCCCTCGTCGGTCAGCGCCACGTCCATCGCACAGACCGGGTGCGGCAGCCAGCCGTCGGCCAGCGATTGCGCGATTTCGTACAGCTCCGGCCGGGCCACCGCATTGGCCATGCGCTGGCCGGCGATGCGGTAGGACGAGCCGTCCACGACTTTCCCGCCGACCACGAAGAAACGCCACTCGCCGTGCAGCGTCTGCACCGGTGCCACGATGACTTCGGTTTCGGCGTCGAAGCTGTAGTTGCCCGAATCCACGCTGCTCATCCAGCGGCGGATCTCCTTGGCCACGGTCACGGTGCCGTCGAAGTGCTTGAGGTCCTGCACCGGCCGCACGAACCAGCGGCTGTCCTCGTCCTCGTCCAGCATCGCCGCCATGCATTCGCGCACGCTCATCTGCCGCACGCGCTGGTTGAGCATGTCGTCGCGATGGCGGTTCCAGGCGTCGACGCGGAACAAGCCTTCGTCGAAGCACAGTCCGCGCCAGCCGCGCTTTTGCGCCAGCCGGGTGAGCTTGGTCGCGCCGTAGGGAATCACCACGCCGCCGAGCTCCGGCACTTCGTTGCCGAGATCGTCTGAGAACGGGATCACCTGGATTTCCTGCACGCGCGCGCCGGCATTCTCGGCGGCGCGCCAGACCCGGCGTATTTGATCGTCGGCGATGAAGTTGGTCTGGATGGCCCAGGTAACGGGCGTGTTCATGACGAATCCTTGGCGTCGAACGTCGCGGCCGGTCCTGCGGCCGCGCGCCATGCTAGCGCGCTTGCGGCGAAGCGAACGGCGCCGACCGTTCGGCGGCGACGAAGGGCGTCGCCGAAGTTCAGGTCGAATCCCGCGCGAACAGCACGATGTCGCTGCTGGTGGCCACGATAAAACTTTGGCCGGTGGGCGAAAAACCGTAAGCGACGAGGGGCCATGTCGAGAGCAGCTTATGCGCCTTGCCCGCATGCGCGGGGCGCGGATCGAACAGCATCGAAAAAGGTTCGATCAGGAAGACATCCTGTTGCGGCCAGTCGGGAGCGGCGATTTCCAAATGCCAACCGTCGTGGGCGCCGCGGTTCAAACCGCCGCCGCCTATGCCGGCCATGCGTACGGTTTGGCCTTGTAGGGGGCCGATGCCTTCAGTCTCCATGCGGCGATCATCCAATCCGATGTCGTGGTAATCGCGCGCGAGTTTTTCTCCGCTGCGCATGTCGAACACGCCGCGTCCCCGGCTCGATGCGACCAGCAGCAGATCGCCGTCTGGTTCGAAGCCAACCCATTCCAATCCGCCGATTGCGATCCGAGCGACTTCGTGCCATGGATCGGGCGGGGGCCCGATCTCGATGGCGCGGATTCGCGTGCGCAGCGATTGCCGATGCGTGTCGTCCATCGTGGAGCGGCGACTTACTGCGCCAAATCCACCCACACCAAATGATGATCGCTCGCCTCGGAAATCTTCGACTCCTCGCTGCCGGCCTTAGGCCAAAACACCCCCGTGCCCTCGACCTTCCAACCGCGCGACGGCAATACATAGTCGAGCCGCAGCGTCCCCGCCTTCGGGCCGAAGTCGCCGGTGTGGGTGGCGATGTCGCCCTTGCGCGGGAAGCCGTAGCCTTGCGCGCGTTCGCTCGCGCCTTCGCTGCGCGGGACGTGGGTCGAATCCACGCGCGGGTGGTCGAGCAGTTGCTTGATCGCGCCGGGCACGCCGTCGCCGTCGACGGGGTCGGCGTTCATGTCGCCGACGATGACGAAGCGCGCGTCGTCGGCCAGGCCGCCGCAACGGCCTTGGTCGTCGCACAGCCATGCGGGGCGGCCGCCGTCGAGGTAGCGCGCCCATAGCGCGATTTCATCGTGATTGCGCGCGCCGTTGCGGTCTTCGGGGCCGTCGAACACCGGCGGGGTGGGGTGCGCGGCGAGGAAGTGCAGCACGCCGAGCGGGGTGCGCACCGGTACGTCCCAATGCGATTTCGACGACAGGCGCATCTGCGGCCACACGCTCGCCGAGTACCACGGCTTGCCGGTGGACGGGTCGCGCGGTTGCCGCGCGTTCGGCAGGTTCGCCCACTTGAAGGTTTGGAAGCTGCGCACCGCGGCGGCGTCGATGGGGTACTTCGACAGCACCAGCATGCCGTATTGGCCGGGGTGCAGGCCGTAGCCCCAGGCGTCGTTGCCGCGCGCGCGGTCGCCGCGCGCGGCGTCGCCGGATTTTCCGTCGCCGTCGAGGTCCAGGCCGCTGGGCACGCCGGTGTTGACCGGCGCGAGGTAGCGGTACGGATAGCGCAGCGCTTCGCCGCCGCCGGGTTGGGCGACTTCGAGGTAGTCGTGTTGGAACAGGTCGGCCGCGCGCTGTTGCGGGTCGTAGTCGAATTCGTTGAGCAGGACCAGATCCGGACGCACGCGCTGCAGCACCGCGGCGATCTTGCGCGCGTTGTCGTCGCCGGCCTGGAAGCGGCGGATCAGGCCGCCGTCGGCTTCGTCGTAGAGCGAGGTGTTGTAGGTCGCCACGCGCAGCCGCGCCGGCGCGCCGGCCGGGGTCTGGGCGTCGGCGTAGGCCTTGGGATCGCCGTGGACGTTCACTTGCGTGCAGCCCGCGAGCAGGGCCGCGGCGAGCGCGGCGCAGGGGAGGAGGAGTCTGGACATGGCGGGGATGATGGCATGGGGATGAGGCAGGCGAATGAAGGGAGGCAGGGGGAAAGGGAAAGAAGGGAAAGAAGGGAAAGAAGGGAAAGAAGGGAAAGAAGGGAAAGAAGGGAAAGAAGGGAAAGAAGGGAAAGAAGGGAAAGAAGGGAATGGTTGGATCGCCGGCCAAGCCCGATTCCGATGGAGGCCGCCATTCCCCCATTCCCTTCTTTCCCTCTTTCCCCTCTTTCCCTTTTTCCCCTGACTCCCTTCATTCACTCGCCCCAAAAAACGACGCCCCGGCAAGCCGGGGCGTCGTCGCGGAACGAAGCGAACGAATTACAGCGTGCAACCCAGCGCCGAGTACTGCGCCTTGCTCTGCTCCAGCGCGGTCTTGCAGGCGCCGGCCAGGGCGGTCTTGCCCTGCGGGGTGGCGGCCATCTGCGCCCACGAGCTCTGGCTCTGGTCGAGCGCGGCCTGCAGGCCGGCGCGCTGGTCGGCCGGGACCTTGTCGGTGAGGCAGGCGCGGACCTTGCTCAGGTAGTCGTCGCACTCGGGCACGCCGACGCTGGCGGTCGGCGCGGCGGCCGGAGCGGCAGCGGCGTCGGCCGGGGCGGCCGGAGCGGCGTCGGTCGGAGCCGGGGTGGCGGCCGGGGCAGCGTCGGCCGGGGCCGTGGCGGCCGGAGCGGCGGCGTCGGCCGGAGCGGCGTCGGCCGGCTTGTCGGCGGGCTTGTTGCAGGCGGCCAGCGCCAGGGTGACGGCGGCGGCCAGGAACAGGACCTTCAATTTCATTGCGGACTCCATGTGGCGGTAAGTGATGAGGGCGGCGGCTCCATTGCCAGGCCAGCGAGTGGCGCCATCCCGCTCGTCGTGTTCACGACGCGGCTACGAGATACACGACCTGAACGTGACGCGTGTTACGAATGTGTAAAAACCCGCCAGTCGCGGCCATCGAAGGCCTCCAACGGTCGAAAACGGCGCTTGTAGTCCATCTTCGGATGGCCGGC
Source organism: Lysobacter sp. K5869 (assembly GCF_018847975.1). NCBI lineage: Bacteria > Pseudomonadati > Pseudomonadota > Gammaproteobacteria > Lysobacterales > Lysobacteraceae > Lysobacter > Lysobacter sp. K5869. The sequence continues at coordinate 5,132,611 of NZ_CP072597.1, read as the reverse complement.
GATCCAGTAACCCAGGTACAGATGCTTGCGCCGCTCGCGCCGCGCCCATTCGATCTGGCGCAGGATCGCCAGCGTGCCCAGGCTGCGGTCGGCGAGGTCGGGGTCGTAGAAGGTGTAGACCGCCGACAGCGCGTCCTCGACCACATCGGTGACCGCGACCGCGAGCAAGCGGCCGTGACCGGCTTCGCGCAGTTCCAGGAAGCGGTTCTCGCTCCAACTGCCGATCAGGAATTGATCGAACTCGATCGCGCCGTGGCCGTCCATGCCGCCGCCGGCGTGGCGCGAGGCGAGATAGCGCCGGTACAGCGCCAGTTGCTCGGGCGTGCGCTCGGCGCGGTGCACGCGCATCTCCACCTGCGCGTTGCGCGCGAGGCAGCGGCGCTGGCTGCGGTCGGGCTGGAAGCGATCCACCGGAATGCGCACCGCGACGCAGGCGCGGCAGCCGCTGCAATGCGGGCGGTAGACGATGTCACCGGAGCGGCGGAAGCCCCAGCCCAGCGCGTGCGGATACCAGTCGCGCAGGCGCGGATCGCGCGGGTCGAGCACCAGATCGCGGGCGATGCGCTCGGGCCAATAGCCGCAAGCGTGCTCGCCGGTGTGGAACAGGCGGAGGTCGTCGCTGTCCGGCTGCGGTTGCGTGCCCATGGGCTCAGCATAGCGCCGGGTCGGTGAGTTGCGCATGCAATGGCTCCCGGTTTGCGCGACCGCGCCCGGGGCCGGCGCGGCGCTGAATCGGTGCTGGACGGCGCCGGCGCGAAAACGCGTCGGCGCGCCCCCTTGTCAACCGCCACGCGGCCGGGGCGTTGATCCGGTCATCGGCGCCGCGGTGGCGCCCCCGCAGGAGTCCGACGATGACCCGTTTCCCGCTGTATCTCGCCGCGATCGCCGCGGCGGCCATGTTCGCCGGCGCGGCGACCGCCGTGTTCGCTCAACCGCCGGCCGCCGGCGCCGGCGCGGATGCCGGCCAACGTCCGCGCATGAAGATCGACGCCAACGGCGACGGCGTGATCTCGCGTGAGGAAGCCGCCAAGTTCCCGCGTCTGGCCGAGCGTTTCGACGAACTCGACAAGAACCACGACGGCAAGCTCGACGCCAGCGAGCGTCCGCAGCGCCGCGGCGGGCGCGAGCACGGCGGCCGCCACGGCGGGCCGGGCGGCGCGGCCAAGCTCGACACCGACGGCGACGGCCGAATCAGCAGCGCCGAAGCGGCCAAGTCGCCGCGGCTGGCGCAGAACTTCGCCCAGATCGACGCGAACAAGGACGGTTACCTCGTGCGCGGCGAGCTGCGCGCCTACTTCCAGCGCGAGCGTCCGAAGTGGGAAGCCGAACGGGCCAAGCGCTTCGACGCGAAATTCGCCGAAGCCGACCTCAACCACGACGGCAAGCTGAGCAAGATCGAAGTGCAGGAAAAGATGCCGCGGCTGGCCGAGCAGTTCGCCTTCCTCGACGAGAACCGCGACGGGTTCTTGAGCAAGGACGAACTCAAGCCGGATCGCCCGCGCTGAATCCCGGCGGCCGGATGCGGCCGCGGACCCCTCCCTGGCTGTAGTTCAGGGCGCCGCGAGGCGCCCTGTTTTTATCCGCGGCGGCGGCTGCTTCTGCGCCGCTAGGTTCGCGCCGCCGCGTGCGCGGCTCGCAGCGACGCGCGGCTCAGCCGAAGCGGCCTTCGCGATACAGCACCCAGGCCATCGTCAACAGCAGCAAGGCGTTGCTCCACACCATCGCCGGCACGCTCATCAGCCAGCGATAACAGCGGCTTCGGCGCGGGTCGCGGCCGGTTTCGCGATGCACGCGCTCGAACATCGGCGCGAGGCGGCGCGGCATCCACACCAGGCTTTGCCAGGTCGCGAGCGCCACGAACAACAAGGTGTACGCGCCGGAGGCGATCCAGCCCGGGGTGGCCGCCATGACCGCGAGAAACCCCAGGCACCCCGCCGCGGCGCTCATGCACAGCCAGATCACCACGCGCACGATGTCGCGGCGCTCGTCGCCGTCGGCGGCGTACGCGAACAAGTAACGCGTCATGACATAGCCGACGATGGCGCCGCCGGCGACGCCGCCGAGGATGCCGCCCAGTCCGCCTTCGCGCAGGAACACCTGCAACGCGGCGTGCGCGCCGTGCGGCGCGGCGGCCTGCTGCAACAGCGCGAGCGCGCCGCCGCCGGCCGCGCCGCCGCTGGCGCTGGCCGCGCCGAGCCCGAATTTGCCGGCCAGGCCGGAACCGGCGGCGCCGCCGACCAGCGCCGCGGTGGCGATCGTCGGCGGCGCCAGCACGCCCAGCGCCGAAGCCACCAGCGTGGTGAAGCCGACCGACGGCGCGCTGGCGCGGGCGAAGGCCGCGAAGCGGTCCATCAATTCCTCGCGCACCGCGCCGCGCGCGCGCGACAGGCGCTTGCGCACCGCCGCGTCGCTGAGACCGAGCAGGGCGGCGACTTGCTGCGAACTCTGGCCTTCGCGGTAGTACAGCAACAGCACTTCGCGACTTTCGTCGGGCAGCGCCGAGATCAGCTCGGCGGCGACGCGGGTGCGTTCGGCTTCGAGCAGGCGCTCGATCGCGCCGGGTTCGGGATCGGCGGCCAGTTCGATCGCCAGTTCGGCGTCCTCGACCTCGCGCGGCTGGCGTCCGCGCCCGCGCAGGTGGTCGCGGGCGAGGTTGCGGGTGATCTGGCGCAGCCACGGCAGGAAGCTGGACGGATTGTGCAGCTTGCGGATGTTCTGCCACGCGCTGAGGAAGGCCTCTTGGGCGATGTCCTCGCTGGCGTGGACGTCGCGCACCATCGCCAGGGCGATGGCGGTGATCGAGTTCTGGCAGGCGCCGACGATGCGCGAATAGGCGGCGGTGTCGCCGCGCGAGGCCAGCGGCAGGTCGTGGCCGATCAGCGAGTGCAGGGCGTCGGCGTTCATCGCGGGCGGTGCGCGAGGGCGTGGCGGGCGGCGGGGCGGCGCATGCGGTCGGGCTCCTGGCGGCGGCATCGGGCGATGCGTTGCAGTCCTGGACGGCGCGGCCGGGAGAATGTGACCGCTCGGCGCAGGAAATCTTGCGGGACCGGGGGCGTTGCGGCGGCTGAGGTTGGGCCGTTCGCGGATCGGCGGGAGCGGCGCGAGCGGCACGAGCGGTTCCGCGGCGGCCTGCGGAGCAAGATCAAAATGGGTTCCGGCGTTCGCCGGAATGACGGGTGGGCGGGGGCGCGTCAGCCCCCCATCGCCCGCACGGTCTTGACCGTCTTCGCCACGCTCCACTGCCCGCCGGCGCGCTTGACCTCCAAGGTCTTGTACACCGCCACCGAGCGGTTGTAGTACGCGCTGTACTCGACCGTGCCGCCGTCCTTCGAGGTCGGCCGGAACGCGTGCACTTCGATCACCTCGGCCGGCTGGCCGTCGCGCGCGCGGCTGCCGCCGGCCTCGTCGGCGATTTCTTCGCATTGGCTGGCCGGCAGCAGGCGCAGGTTCGGCCGCGCCAGCGCGGTCAGCAGCGGGCGCGGGGCGTCGCGGCGGTCCACGCGCAGGCATTGGGTGGCTTGGTCGGCTTCGGCCAGTTGCGCGGCGAACACCGCCTGCGCCAACGCGCGCGGCGTGGCCGCGACGCTGCCGTCGAAGGCGTGCGTCGCCAGCGCGGCCTCGGCCGGATCGACCGGCGCTTTCGTCGCCGGCAGCGTGCGCACGCCCTGGAACAGCGCCAAACCCATCGCCACCGCGATGCACACCAACAGCCCGACCTTGATCCGCAGCATGCGCTTGTCGCGCGGCTGGCGCGCCAGTTCGGCGTCGGAACGGAAGCGGTACGGCGCTTGATTGACCTGCTCGCCGCGGGTGCTGTCGATCAAACCGGCCTCGCGCAGCAGATCGCGCGCGCGCAGCTGATCTTCCGAACGGATCACCCACACCGTCGGCCGCTCGCCGGCGTCCTCGCGATAGCTGAAGCTGGAGCGGCGATTGCCCTTGTAGGAGCGGTCGTTGGTGACCCGCACCTCGATCCCGGCCTCGCGCAGCAACTGCGCGACGCCTTCGACGTTTTCCAGGCGCGAACTGGTGAAAACCTGCCTCATTTCATTCCTTCGCCGGTACGTGCGCGGCCGCGGCCTGATCGGTCACGACGCGGATCAAGCCTTCCTGCGCGGTGCTGGCCACCAGGTGGCCGTCGCGGTCGTAGATTTGCCCGCGCGCCAAACCGCGCGCGCCCTGCGCGCTGGGGCTGTCGATCGAATACAGCAGCCACTCGTCGGCGCGGAACGGGCGATGGAACCACAGCGCGTGATCGAGCGAGGCCATCTGCACGTTCGGCTGGTAGTAGCTGATGCCGTGCGGAAACGTGGCGGTGCCGAGCAGATGGAAGTCGGACGCGTAGGCCAGCAGCGCGCGATGCAGCTCCGGCGCGTCGCCGACGCGTTCGCTCAGGCGGAACCACACTTGCTGATACGGCGGACGCTTGGGCGGGTTGAGTTCGTCGCGCGGATACACGTGGCGGAACTCGAACGGCCCCTGCCGCGAGAGCCAGCGCTGCACTTTGTTCGGCAGCGTCGCCATCACCTCCGGCGGCACCGGCGGCGCGGGCGCGATGTCCTCGGGCTTGGGCACTTCCGGCATCGACAGCTGATGCTCGCCGCCTTCTTGGTCGACCTGGAACGAGGCGGCGAGGAAGAAGATCGGCTGGCCGTGCTGGATCGCGGTGACCCGGCGCACCGAGAAACTGCCGCCGTCGCGGGTGCGGTCGGCCTGATAGACGATCGGCGCCTCGATGTCGCCGGCCTTGAGGAAATACGCGTGCAGCGAATGCGCCGAGCGCGCCGAATCCAAGGTCGCCTGCGCCGCCGACAGCGCCTGTCCGAGCACCTGACCGCCGAACACGTACTTGGTGCCGATGTCGCGGCTCTGGCCGCGGAACAGGTTGTCTTCGAGCCGTTCCAGCGACAGCAGTTCGATCAGTTCGGAGACGGGAGAGGAGGTCATCGGCCGGCCGGGAGAGGAGTCGCGGGGAGTATAGCGGGACGGCGGACACGCTCCGGGCGCGACCGCGGCGGCCGGCGCGGCTCGCGCGGCGGGGCGGGGCGCCCGTGCGGCGCCCGCCGAGCGTCAGGGCCGCAGACGTTCCAGGCCGCAGCCGGCGAGCACCCGCGGCCACGGGAACAGCGGGCCGGGATCGCGCTTGCGCGGCACTTGCACGGCCGGATCGTCGCTGGCTTCGGTCAGAGCGGTGTCCAGATCCTCGTGCCCGGCGATCCAGCGCAGCGCCGGCAAGCGCGCGCGCAGGTCGGCGAGCAGGGCCAGCAGCGCCTGGATCTGCGCCGGCGGATAGGCCTCGTCCATCGCCTGATGGCGCGAATCCAGCCAATGCGGATAACGCCCGGTGTTGACCAGTTCGATCCCGACCGAACGCGGGTTGTAGCCGCGCACGTGGTGGGCGACGCGCTCGTCGGCGACGTAGCGCAGCGTCGCGCCGTCGCGGTCGATGTAGTAATGGCCGCTGTTGCCGGTGCCGGAGGCCGGATAGAGCACGCGCTCGCCGTATTCGCGCGCGGTCGCCAGATCCGGCAACTCGGTGCAGTGGATCACCGCCAGATCGATCGCGGCCGGATCGCGCGGCTCCAGGCGGGCTTCGTAGGGCAGGGGCGCGAGCGCGAAATTCAGGGGCGGCATGGGGCCGGATGCTACCATTCGCCCCTGCTTCGGAGCCCCCCATGACCACCCTGCCGCCCGCCGATTCCGCGCTAGGAAAACTCATGGCCACGCTGCCGCGGCCGGGCCGGGTCGAGTGGATCGGCGTGCGGCCGGCGCGCGGGGTCGCGATGCGCGAGGTCGACGAGGTGGTGGCGCAGGCGGGCATGGGCCTGGACGGCGACCGCTACCAAGGCGGCAGCGGCAAGCGCGGCATCACCCTGATCCAGGCCGAACACCTGCCGGCGATCGCGGCCCTGGCCGGGCTCGACGCGGTCGCGCCGGCGACCCTGCGCCGCAATATCGTGGTGTCGGGTCTGCCGCTGATGGCGCTCAAGGGCCGCCGCTTCCGTCTCGGCGAGGCGCTGCTGGAGACCACCGAATCCTGCGATCCGTGTTCGATGATGGAAGCCGCGCTCGGCCCGGGCGGCTACAACGCGATGCGCGGGCACGGCGGCTGGTGCGCGCGCATCGTCGAGGGCGGGATCATCCGCCGCGGCGACGCGTTGGTGCCGGCGGGCGATGCGGCGGCGTGAGTTTTCGCTTGCGGTCCGGATCGCGCGCGGCGGGTTTCGATCGCGATCGATGCGGTGAGGCGTCGTTGCCGCGTTCGCGCATCGGCATGACGACGTCGCGCCCGACGCTGGGCTTGCGGACGATCCGCGGCTGTTGCGTTTCTGTTTTCAGATGATTGTTTTTGAGTTTCGATTTTTTCGCGAAGCGATCCGCTACTCCTTCACCTCGGCTCCAAGATGATCACTTCCGGACATTGCATCCTGTCTCATGGCTTCGAAAGCGGCCCCAACGCCACCAAGGTGAAAGCCTTGGCCGACGCCGCGCAACGCCTGGGCTGGACCCATGAACGCCCCGACTACACCGATCTGGACGCCAAGCGCGAGGTCAGCGACCTGGGCGACGTCTATGCGCGCATCGACCGTCTGCTCGGTCTGGCGCGCGCGGCCGCCGAGCGCGGGCCGGTGGTGTTGGCCGGATCGAGCCTGGGCGCCTACATTTCCGGCGCGGTGTCGCTGCACGTGCGGCCGGCCGCGCTGTTCCTGATGGCGCCGCCGATCCAGATGGGCCCGGCGCCACGCTTGCAGGCCGCCGACGTGCCGATCAGCGTGCTGCACGGCTGGGACGATGAACTGATCCCCGCCGCCGAGGTCGTAGCCTGGACCCAGCCGCGCCGCGCGCGTCTGTTGCTGGTCGACGACAACCACCGTTTGGAACGCAACGTCGACGCCAGCGCCGACGCTTTCGCCCGTCTGCTGCAGAGTCTGTAAACACGCATGAGCAAGTTCTACGCAAGCTGCGGCAAGGGTTTGGAATACCTGTTGGCCGACGAACTGGCCGCGCTGGGTTGCGCGCGCGCCACCGCCGCCACCGCCGGCGCCAATGTCGAAGGCACCCTGGCCGACGCCCAGCGCGCGGTGCTGTGGTCGCGGCTGGCCAGCCGCGTGCTGTGGCCGATCGCCGAATTCGATTGCCCCGACGAACACGCGCTGTACGCCGGCGTCGCCGCGCTGCCGTGGCCCGAGCACCTGGAAGCGGTGCACACCCTGGCGGTGGACGCGCACGTGTCCGGCGAAGCCATCACCCACGCGCGCTACGCCGCGCAGCGGGTCAAGGACGCGGTCGTCGACGTCATGCGCGCGCAGACCGGCGCGCGTCCGGACGTGGACACCGAAGCGCCGGACCTGCGCTTGAATCTGGTGGTGCGCAAGGGCCGCGCAGTGTTGTCGATCGATCTGGGCGGCGGCCCGTTGCATCGCCGCGGCTGGCGCCAGCATCAGGGCGAGGCGCCGCTGAAGGAGAATCTGGCCGCGGCGGTGCTGCTGCGCGGCCAATGGCCGAAGCTCTACGCGCAGGGCGGCGCGCTGTTCGACCCGATGTGCGGCAGCGGCACGCTGCTGATCGAAGGCGCGCTGATGGCCGCCGACGTCGCGCCGGGCTTGCTGCGCCACGGCCTGCTGCCGCCGACGCGCTGGCGCGGCTTCGATTTCGCCGGCTGGCGCGCGCTGTGCGACGAAGCGCGCGCGCGCGAAACCGCCGGTTTGACCGCGCTGCGGCCGGTGTTCGCCGGCAGCGATATCGACCCGCAGGCGATCCGCGCGGCGCGCGAGAACGAGGCGATGGCGGGTTTGGCGGGATTGATCCGCTGGGACGTGGCGGCGGTGGAGTCGTTGCGGGTCGTGCCGGAGCCGTTGCGCGCGACGGCGCGAGCCGACGTCGCGAACGACGCCACGTCCTCCTCCGACCGTGATCCCCGCGAAAGCGGTGATCCAGGGCTTCACCGCGACGAATCCGCCAGCGCGAACAACAACAGCGAAGCCGGGCAGCCGCGCGGCTCCGCCGACGGTTCTCCGGCGGTTGGCGATTCGGCTACCCCAGTTGGACTGGCCGTCTGCAACCCTCCCTACGACGCCCGCCTCGCCGCCGATCCCGCGCTTTACCGCGGCCTCGGCGACGCGCTCAAGCGCTTGGTGCCGTCGTGGCGCGCCAGCCTGCTGTGCGGCGATCCCGCGCTGGCCCAGGCCACCGGCCTGCGTGCGAGCAAGAAATACCAGCTGTTCAACGGCGCGATCGAATGCGCGCTGATCGTCTGCGATCCCATCGCCCGCGTCGGCCACGCCGAGCAGCGCGCCAAGGAACAAGACGCCGCGCCGCAGCCGCTCAGCGAAGGCGCGCAGATGGTCGCCAACCGGCTGCGCAAGAACCTGCGCAAGCTCAAGTCCTGGCGCCAGCGCGAGGGCGTGAGCTGCTTCCGCGCCTACGACGCCGATCTGCCCGAATACGCCGCGGCCATCGACGTCTACGCCAGCGACGAAGCCGCGCCGCGGGTCTATCTGCACGTGCAGGAATACGCCGCGCCGGCCGACATCCCCGAAGCCGACCAGCGCCGCCGCCGCAACGAACTGCTGGCGGCCGCGCGCGAAGTGTTCGAGGTGCCGCGCGACCGCATCGCGCTGAAGACCCGCGCGCGCGGCAAGGGCGGCAGCAAGTACGGCCAGTTCGACCAGCGCGGCGAGTTCGTGCCGGTGCGCGAGGGCGCCGCGCGCCTGCGCGTGAACCTGTTCGATTATCTCGACACCGGCCTGTTCCTCGACCACCGCCCGATCCGCCTGCGCATCGCCGAGGAGGCACGCAACAAGCGCTTCCTCAACCTGTTCGCCTACACCGGCGCGGCCAGCGTGCACGCGGCGGTCGGCGGCGCGGCGGAAACCACCACGGTCGATCTGTCGGCGACCTACCTGCAATGGTGCGCCGACAACCTGCGCGAGAACGGCATCGGCGGCGCCCAGCACCGCTTGATCCACGCCGACGCGATCGCCTGGCTGGAGGCCGACCGCGGCCGCTTCGACCTGATCTTCTGCGACCCGCCGACGTTCTCCAACTCCGCGCGCGCCGACGATTTCGACATCCAGCGCGAACACGTGCGCTTGCTGCGCGCGGCGGTGGCGCGTCTGGCCGACAACGGCGTGCTGTATTTCTCCAACAACTTCCGCCGCTTCCGCCTGGACGAGGACGCCATCGCCCAGTTCGCGCGCTGCGAGGACATCACCGCCGCGACGATTCCGCCGGACTTCGAGCGCGATGCGCGCATCCACCGCTGCTGGCGACTGGAGCCGCGCTGATGATCGCCTCGACCATCGCTTGCCTCGTCGCCGCGCCGCGGAGCCGCGCATGAAGCCGCAGCGCAAACCCGGCGCCTGGACGTTCTTCCGCCAGTGGCTCAAGAACCCGCTGCGGGTGGCCGCGGTGGCGCCGTCGAGCGCGGAACTGGCCGCGGCGATGATCGCCGAACTGCCCGACGACGCGGCGCGCGTGATCGAACTCGGCGGCGGCACCGGCGCGATCACCCGCGCCTTGCTCGACGCCGGCATCCGCGATCAGGACCTGCTGGTGCTGGAGCTCAACGAAGAGCTGCACGCGCACCTGCAGGTGCGCTTCCCGCGCGTGCCGGTGCTGCTCGGCGACGCGCGCATGCTGCCGGCGCTGGCGCGCGAGCAGGGCTATCTGAGCGACGGCCCGGCCGACGCGGTGGTGTCCGGGCTCGGCTTGCTGGCGATGCCGCATCCCTTGCAGCGCGACATCATCGCCGCCGCGTTCCAGTGCCTGCGCCCCGGCGGCGTGTTCGTGCAGTTCACCTACGGCCCGGCCGCGCCGGTTGCCGATGCGGTGGCGCGGCAACTGTCGCTGCGCGTGCGCCGCGGCGAGTTCGTGCTGCGCAACGTGCCGCCGGCGACGGTGTACGTCTACACCCGCGCGGCGGGCTGAGGCGCGAGCGCCGGTCATCTCCCGACGCAGACGCAAACGAGGTCGATGCATGGACGATCAACGGACTCAGGATGCGCAGGCGTTGTTCGCCGATTTCGCCGCGGCGATGAACGCATGGGAGGTCGAGGCCTACGCGCTCAGCCGCCCCGAAAACGGCGGGCTGGAGCCGCACCTGGAGCGCATCCGGACCGGGTTGAACGCGATCTACGCTCGCTTCCTGACCGCGAAAGAGCGCAAGACCGGCCGCCTGGCCGGCCCCGATGTCGGCTTCCCGCCCGAATACGACCCGGCCAACGAAAGCGTCGTCGGCGCGGAGGATCTCGGCAGGAAGTGCATGTTGGAAACGCTGTGGACGCATCCGACGATGCGGCATTACACGCAACGTCGGCGCTACACGCTGATGTTCGCCCACGACCGCTGGTGGATCGACAAGAAAGAAACCTTCAGCGCGGTGAAGGGCAAATGGACGAATCAGGTTTTGTGATCGGGCCTTGAGGTTCTCGAACGCGATCCGACGGGAAGCGTCGCTGGCTCGGTTAAGGCGCGGTAGCCGTGGTCCGCGCCGTAACCGCCGAAGGCTCCCGGTAGGAGCGGCGCGAGCCGCGACTGCGGGGGTTCCGCTCGCGGCGGAGGTTTCGGCGTAGTTGGGTTGTCGCGGTCGCGGCTCGCGCCGCTCCTACAGGGGCTCCGGGGGCTTTCGTTCCGTTTTTGTTACGGATGATTGCAGTTTTGGTCGTATCGTTCTGAAAATGCAGTGGCATCCTAGCTCCAGCGCCAATCCGGCGATCCCTTAGGAGCAAGGCCCATGGCCACCACCGCCACCACTTACGCCCGCGTCGGCCGCAAGCTGCGCGGCCAGGCCACGTCCGACGGTGCGGGCGTCCGCCTGACCCGCGTCATCGGCGGGCCGCAGTTGCCCGACCTCGATCCGTTCCTGCTGCTCGACGAGTTCGGCACCGACCAGCCCGAGGACTACCTCGCCGGTTTCCCCGAGCACCCGCACCGCGGCTTCGAGACCGTCACCTACATGCTCGACGGCCGCATGCGCCATCGCGACAACCACGGCAACGAAGGCGTGCTGGTGCCCGGCAGCGTGCAGTGGATGACCGCCGGCCGCGGCCTGGTGCATTCGGAGATGCCCGAGCAGGAGGAAGGCCGCATGCGCGGCTTCCAACTGTGGGTGAATCTGCCGGCGCGCGAGAAGATGACCGAGCCCAAGTATCAGGAGTTCGCGCCCGAGCGCATCGTCCAGCTGACGCCGGCCGACGGCGTGCGGGTGAAGCTGATCGCCGGCCAGATCGGCGACGTGCGCGGGCCGATCCGCCAGCCGGCGACCGACCCGGTCTACATCGACGTCGAGCTGCAGTCCGGCGCGGCCTGGGAGTACGAACTGCCCGAAGGCCACAACGCGTTCGTCTACGTGTACGAAGGCGGTGTGTCGCTCGGCGACGGCGAGGATGCGCGCGCGGTCGACGCGCAGGAAATGGTGGTGTTGGCGGGCGGTTCGACGCTGAAGCTCGGCGATGCCGGCCGCGGCAGCCGCCTGATCGTGGTCGCCGGCCGGCCGCTGCGCGAGCCGGTGGCGCGTTACGGTCCGTTCGTGATGAACACCAAGCAGGAAATCATGCAGGCGTTCGTCGATTTCCAGGAAGGCAAGTTCTGAGCGGCGCCGCGACGACGCCGATGCGATGAAGAAAGGCCACGCTCCGGCGTGGCCTTTTTCTTGTTCGCGCCGCGTTTGCGCATCGCGTCGTCGGCGCCGCGCGGCGAGTCGCGCGCGAACGCCGCGAACGATGCAGCGCTTGGCCGGGCGCCGCGAACGCGCGCGTTGTCCTGAGTGTGCCGCCGCGCCGCGCGCTTGCGCGTGCGCGCACACGGCGTACGCGCCGCGCGAATCGCGGCTTTCTTCAGGAGCACCGTCATGGCCACCCGCATCGATCCGCGCCAGTTCGTCATCGTCGCCAGCTACGTCTCGGCCGGAGTCGCCTCGGGCGCCGGCGGCTTCGTCATCGTCGGCGGCAAGATCAAGAAAGTGCCGCCGCGCGGCCTGCGCCAGTTGCAAGCGGTGTACCAGATGCTCGACGCCGCCGAAGGCGTCGGCGACGCGGCCATCGCCGCGCAGCTGCAGAAAACCGCGATCGATCTCGCCGGCATCGCCGTAGGCCAGAAAACCGCGCGCTAGTCGTATAGGGGCGGCGTAAGCCGCGACCGCGGATGCGCGGCTGCGATGCGGGTTTCGCCGTAACCGAGGTGGCGCGGTCGCAGCTTGCGCAGCTCCTACAGTCGGAAACGAAACCCGCCGGAGCCCCTGTAGGAGCTGCGCAAGCTGCGACCGCGCCAACCCAACAACGACGGAACCGCCCCCCAAACGAAAAAGCCGCGCAACCGCGCGGCTTTTCCGTTACCGACCCACCGCCCTCAGTCGTCCTTGCCCAACCACCGATACACCGCGCCGCCGATCAGGCCGCCCAGGATCGGCGCCACCCAGAACATCCACAGCTGCCCCAGCGCTGCGCTGCCCGCGAACAGGGCCACGCCGGTCGAGCGCGCCGGATTCACCGAGGTGTTGGTCACCGGAATGCTGATGAGGTGGATCAAGGTCAGGCCCAGGCCGATGGCGATCGGCGCGAAGCCGGCCGGCGCGTTCTTGTGGGTCGCGCCGAGGATGATCACCAGGAACATCGCGGTCATCACCACTTCGGTCAGGAACGCCGAGGCCGCGGAATAGCCGCCCGGCGACATCAGGTCGTAGCCGTTGCTGGCGAAGGCGCCGGCCGCGTTGGGATCGATGCTGAAGCTGCCGGTGCCGCTGGCGATGTGGAACAGGATGAAGCCGGCGAGGATCGCGCCGAGCACCTGGGCGACGATGTAGGGCAACAAGTCTTTGGCGGGGAAGCGGCCGCCGGCCCACAAGCCGAAGCTCACCGCCGGATTGAAGTGGCCGCCGGAGATGTGGCCCAGCGCGTAGGCGCCGGTCAGCACGGTCAGGCCGAACGCCAGCGCCACGCCGAGCAGGCCGATGCCGAGCGGGTTGCCGGCGCCGCCGAAATTGGCCGCGAGCACGGCGCTGCCGCAACCGCCGAGCACCAGCCAGAAGGTACCGATGAACTCCGCACCCAGTCGCTTGATCATGATGTCTTTCCTTAAAGAGGGATGGGCGACTCTCTTGCGAGAGACAGCGGCCCCGGGATCGACGATCGCGCCTGTTCAGCAGGGAGCGGCGTTAACGCGGACCCTGTTCAGCCAGGCCGATTCTCATGCTGCGCGAACCCGGGAAAATGTGCAACGCGTCACAAAAATCACCCCTGAAGCGGCAAAACAAATGCCACCGCCCAGGGACGGTGGCATCGGATCATTTGCGATGTGATGAGGCGGTTTACTTGCTGCTCAGTCGGGACGACTGAAATCGCAAGCCCTCGGTCTGGCCGAGGACCTCCTTGAGCTGATCCTGCGACTGCGCCTGCAGCCACACGTGGGCGATCTTGCCGTTGCCGACCTCGATCAGGGTTTCGCGCGCCTGCACTTCCGGTTTGCCGGCGATTTCGCTGCGGTACCAGTGGATCTGCTTGCCGTCGATGGTGGCGTCCTCGGCGCGGTTGCTGCGCTTGGGCTCGAACGGTTGCTTGGCGGCGATGTAGAGGCCGAACGCCTCGCTGCCGTCCTCGCGCAGCGCGCGGCAGAAATCCGTATCGGCGGTGCCGCGGTATTCCCAATGCAGGCCGGTGGACGCCGGCAACATCGGGCAATTGCCCTGCGCCGGCGCGGCCTCTTGGGCCTTGGCGGTGGCGCACAGAACGAACAGCAATCCCAGCCACGGCAACGCGCGGCCCTTCCCCCATGACTTCACGACACGTCCCCCTGAAAACCGGCTGATGGTTTAAGCAGTGTTGCGAGAGCCCTCGACCGTGACCTTAGTCGAGTTTGCGGGGATTGACAAACGCTTATGCAAAGTCTTAGGGCAGATTCGGAAAAATCTATCGCTCCGGCAGCGGGATGAATTCGTGCTCGCCCGGGATCTGGCCGAAGCGGCCCTGCGCCCAGTCCTGTTTAGCTTGCTCGATGCGCTCGCGCGAGCTGGACACGAAGTTCCACCACAGGTGGCGCGGGCCGTCGAGCGGCTCGCCGCCGAGCAGCATGGCCTTGAGCGGGGTCTGGGCGCGCAGGCGCGGGCGGGTGCCGGGGTCGAGCACGATCAGGTGCTTCTCCGGCAGGTCGGCGCCGTCGAGCTGCGACTGGCCTTCCAGGATGTACAGGGCGCGCTCGGCGTGGCTGTCCTCGATATCGAGCTCGGCGTCGGGGTCCAGATCGATGGCGACGTAGAGCGTGTCGGCGAACACCCGCACCGGCGATTCCTCGCCGAAGCCGCGGCCGGCGACGATGCGCAGCCAGGCGCCGTCGCGGCGCTGCTGCGGCAGGGTCGCGGCGGGATGGTGATGGAAGGCCGGCGCGGTTTCCTCGAACGAGCGCGGCAGCGCCACCCAGGTCTGCAGGCCGTGCACGGCCTGGCCGCTGGCGCGCGGCGCGTCGGGCGTGCGTTCGGAATGGGCGATGCCGCGGCCGGCGGTCATCCAGTTCACGTCGCCGGGATGGATGTCCTGCACGCTGCCCAGGGTGTCGCGGTGGCCGATGGCGCCGGCCCACAAGAAGGTGACCGTGGCCAGCCCGATGTGCGGATGCGGGCGCACGTCGATGCCCTGGCCGGCGGCGAATTCGGCCGGGCCCATGTGATCGACGAACACGAACGGCCCGACCGAACGGGCCTGCAGGCTGGGCACGGCGCGGCGCACCTGGAAGCCGCCGAGGTCGTGAACGCGCGGCGCGACGAGGATGGTCATGGACGGGCTCTCCTGCGGGATCGATGCCGGCAGAGTGGCACGTCTGGGCTGCAATCGCGCGACCGCGAGCGCAACTCGGTGTTGCGCGTGGCGGGGTGGTGTCCGAGCGGGGCGGCCCCGCGCGACCGGCGTTTTCGCGGCCGTTTGTTGCGTGGGCGGGGACTTTAGGCAACGAGGGCGGAAGAGCGAGAAGCGAGCGGCAGCGGTCAAGCTATTACTCGTTCCTCGTTCCTCGTTCCTCGTTCCCCGCTTCTCCGCTTCTCCGCATTCGCAGCTCGGCCCCGAACAAGCACCCGCGGAATCCGCGGGAACGTCCTCTTCGGGCGCGGAGGTTCCGGCCGGCGGCCGGCGCGGCTCAGTTCGCCTCGACCTTCACCGTCGCCTGCGGCGGCTCGGCGAAATCCAGCGACTGCAATTCCACCACCCACGCGCCGGCGCGTTGGCGCGGCTCGGCGGAGGTGTCGAACGACAGCGCCGACTTGGCGCCGTCGCCGCCGGTCAGCTCGAACGCCAGCACCGCTTCGCCGGCGCGGATGCACTGCACGTTCGGGCGGCAGCGCGAATCGTTGACGACCTGGACGAAGCGCAGGCGCGAGCGGTCGGGCAGGGCGACGCTGTCGCCGGGATGCAGTTGCGCGGATTGTCCGGCGGCGAGGCTGCGGCCTTCGCCGCCGGCGTGGGCGCAGGCGGCCAGCGCGAGCGCGCAGGCGAGCGAGGCGGCGAAGGGGACGGGTTTCATCGAAGGCTCCTGAGCGCGGTGCGCGGTGGGATCGGACGGGCGGTATCGCGGCGATGCTCGGCGATCGGCGCGGCGGCGTCCAGCCGCGCGGGCCGGGGCTGCGGGCGGCGTCACCGAATGCGATGCGGCGGCGGTGCCGTCGATGTGGCGCGGCGGTGCGAGCCGGTGGCGCGAACGGTTCGCGCGACGGCGGGCTGCGCTCGCGCGTCGGCACGCATCGCGATCAGCGGTCGCGTTCGATCCGCAGCGTCGCCCGGCCTTGCGGGTCGATCTCCACGATCATGCGCCGGTCGTATTCGGTCTCCGGCATCGGCTCGACCGCGCAGGCGCACAGCGCGGCGGCGATGTCGGGCGCGGTGTTGCTGTGGCCGACGATCAGCGTCGCGCCGGAGGGCTGTTCGTTGCGCACGCGCGCGGCGAATTCGGCGGCGGGCAGCTTGGCGTCGTAAACGATGGTCTGCAGGCCGTGTTCGCGCGCGGCGGGCTCGGCGGTCTGCTGGGTGCGGCGATACGCGGTGGCGTAGGCCGCGCGCAGCGGCTCCTCGCGCAGGCGCGCGGCCAAGCGTTGCGCGCGCTCGCGGCCGGCGGGCGCGAGGTTGGGATCGCGCGGGTCGTCGCTGGCTTTTTCGGCGTGGCGCACGACGATGTAGCGCGCGCCGCCCGGCGGCGGCGCGGAGGGCGCGCTGGCGCAGGCGGCGAGCGTGGCCAGCGCGGCGGCGAGCAGGAGCGGTGCGGCGAAAGTCTTCATGGCGGTCGGCGGCGCGAGGATGCCGGCAGCTTACTGCGGCGCTCGCCGAGCGCGCGAGTGTCGCGCGGCGCGTTCGCACCGTGCGCACGAGCGCGCGGCGAGCCGCTGCGCTGGCGCGTTTCGTTCCGCGCCCCGGCGATTTCGTCGCGGCTCCGGCGGCTTCGTCGCACCGCGCTGGCGGCGCGGCCGCGCGACGGCGTAGCGTGCGGTCGAATCCGAAGCGGAGAACGGTCCCGATGAATAGCGCATCGCACCAGTGGAGCGCGCGGCGAGCCGCGCTGACGTTCGCGGCGTTGCTGGCGATGGGCCCGATGCCGGCGATGGCCGCGGCCGAGTCCACGCCCGCTTGCGAAACCGGCAGCTACCGCCTCGACGACGGCCGCGCGCTCGATATCGGCCCGGCCGGCGAAGGCCGCTTGCGCTGGCGCCTGAGCGACGGCCGCACCGGCGCGTTGAAGCGCGGAGACGGTGCGGCCTGGATCAGCACTTTGGGTTGGACCGACCGCGCCGACGGACACCGCGTCGCGCTGCGCGACTGCGGCCGCGCCGGCCTCGTCTTCGACGGCGTGGCGGGCCGGCGCGTGCCGCTGCGCATCGTGGAAACGCGCTTTCAAGGCAGCGGCGTCGAACTCGCCGGGCGCCTGACCTTGCCGCCGGGCGAAGGCCGCGTGCCGTTGGTGGTCCTGATCCACGGCGCCGAACACGATTCGGCCGTGCAGGACTATTCGCTGCAGCGCGAATTCGCCGCCGCCGGCATCGGCACCTTCGTCTACGACAAGCGCGGCACCGGCGCCTCGGGCGGGCGCTACACCCAGGACTATCTGACCCTCGCCGTCGACGCGGTGCGCGCGATGCGCGAAGCGCGGCGGCTGGCCGGCGACCGCGTCGGACGCGTCGGCTACCAAGGCGGCAGCCAGGGCGGTTGGGTCGCGCCGTTGGCGGCGCGGTTGGCGCCGGTGGATTTCGTCGTGGTGAGCTTCGGCTTGGCGGTGTCGCCGCTGGAGGAAGACCGCGAAGCCATCGCCGCCGACATCGCCCGCGCCGGTTTCGGCGCCGACGCGCTGGCCGGCGCGATGGAGATCGCCGACGCCACCGCCGAGCTGATCGACAGCGATTTCAGCGAAGGCTACGAACGGCTGGCTGCGGTCAAGGCCCAATACGCCGATGCGCCGTGGTATCGCTCGGTGCGCGGCAATTTCACTTGGTATCTGCTCGCCAGCGAACCCGACGTCATCCGCCGCGACGCGCGCGCCCTGGTGCGCGGCATTCCCGCGCAGTACGACCCGATGCCGCTGTTGCAAGCGCTGGATACGCCGCAGCTGTGGCTGCTCGGCGGCGAGGACCGCGACGCGCCGCCGGGCGAAACCCTGCGCCGGCTCGGCGCGCTGCAAACCGCCGGGCGGCCCATCGTCAGCGCGGTGTTCGCGCGCGCCGATCACGGCCTGTACGAGTTCGAGACCGGCGCCGACGGCGAACGCGCGTCGACGCGCCAGCCGGAGGGTTACTTCCGCTTGATGGCGGATTTCATCCGCGGCAACGAGCTGCTGCCGCGCTACGGCCAGGCCGCGCCGTGCGCGACGGCGGCGTGCAGCGAGCGCTCGTTGCCGCCCGGGCGTTGATACGCGGTTGTAGGGAGCGCGTCGGGGAACGCTGCGTCGGCGGGGCGGCCGTAAGCCCTCGCTCCGTTGCAACGCGCGACGCGGCGCGCGTCGAAGCGCTGCGTTCGGCGGCGCTTAGGCGGACGGTGCGATGGCCTCGGTCCGGCCGGATGCGGAGGTCGAGCCTTCCGGGCTCGATCGTCGTAGGAAGAAGGCGACCCGGCGAGCTTCAACCAGCCGCCTCGCCGCCTCACTTCAACAAATCGGCGCCGGCCTGCGCGATCTGCCCGTCCTGCGCCGCCTGCGCGCCCGACACGCCGATCCCGCCAATCACCTGACCGTCGAGCAGCAAGCGCACGCCGCCCTCGATCGGCAGCGCATGCGGCAAGCCGAGCACGACATGGTTGCCGCCTTCCAGCAGCTTCTGATGGAACCCGCTGTCGCGGCGATAGTCGGCGGCGTGCACGGCCTTGCCGATGGCGACTTCGACGCTGGAGTTGGGCGTGCCGTCCATGCGCTGGAAGTGCATGAGCCGGCCGGCTTCGTCGACGACGGCGATGGAGACCGTCAGGTTCTGCTCGCGCGCCTTGGCGGCGGCCGCCGCGGCGATTTGTTCGGCGGCGGCGAGGTTGAGCACGGTGCGCTGCGGGAGCTGCGATTTGAGCGGCGGAGCGGCGTGGGTGGGCATGGCGGCGGCGAGCAACAGGGCGAGTGGGAGCGAGTGGCGGAGCATGCGCGGGCCTTGGGTCGAAGGTGCGGGCAGGCTAGCGGCGCGGCGGGCGGGGCGGCAGTGTGTTTTGTACTGGGTGCGTGGTTGGTTGCGGCGTGGTTGGGTTGGCGCGGTCGCGGCTTGCGCCGCTCCTACAGGGGCTGCGGCTGGTTCGCGGTGAGCCGGCTTTTCCTTCCAGACGCGGGCAGCGCGGCGATCGCTCCCTGTAGGAGCGGCGCAAGCCGCGACCGCGACACCTCGCTTACGACGCAACCGGGCCACCCCGCGGTCGCGGCTCACGCCGCTCCTACGCACGGGGCCGCCCAACTCAATGCTTGGTGTCGAGCAAGGTCAGCAATCCCTTCGCCGCCGCCAAACGCGCCGGCGCATCGGGCAACTCCAACTTGATCCGCAGCTTGTCCGGCCCGTCCATCTGATACAGCTTGGGCTGCCCCTGAATCATCTTGATGATCGACAGCGGATCCACGTTCGGCCGTTCGACGAACTGCAAACGGCCGCCCTTGTCGCCGAGGTCGAGCTTGCGGATGCCCAGCGCGGTCGCGCCGAGCTTGAGTTCGGCCACCGCGAACAAGTGCTTGGACGCATCGGGCAACAGGCCGAAGCGGTCGATCATCTCGACCTGCAACTCGCGCAGCTCGTCGGTGCCGCGCGCGCCGCTGATGCGCTTGTACAGCGTCAGGCGGGTGTGCACGTCGGGCAGATAATCCTCGGGAATCAGCGCGGGGATATGCAGCTCCACTTCGGCGCCGCGCGCGTCGGTGGAGTCCACGTCCGGCAGCTTGCCCTGGCGGATCGAACGCACCGCGCGTTCCAGCAACTCGGTGTAGAGGCTGAAGCCGACCTCGGCCATCTGCCCGCTCTGATCCTCGCCGAGCAACTCGCCGGCGCCGCGGATTTCCAGATCGTGGGTGGCCAGGGTGAAGCCGGCGCCGAGTTCGTCCATCGAGGCGATGGCCTCCAGGCGCTTCTGCGCGTCGGCGGTGATCGAGCGCTGGTCCGGGATCACCAGATACGCGTAGGCGCGATGGTGCGAACGGCCGACGCGGCCGCGCAGCTGATGCAGCTGGGCCAGGCCGAACTTGTCGGCGCGGTTCATGATGATGGTGTTGGCGTTGGGGATGTCGATGCCCGACTCGATGATGGTCGTGCACAGCAGCACGTTGAAGCGCTGCTTGTGGAAGTCGAGCATCACGCTCTCCAGCTCGCGCTCGGCCATCTGGCCGTGGGCGATGCCGATGCGCGCTTCGGGCACCAACTCTTCGAGCTGGCGCTTCATGCGGCCGATGCTTTCCACGTCGTTGTGCAGGAAGTAGACCTGCCCGCCGCGCGAGAGCTCGCGCTGGAACGCTTCGCGCAGCTGCATGTCGTCCCAGGGCACGACGAAGGTCTGCACCGCCAGCCGGTGCGCCGGCGGGGTGGCGATGATGCTGAGGTCGCGCAGGCCGGCCATGGCCATGTTGAGCGTGCGCGGGATCGGCGTGGCGGTGAGCGTCAGCAAGTGCACGTTGGCGCGCAGCGCCTTCAGCGCTTCCTTCTGGCGCACGCCGAAGCGCTGCTCTTCGTCGACGATGACGAGGCCGAGATCCTTGAAGCGCACATCGTTCTGCAACAGGCGATGGGTGCCGACCACCACGTCGATCTTGCCTTCGGTGAGCTTCTCCAGCTCGGCCTTGATCTCCTTGCTGGTCTTGAAGCGCGACAGCACCTCGACCTTGAGCGGCCAATCGGCGAAGCGGTCGCGGAAGTTGCGGTAGTGCTGCTCGGCCAGCAGCGTGGTCGGCACCAGCACCGCGACCTGCTTGCCGGCCGCGGCGGCGACGAAGGCCGCGCGCACCGCGACTTCGGTCTTGCCGAAGCCGACGTCGCCGCAGACCACCCGGTCCATCGGCTGGCTGCTGCCGAGGTCGCGGATCACCGCTTCGATCGAGGAGTGCTGATCGGGCGTTTCCTCGAACGGGAACGCCGCGGCGAAGGGCTCGTACATGGCCCGGTCCACGTCCAGCGCCAGACCCGCGCGGGCTTGCCGCTTGGCCTGGATTTCCAGCAGTTCGGCGGCGACGTCGCGGACTTTCTCCGCGGCTTTGCGCTTGGCCTTGGTCCATTGCTCGCCGCCGAGCGAATGCAGCGGCGCGGTTTCCACCGACGCGCCGGAGTAGCGGCTGATCAGGTGCAACTGCGCGACCGGCACATACAACCGGTCGCCCTTGGCGTATTCGATTTCCAGGTATTCGCCGGGCTGGCCGCCGGCTTCGAGCACGATCAGGCCGCGGTAACGGCCGACGCCGTGATCTTCGTGGACGATCGGCGCGCCTTCGGACAATTCGCCGAGGTCGCGGATGATCGCCTCGGGCTCGCGTCCGGCGCGCTTGCGCCGGCGCGGCTGCGAGGCGCGTTCGGGGAACAGCTGGCGTTCGGTCAGGATCGCCAGCGCCGGTTCGTCGATGGCGAAGCCGTCGTCGAGCGGCGCCACCGCGATGGCGAAGCGCGCCGCGCCGTCGCGGAACGCGGCCCAGTCGGCGACCACGTCCGGGCGCAGGCCGGCCGATTGCAGCACTTCCAGCAGCGCCTCGCGGCGGCCGGCGGTGTCGGCGGCGATCAGCACGCGGCCGGGGTAGTTCGACAAGAACGACTTGAGCGCCTCGGCCGGCGCGGCGTCGCGCGCGGCCACCGGCAGGCTCGGCGCGGGCTGGTCGCCCAGCGCCAGCGCGCGCGTTCGCTGCGCGTGCTGTTCGCCGCACAGTTCGATGCGCTCGCCCTGGTTGAGGCGTTCGCGCAGGCCGACCGGGGTCAGGTACAGCTGATCCGGCGGCAGCAGCGGGCGTTCGATGTCGTGGCGGCGCTGTTCGTAGCGCTCGCCGGTGTGGGTCCAGAACGCGTCGGCCGCCTCCAGCGCGCCGTCGGCGATCACCGGCAGCACGTTGCCGGCGAGGTAGTCGAACAGGGTCGAGGTCTGCTCGAAGAACAGCGGCAGGTAGTACTCGATGCCCGACGGCGCCAGGCCGGCCTTGAGGTCCTGGTACAGCGCGCTGCGCCGGGTGTCGAGATCGAAACGCTCGCGCAGCGCGTCGAGCGCGCGCTTGAGCGAGGCCTCGTCCAGCGGCACTTCGCGGCCCGGCAGCAGGTGCACGCGTTCGATCTTGTCGAGCGAGCGCTGCGATTCGGGATCGAAGGCGCGGATGGTTTCGATCTCGTCGTCGAGCAGCTCGACCCGGAACGGCGAATCCGCGCCCATCGGGTACACGTCGAGCAAGCCGCCGCGCACGGCGAAATCGCCGGGGTCGAGCACTTGCGGCACGTGCCGGTAGCCGGCCGATTCGAGCCGGCGCTTTTCCTGGTCCAGATCCAGACGCTGGCCGACGCGCACGTCGAAGCTGCCGCCGACCACGTGGCGCAGCGGCGCGAGCTTCTGCAGCAGCGTCTGCACCGGCACCACCACGATGCCGCGCTTGAGCGCGGGCAGGCGGTGCAGCGCCGACAAGCGCTGCGAGACGATGTCCGGGTGCGGGCTGAAGACGTCGTAGGGCAGCGTTTCCCAATCCGGGAACGGCAGCACCGGCAGCGCGCCGTCGGCCGCGCCGGCGGCGCCGAGCAAGGTGCGCAGGTCGGCTTCGAGCTGATGCGCGCCGTGGTTGTCGCGGGTCACGGCCAGCAGCGGGCCGTCGTGTTCGCCGGCGGCTTGGGCGATCGCCCAAGCCAACGCGGAGGGCGAGGCCGGCGCGCGCCACCAGGCGCGCTGCTGGCCGGATTTGGGCAGCAGGGACACGGATGCGGAAGCTTGGGTCATTGCGGGGCGGCTAGTGTAATTCCAGAGGCGGCGGCGGGAAGCGGCGACGGACGGACGCGCGCTTTGCGGGGGAGTTCGCGGAAGCGGCGACGATGACGCGCTATACCGGCCAGGATCGGTCCGCGATCGCGGACTTTGCGCGAACCGGTCGTTCGGCGCGGGCCGCGCAGCGCGCGCCCACTCTCAATGGAGACAAGGAGGACGAAATGAAAGGGAACCATCGCAAATGGCCGCTCGCGGCCGCGCTGCTGGTGCTGGGCGGCGCGTTCTCGTCGACCGGTTCGGCGCTGCCGGCGCCGCCGGACGGCGCCTGGATGATCGTGGATTGGACCCAGAACGGCACGGTCGTGGGCCGCAGCGTCTATGGCCATTGTCCCGGCCCGCAGCCGCTGGCGTGGGGACGCACGGGCGGCACGCCGGTCATCAGCTATCTGCCTTGCGGCAGCGTCGAAATCGCGGCGCCGCGCGTCGAACCGTTGGAGGAAGCACGATGAAACCGCTCCTGTACCGCGCGGCGCTGGCCGCGGCCCTGGGCTTCGCCGCGACCGCCACGGCCGGGATATCGCCGCCCACCGGCAAGCTGTTGATCACCACGTACTGGCTCGAAGGCGAGGCGGTCGGCGGCGATGTCGACGGCGTGTGCCCGGAAGGATCGCCGCGGCCGTTGCCGTGGGGCACCCGCACCAGCCAGAAGACCTACTACTACATGCCGTGTCCGGCGCCGCCGGGCACCGAGCCCTGAGCCCGCGTCGTGGCGAACTTCAAGCGAGGAATCCCATGCTGAGCACTGTTCGTTTCGCCGCCGCGCGCAAGCCGCTGGCGTGGGCGTTGCTGGCCGCCTCAGTCGTGTCGGCTTCGGCCGGGGCGGCCGGGCCGGCGACGCCGCCGAGTCCGGTGTCGGTCACCAGCTATTACAGCGACGCCGCGCGCACCGCGTTGGTGGGCGTGAGCTTTTATGGCGACTGCCCCGAGATCGTGTCCGGCCAGTTGATCGGTCAGTCGGGGCCGTACTCCGACACCGTCACGGTGATGTGCGATCAAGTCGGCAACGTGCCGTTGCCGTTCTGAAACAGGGGTACGCAAGTCGTCCGCCGCCGCCGCCGCGCGCGGCGGCGGACGGCGAAACGAGGCGAAGAATCAGGTGCCGCCGGCGGCTTCGGCCGGCGCGGGCTTGCTGCGCAGGTCCAGCGAGACCCGGATCAGGCCCGGCGAGTCTTGGTGGAACTCGCGCTCGAAGCCCAGCGACTGGGCCAGCGACAGCATCGGCGTGTTGTGCTCGAACACGTCGCCGTAAAGCCGGTGCACCTTCTTGCCGCGCGCCCACTTCACCAGCCGGGTCATCAGATAACGGCCCAGGCCCATGTTGGCGATGTAGCGGCTGACCAGGATCGCGAACTCGGCGTCCTGGGTGCGCTCGTCGATGGCGACCCGCGCCACCGCGCCGACCAGGGCCTCGCCCGGCGGCAGCGGCTCGGCCGCGACCAGGGCGAACTCGGTGCGCGGATCGACCCGGGTGAAGCGCTCGGCCATCTCGGGGGTGAGCTCCTTCAGCGCGTAGAGGAAGCGCTGGCGCACCTCGTCGGGCTGGAGCAGGGCGAAGCCGGCGCGAAGAGGATCGGCGTCCTCGGGCCTGACCGGACGGATCAGGACTTCGCGTCCGTTGGGGAGGCGCTGGCGTTCGTGCCAGGGCGGGAGACGTTCACGCGTGGCCATGAGCGGATAGTGGCACATTGTGACGAATTTGGCCCTTCATCCTGATTCAGGCGCGGCCGCCGGTCGCCCAGCGACACTGAACAGCCTGAATGCGCCTCCGGCGGGGTGAAGGGTGGGCCCCGCCGGACCATTACGGCACTTTCATATGGGTACGGCCGTCGCTGGGGGATGCGAGTCGTTCGCATGATGGCCGTGTGAATGCGGCCTGACAATGCCCAGCCGACGGACGCAACGCCAGTGCCGGGCGGGTGGGCGGGCAGGTGGGGGCGGCACCTCGCGGGTGGACGGTCCGATGCTTAGTCTTGAGCGGATGGCGGCTTGATCGCGATTGCGGCCGGGCGGAGGGGGCGTTCGAGGGCATGCGCGCGGCGATGTTCGCGCCGCGAAGCTGGGGCCGACGATGTCCTTCTCCGCAGCGCAGGCCTCGTTCGCATCGCGCCGCAGCGCCCGCCTTTGTGTCGCGACGTCATGCCGCTGCGCGGCGACGCGCTCCGGCCTCGCGCGGAGATGGCGCGACGGCATCGAAAACGAAAGCGATGGCGAAAACCTCCACGCCGTCATTCCCGCGAAAGCGGGAATCCAGGGCTTTATCGCGACAGGACGGTGAAGTCTCCGGGCCCCGCTTTAACGGAGCGAAGGCTGCGAGCGCGAAGCTCGCGAGAGCCCAGCGAGAACCCCGCAGCGCGGCGGATCGAACACGCGCCAACGCCGCACGCAGGCCATCCCGACGCGAGGCGCGACGTTTCGCATCGCGCGATCAAGTGATGGCGACCTGCCGCAGCCGGCGTGCCGCAACGTCGACGGCCCGCACAAGCCATCGCCGACGCCGTCCTCCCGGACTCAGAACGCCCCGCCTCCGCACCGCGCCGCAGCCGCGCGCGCGGCGCCGAGCCGACCCAGCGCAAGCCACTCAACCGCCAGCATCGGCAATGCTAGACTCCGGCGCCTCGACCCAAGGAGCAGTTCAGTCATGGCAGGTGGTGGTGATTCGACCCGCGCGATCTTGTTCGCGCTCGGCGCCAATTTCGCGATCGCGGCCGCCAAGGGCGTGGCGGCGTTCTTCACCGGCTCCAGCGCGATGCTGGCCGAGACCGTCCACTCGCTCGCCGACTGCGGCAATCAGGGCCTGCTGATCCTCGGCCTCAAGCAAGCCAAGCGCCCGCCGTCGCCGGACTATCCGCTGGGCTACGGCAAGGCCATCTATTTCTGGTCGTTCCTGGTCGCGGTGATGCTGTTCACCGTCGGCGGCATGTTCTCGCTGTACGAAGGCATTCATAAGCTGCAGCACCCCGAGCCGCTGAAGCAGTGGTGGTGGGCGGCCGGCGTGCTGGTGTTCGGCATCGTCGCCGAGGGCGTGTCGATGCGCGCCTGCCTGCAGGAAGTGGCCAAGGCGCGCGGCCAGCGTTCGCTGTGGCAGTGGTTCCGCGAGAGCCGTCAGGCCGAATTGGTGGTGATCTTCGGCGAAGACCTGGCCGCGCTGCTCGGCCTGGTGCTGGCGCTGATCGCGGTGATGCTGACGGTGCTGACCGGCAACCCGATCTGGGACGCCATCGGCACGGTGTGCATCGGCGCGCTGCTGATCATCGTGGCGGTGTTCGTCGCCATCGAGGTCAAGGCGATGCTGATCGGCCAGAGTGTCGATCCGCTGCGTCAGCAGCAGATCCGCGAGTTCCTCGACGCGCGTCCGGAAGTGGCGCGCGTGATCAGCCTGATCACCCTGCAGCTCGGCAACGAAGTGATGGTCTCGGTGCAGGCGCAGATGCGCGAGGAGCACAGCGTCGCCGGCCTGACCGAGCAGATCAACACGGTCGAGCGGGCGATGAAGCAGGCTTTCCCGGAAGTGCGCTGGAGCTTCTTCGAGCCGGATTTCAAACCGGCGGCCTGAGCCGCTCGGGTTCGCGAAACGCCCGGCCTCGCGCCGGGCGTTTCGTTTGCGCGCCGCGCGCGGCGATAATCCGGCCGTGACGTTTTGGGAAGGGATGCGATGAACACGGGCAAGGCGGTGCTGTTGTCGAGCGCGATCGTGGCGGTGCTGCTCGGCGCGGCCGGCGGCGGGTTGTATTTGCTCGACCGAAAGATCAAAGCCAACGGCTACCAATTCCAGGTCGATCTGCCGAAGGACAAGGCGAAAAAACAGGCCGGCGGCAAGAGCGCGCCCGGCTGCGCTTCGCAGGACGAGCATCGCCAGGCCAAGGCGGTGCTGGCCCCGGCCGCGTTGGCGTTGGAACGCAGCCAGCGGCCGGTGCTGCGCATCGCGCTGGCGCCGATGGCCCAGGACGAGGCGCGCGCCAGCAAGGTCGGCGGCCGCGCCTACTGGGCGGCCGGCCGCGATTATCCGCGCGATGCGCAGGGCCGGCCGATGAACCTGCTGGCGCAGATCGATCTGGCCGCGACGCCGAAGATGCCGGGGTATCCCGAGCGCGGCCTGTTGCAGTTCTTCATCAGCGGCGACGACTACTACGGCGCCGCGCTGGACGCCGCCGACCGCGGCGACCGCATGCGCGCGCTGGCGCAGCAGACAGGTTTCCGCGTGGTGTATTGGGCCGACGTGTCGGCGCCGCAGGTCGCGCCGCCGGCGATCGCGGCGACCGAACAGCTGCCGTTCGATCCGGCCAAGCCGCGGCGGATGAGCTTCACGACCGACTACGAAAGCGTCGGCATCGGCGATGTCGGCTTGAACGAGACGCTCGGCGGCGATCCGGCCGAACTGGCCGCACGCTATCGCAGCGAGCACCCGGAGGTGGCGGAAACCGACGAGGAGCTCACCGACGAAGTCGCCGATTACCTAGACCGCGGCGGCCATAAGCTCGGCGGCCACCCGCAGTTCACCCAGAGCGATCCGCGCGACGCCGGCGACCGCCGCGTGCTGTTGTTCCAGCTCGACAGCGACGACGAAATGATGTGGGGCGATTCGGGCATCGCCAATTTCTTCATCGATCCCGACGATCTGGCGCGCGCGGATTTCAGCCGCGTGTCGTATCACTGGGATTGCTACTGACGCCGGCCGCGGCGTCGCGCCGCGGCCGGGCCCCGATCCTCAGGGCAGCACGCAACCGCAGCGGCGATAGCAGTTGGCGTAGTTGAGTTCGCAATCGGTCGTGGCCGGATTGCACGACGCATAGGCGCGTTCGCAACCCAGGCGGCAGGTGTTGTTGCAGGCGGCGACCGCGGTGGCGGTCATGCCGACGCCGAAGGCGAACGCGCAGCACGCGAGCAGGACGGCTTTCTTCCTAAGCATGGCGAAATCCTTGTCGGGCCCGTCATTGGGCGCCGTCGGTCTTACGGCATGCGGCCGCGGCGCGGCAAGCCGGTCGCGGCGGAAGTGTGATGGCCGGGCGCGCCCGGCGCTCGCGGCGACGCCTCGCGCCGCGGTTTTCGTTGCGCTGCAGCGTGCGATCGCGGCGGCGGGACCAAGCCTGCCGCGATTCGTTCAGTCGGGCTGTTTCAACCACTGCACCGCGCCGGCCGCGTCCGCGGTTTCGCCCAGCGTGCGCGCCAGCGCCGGCAGCACCGCCTGCATCTGCTGATCGAAATGCCACGGCGCGTTGAGCACCAGCAGGCCGCTGCCGTTCATGCGCAGCGGCGAATCGTCGGCGCGCACCAGCAGTTCGACGGTGAGCGCGGATTTGGCCGGCAAGGTCGCGGCGCGGCGGTAGAACGGCTGCAGCGCGCGCCGGCGCTTGATCGGATACCACAGCGCGTAGGTGCCCTGCGGCCAGCGGCCCAGCGCGTCGCGCAGCGCGGCCAGCGCGGTGTCGAACTCGGCCAACTGCGCCTCGAACGGCGGGTCGATCAGCACCAGCCCGCGGTTGTAGCGGGTCTCGCCGATGCGCGGCGGCAGCAGCGCCTTCATCGCCGCATAGCCGTCGCGTTGATGCGCGGCGACGCGCTCGTCGCGGGCGAACGCGTGCTTGAGCTGGGCGGCTTCCTCCGGCTGCAGTTCGCAGGCGGCGATGCGGTCGTCCGCGCGCAGCGCGTGCGCCAGCAGCCAGGGCGAGCCCGGATAGGCGGCCGCGCCGTGTTCCTGGCGGCAGGCGCGCACCGCGGCCAGATAGCGGCCGATCAGCGGCTGCTTGGGCGCTTCGGCCAGCAAGCGGCCGATGCCGCCCTCGGCCTCGCCGGTGCGCTGCGCCGAATTGCCGTCCAGCGCGTACAGCCCGCGCCCGGCGTGGGTGTCCAGGGCGAACAGCGGCGCCGGCTTGGCGGTCAGCGCGTCGCACAGGGCGAGCAGGGCGATGTGCTTGAGCACGTCGGCGTGGTTGCCGGCGTGGAAGGCGTGGCGGTAGTTCATGGTGGAGCCGGGAAGAGGGGAATCAGGGGAAAGAAGGGACGGCGGCGCCGACCCGGGATGGGGCATTATGCCGTCTGGACCGCCCGCGGTCGGCCAAAGGCGGTGAAACCTCGCCGCCCCACGCGCCCACCATTCCCCTTTTCCCCCTATTTCCCTTAATTCCCCTGCTCCAAACCATGCGCATCCTCCTGGTAGAAGACGAAAGCGCCATCGCCGACACCGTGCTCTACGCGCTGCGCGCCGAGGGCTTCGAGGCGGTGCATTGCCTCACCGGCGGCGAGGCGCTGCGCGAGGCGGCGCGCACGCCGTTCGATCTGGCCGTGCTGGACATCGGCCTGCCCGACATCGGCGGCTTCGCGCTGTGCCGCGAGCTGCGCCGCGGGCGCGACCTGCCGGTGATCTTCCTGACCGCGCAGAACGCCGAGGCCGACCGCATCCTCGGGCTGGAGATCGGCGCCGACGATTACGTCACCAAGCCGTTCTCGCCGCGCGAGCTGGCCACGCGCGTGCGCGTGGTGCTGCGCCGCGCCGGCGTCGCGGGCGCGGGCGTCAGCGCGAGCGCAGGCAACGCCGGCGCGGCGGCCGAGCCGGACCCGGGCTTCGTCCACGACAGCGAGGGCAAGCGCATCCGCTACCGCGGCCAGGCGCTGGATCTGACCCGCTACGAATACGGCCTGCTGGCCGCGCTGCTGCAGCGCCCCGGCGCGGTGCTGTCGCGCGCGCAGCTGATGGACCGGGTCTGGGGCGACGCGCTCGACAGCGGCGACCGCACCGTCGACACCCACATCAAGACCTTGCGCGCCAAGCTGCGCGAGGTCGACGCCGACGGCGATCCGATCCGCACCCACCGCGGCCTGGGCTATTCGCTCGACAACGGCTGAGCCGGCGCGCATGAAGATCGGACTGCGGATATTCCTGGGGTATTTCCTGATCGTGGCGCTGGCCGCGACCTTGCTGGCGCGGGTGTTCGTGGCCGAGGTCAAGCCCGGCGTGCGTCAGGCGATGGAAGACACCTTGGTCGACACCGCCAACGTGCTGGCGGAACTGGCCGCCGACGATTTCCTCGCCGGGCGCATCGACCAAGGCGATTTCGCCAAGCGCGTGCGCGCGCTCGGCGAGCGCGACGTCGGCGCGGCGATCTGGGGCTTCCGCAAGCGTTCTTCCAGCTATCGCGTCTACATCACCGACGCCAGCGGCAAAGTCGTGTTCGACAGCGGCGGGCGCGACGTGGGCAAGGATTATTCGCGCTGGAACGACGTCTACCTCACCCTGCGCGGCCGCTACGGCGCGCGTTCCAGCCCGGGCGAGAGCGGCGATCCCGACGACACGGTGATGCACGTGGCCGCGCCGATCCGCGACGACGACGGCCGCATCGTCGGCGCGCTCAGCGTCGCCAAGCCCAACAGCGCGATCGCGCCGTTCATCGCCCGCAGCCAGCGCGTGGTCGCGCGCTGGGGCTTCGTGCTGATGGGCGCGGCGTTGCTGGTCGGCGTCGGCGTGTCGTGGTGGCTGTCGCGCCAGATCGGCTTGCTGCGGCGCTACGCGCACGCGGTCACCGCCGGCGCGCGCGCGGCGCCGCCGCGCGCGGCCGGCGAGTTCGGCGAGCTCGGTCAGGCGCTGGAAACGATGCGCTCGCGGCTGGAGGGCAAGCAGTACGTCGAGCAGTACGTGCACACCTTGACCCACGAAATGAAGAGCCCGCTGGCGGCGATCCGCGGCAGCGCCGAGTTGCTGGAATCGCCGCCCGGCGAAGGCGGCATGAGCGGCGCCGACCGCGCCCGCTTCGCCGGCAGCATCCGCCGCCAGGCCGAACGGCTGGCGCAGATGATCGACAAACTGCTGGCGCTGGCCGCGGTCGAGCATCGCCAGAGCCTGGACAAACCCGAGCCGGCCGCGCTGGCGCACATCGCCCAGGAAGCGGCCGAGCACTGCGCGCAGCGCCTGCGCGACAGCGGCGCCAAGCTGCTGCTGGATCTGGAACCGAACCTGCCGCCGGTGCAGGGCGACGCGTTCTTGCTGCGCCAGGCGCTGGTCAACCTGATCGACAACGCCGCCGATTTCTCGCCCGAGGGCGGCGAGGTGACGCTGCGCCTGCGCCGCGACGGCGACCGCCAGCGCATCGAAATCAGCGACCGCGGGCCGGGCGTGCCCGATTACGCGGTGGGCCGGGTGTTCGAGCGTTTCTATTCGCTGCCGCGTCCGGCCGGCGGCAGCCGCAGCAGCGGTTTGGGGCTGTGTTTCGTGGCCGAGGTGGCTGCGCTGCACGGCGGCGAGGCGGCGCTGGCCAATCGCGAAGGCGGCGGCGCGCAGGCGAGCCTGAGCGTGCCGGGCTAGCTGCTTGCCGGCGGCGCGGTGCCGCGCGCCGCGCCTTGCGAACGCGCGGCGGCTTACAGCGCCGCGTCGTCCTGGCCCGGGAAGCCGCGGCGCTTGGCCTTGTTCTGCGCCGAGGCGAACTTCATCCGGCCGAAGAACGTATCGACCTCGACGTAGGCGCGCACCTTCTGCACGTACTCGTTGTCGGGTTCCAGATGGCGCGCGGCTTCGATCCAATACACCGCCTCGTCGAAATCGAACGCCGGCAGATCCTTGTCGCCGTACCACCACGCCAGCGAGATCATCGAGTTGAAGCGGCCCCGGCGGGCGAATTCCAGCACCTTCGGCAGCGCGCGCTGGCGCGCGCTCAGCGGCGGCCAGTCGCTGAACAGCACCGTGCCGTAGAGGTCCTTGACCCGCTCGATCTGCTCCAGGTTGAACTCGCTTTGGTTGTCCTCGAGCAGTTCCTCGGTGCGCGCCAGCGCGCGGTCGAGATAGCCGAGCGAGTCCTGGGCCACGGCCTCGGCCTGCGCGCCGGCGGTTTCGCCGTCGCGTATCGGAATCAGCGACAGCGCGGCGACGTTGTACATCGCCACCTCGTGGCGGTTGTCGGCGGCGAGCCGGTAGTACTCGACCGCGCGCGGCATGTCGTTCTCTTCGTCGGCGAAATACGCGCCGCAGCGGAACTGCGCGGACGCGTCGCCGAGCTCGGCGGCCTTCAGCCACATCGGCTTGAGCGCCTGCGAGCCGTAGATCTCGGCCAGATCCGACAGCGCGTTGAACGGCGAATCCGGCACGCTGGCGGGATCGGGCGACGTCGCGGCCGCGCGCTCGAACCAGCCGTCGGCGACCTCGGGCTTGCGCTCCACGCCGGCCCAGCCGTTGAGGCTCAGCAGGCCGTACAGCGCCGCGCCGTGCGGCGTGACCAGACGATTGGTCTCGGCGATCCGGCCCAGCCACGCGCCGCGGTCCTGGCTGGCCGACCAGGTCGTCACCGCGCGCACGATTTCCCACTCGTTGTAGTGGTTGTGCGGCGCGCTGTGCGGGTAGTGCGCGCAGGCCGCGTCGATGCGGCCGTTGAGCGCTTCCAGATACGCGAGGTACTTGTGCACGCGGCCGCGCAGGTTCTGCGGCAACGGACGTTCCAGCAACTGCTGGCCCAGGCGCAGGTGGTGGCGCAGCACGCGCGGGTCTTGCAGCCAATCGCTGTCGTCGACTTCCAGCTCGTCGAACCAGGCGAAGAAGCGCAGCACGTTGCGCTCTTCCTCGTCGAAGCGGTCGCACAGCGGCGAATCGGCGAAGGCCAGCATTTCCTCCCAGCTGCCGCCCCAGCGCGGCATGCGCAGCGAGATGTAGGCGACCGCGGCTTCCAGCGCGGACGCATCCAACGCGAACGCGACCCGCAGCCAATACTGCTGCGGCGCCGGGCCGTCCTCGTCCTGTTGGCGCCGCCACGCCAGCGCTTCGCCGGTCAGCACCGCAGGCAGCTGCGCGGGCAGGGCGCCGGCGTAGTCGCGCACCGCCTCGGCGGCGCCGGAGGGCGCGAGCAATTCGTCGACCGCGGCCGAGGCGCCGTGTGGCTTCAGCGTTTGCGGGCGCTCGCCGGCCAGCAGCCAGCGCGTCCACCACTGCGGTTCGCCGAGCGCGGCGACGGTGTAGATGACGCTGGCGAGCGCCGGCCAACCGTTGCAGCCGCGCTCCAGCATCCGCACCACGCTGCACAGCAGCGCGTCCTGCGCGGTGCGCGCGGCGGCCCACATCGCCGGCGTCACCAGATCGGCGGTGGAGGTGGTGCGGTAACGCTCGAACCACGAGGTCCAGTAGGCCGCTTCCAGGAACGCGGGAAAGCCGCTGTCGGGCCGCTGCGCGCGCCAGTCGCGCAGTTGCTCAAGCGCGGCGCGGCCGTGGCGTTCGCTGTAGTCGGCGAACTCGCGGTAAGCGCCGTAGTAATCGCGCTGGCCGTTGCGGTCGTGCGGCGCGTCGCGCAGCGCGGCCAGCGCGCGTTCGAGTTCGTCCCAACGTTGCTGCGGCAGCAGGGCGTCGTAATCGACGCTGACCTCGGCGACTAGGGATTCGGCGACGGATTGGGCTCGCAGATCGGACATGGCGTTACCTGGACAAGAGAAAGAGGGCGCTCACAGCTCGGCGCGCACGCTGGGGGCGGCGAGGGCTTGGGCGAGATCGAACGCGGACCAGCTCAAACGCTGCCACGGGCAGCCGAACTGTTCCTGGAAATCCTGCAGCGCGACTTCGGTGGCCTTGGCGTGGCGCGCCTCGCGGCCGCTCCAGCGCAATGAGGCGGCGTGGCCGCGCACGGCGGCGGCGCCGAATTCCGGCCACGAGCCGAAGCCATCCTGCACGCGCTGCGCGTTGAGCAAGGCCAGGGGCCAAGCCTGGGCTTCATCGATCCGACCCCAGCCCACCAGCAGGCGCAGCGCGTAGCTTTGGCGCATCGCATGCCAGGCCAACAGATCGCGCGCGAGATCCTCGCCCGGCGCTTGCCGCGCTTCGAGCAAGCCTTCATGGGCGAGGTGGGGAATGCGGAAGAAGCCGGCGCGGAACTCGCGGATCGCGACCTCGGCGTCCTCGTATCCGGCCGCCAGCTCGGCTTCGACTTGATCGCGCACGCGCTGCGGCACGCCCGCGGGCGCGGCGAGCCGCGTCCGCGCGATGCCGCCGTCGAGGCCGAGGCGGAACAACAAGGGCTCGCCCACGGCCAGCGCCCATTGCCGGTGCGGGCGCGCGAGGTCCGCGGCGGTAGGCGGGCTTTTGCTCAGCAACCGGCGCAGCCAGCCGCCTGAGCTGGGGGTCTCGTCGCGCGCGGCGTCGGCGGGCGCGGCCAGCCATTGCGGAAAATGCCGCGCCAGCGCTTCGGCCAGCCGTTCGCGCGGCGGCGCGGACGGCTCGTGCGCGTCCGCGTCCGGCTGCATGGCCTGCAACGCCGCCAGCACCGGCCCATGCGGCGCGTCGACCTCGTCGAGCACCGCCGCGCCCGCGCCCAAGGCCAGCCATTGCACGAACGCGTCCGGCCGCGGGTACTGCCGCAGCAACTGCGGCGCCGCGCCGAGCAGCGCGTGCCGGCGCGCGGGATCGTCGAGTTCGGCGAAACCCGCATACACCGCTTCGCCGTCCTGCTCGCGCGCGACGATGCCCAGCCGCAGCATGTCCTGGCTGCCCGCGTCGCGCGGCCGCACCGCGTTGAGCAGGCACAGCACGTCCGCCGCGTACTTCGCCGCCGGCACGGTGTTCTGCTTGCCCTTGATCTGATCCAGGCTCCACTCGCCGAGATCCTCGACCAGGCTGACGGTGACGTGCGGTCGGTTGTTGCCGTCGCGCAGGCTGAACAAGCGCGTGCGGCCCTGTTCGCAGCCGCGCGCGTACTGTTCGCCGTAACCGCCCTGCAAGCGCTCGCGGTCGGCGAACTGGCCCAGGCAGTGCTGCATGTGGAACGACTCGTAGGCCAGCTCCGCGCGCAGGGTCTGGCCGCTGCCGCGCAGTTCGACGAAGCGGCCGTTCGGGGTGGCGACGGTTTCGCTCAGCGCATGCGGCTGGCTCGGCCACCAGCCGCGGCCGCTGCGCCGCTGCATGCGTTCGTGATCGCGCTGCCAGGCCGCGTCGGCGGCGTCGAAGGCGATGCGGTGGAACTTGCCGGCCAGGCGCGAATGCAGGCGCGCGTTGAAGAACTCGACCATGCGGTTCTCGCGCTCGCGCAGCAGATTGTGTTCCGGGTCGATGTAGATCATCGCCGCGCCGCCGTCGGCGAGCTTGCGCAGGAACCACGGCGGCGGCGCCTGCGCGCCCACGCACACCCGCCAGTTCTCGACGCTGCGCACCGGCAGCACGTGGGCGAAGCGGTTGATCGCCCAGCGATAGAAATGGCTGCGCAGCCAGCGCGCGATGTCGGCGTGGTCGCGCCGCTGCAGGCTGCGGCGGGCGATCGCGGCGCGGATCGCGTCGGCGTTGATGACGTCGCGCGCGCTGACGGCGGGGGAGGCGGCGGGGAAATCCATTCCTGAAGTCGTTCCTGTGGCGGCGTCCTGACCACGGCGGCGGGGGAGGACGCAGTATCGTCGTTTTTCCGCCCGCGCCCCAGGCCCGCGCGTTCGACACGGCGCAACCGGCAAACTGCGCGCTTCACCATCGCTTCACCCTGGCCGCACCGCCTCGCCATCGCCTCCCCGCACAAGCCCGCCAACCTTGCCGCCAACGTCGCGGACAAGGAGCACGACATGCGGGTTTGGTTGAAGATGTTGATGGTGCTGGGGCTGACCCTGGCGATTTTGGTGCCGTTGCTGATGATCGGCGGCGTGATCGGCGAACGGCAGACCTACCGCGCCCAGGCGGTGGCCACGGTGGCGCGCAGCTACGCCGGCGCGCAGGCGTTCTCCGGCCCGGCGCTGATCGTGCCGTACGAGGACACCTGGATCAGCGAGGAAAAGGACGAGAAGGGCGTGGTCAAGCGCGTCGCCCATCGCGAACAAGGCCGCTGGACGTACTTCCCGGCCAAGCTCGACGTCGAAGGCGAGATCGTCCCGCGCGAGCGCAAGCTCGGCCTCTACAAAGTGCTGGTGTACGAATGGCAGGGCAAGGCCAAGGCCGGTTTCGCCGCGAACATCCCGGCCAATCCGGTCGCCGCGCCCGGCACCACGGTCAACGGCATCAGCCGCAGCATCGGCAAGCCGTGGCTGACCTACGCCTTCGCCGACGTGCGCGGCCTGCGCGATCCCAAGCTGCGTTTGGACGGCATCGAAGCCGCGATTGAGGACGGGCAGGGCGCGCGCGACGGCGGCGGCATCCACGCGCGGCTGGCCGCGCCGGCGCCGGCTACGCAGTTGAAAGCGCAGACCGAACTGGAGTTCGTGCTGGGCGGCACCGAATCGCTGGCGCTGGTGCCGCTGGGCAAGGACAACCGTTTCTCGCTGCGTTCCAAGTGGCCACATCCGAACTACGGCGGCAGCTTCCCGCCGAGCTCGGACAGCATCGGCGCCGACGGTTTCCGCGCCGATTGGCGGGTGTCGTCGGTGGCGACCAACGCCCAGCGCCAGTACGCGGCCGGTGCGGTGCTGCCGTCGGTGGCGCTGAGCGAAAGCTTCGAGGTCGCTTCGCCCGAGGGCGCGATCGGCAGCGAGATCAACGCGGTGCAGATCACCCTCAAGGACCCGGTCAACGTCTATTCGCAGGCCGACCGCGCGACCAAGTACGGCCTGCTGTTCGTGCTGCTGACCTTCGTCGGCTTCTTCATGTTCGAGTTGATCAAGCAACTGCGCATCCACCCGATCCAGTACGGTCTGGTCGGTCTGGCGCTGGCGATCTTCTTCCTGCTGCTGGTGAGCCTGAGCGAGCACATGGATTTCGGCCTGTCGTATCTGATCGCCAGCGTCGCCTGCATCGGCTTGCTGGTGTTCTACCTCAGCGCGGTGCTGCGCAGTCTGGTCCGCGCGCTCGGCTTCGGCGCGATGCTGGTGACCTTGTACGGCGCGCTCTACGGCCTGCTGATCTCCGAGGACAACGCGCTGGTGCTCGGCGCCGGCCTGCTGTTCCTGATCCTGGCCGCGATCATGGTGATCACCCGCAAGGTCGACTGGTACCAGCTCGGCGCCGGTACGCCGGCCAAGCGCGAGGAGGCCCCGGTGCCGCCGCCGCTGCCGCAGGGTCCGGCCGTGCAGTGACGCAAGGCGCCTGAGGCGCAACGGCGGCGGGCCGCGCAGCCCGCCGCCGTTTTTTTGCCCGCGCGGCCGCCGCCGGGGCCGCGCTTTTGCCTAAGATGATCGGATGAAGAAACCGATGCCCACGATCCGCAGCGTCACCGGGGCCGAGATCGCGCCGTACCTGAATGCGATCGCCGCGTTGCGCATCGCCGTATTCCGCGAGTGGCCCTACCTCTACGACGGCGACGCCGCCTACGAGGCCAAGTATCTGCAGGTGTACCGCGACTCCTGGCGCAGCGTGGCGGTGCTGGCCTTCGACGGCGAGCGCATCGTCGGCGCCTCCACCGGTTTGCCGCTGAGCGACGAAATGCCCGAGATCCGCGCCGCCTTCGACGGCCATCTGGTCCAGCCCGAGCACGTGTTCTATTGCGGCGAATCGGTGCTGCTGCCCGAGTACCGCGGCCGCGGCGTCGGCCACCGTTTCTTCGACGCGCGCGAGGCGCATGCGCGCGCGCTCGGCGACTTCCGCTGGACCAGCTTCTGCGCGGTCGAGCGCGAAGCCGGCGATCCGCGCCGCCCCGCGTTCCATCGCGGCAACGAGGCGTTTTGGAAGAAGCGCGGCTACACCCACCGTTCGGAACTGGTGGCCAAGCTGCCGTGGAACGAGGTCGGCCGCGGCGAACGCGACCATGCCTTGAGCTTTTGGCTGCGGCCGTTGGAGCGTGCGCGATGAAAGTGGCGGTCGCCAAGT
The DNA here is from genome assembly GCF_018847975.1 of Lysobacter sp. K5869. Taxonomy (NCBI): domain Bacteria; kingdom Pseudomonadati; phylum Pseudomonadota; class Gammaproteobacteria; order Lysobacterales; family Lysobacteraceae; genus Lysobacter; species Lysobacter sp. K5869. Next base: position 5,095,531 of record NZ_CP072597.1, on the reverse strand, counting down.
ACCGCATCGGCGCGCCGCGCGATTTCGCCGAGTTCGCCGACAAACAGACGCAGTGGCTGAGTCAGGCCCGCGCCGGCGGCGCGCAGGTGGCGGTGCTGCCGGAGTATCTGTCGCTGGAGTTGGGCGCGACCTTCGGCGCGGCTACGCAGGGCGATCTGCACGCGTCCTTGGTGGCGACCCAGCAGTATCACGGCGCGTGGCTGGAACTGTTCGGCCTGCTCGCGCGCGAGCTGCGGCTGCACATCGTCGCCGGCAGTTTCCTGTTCGATCCGGGCCACGGCCGCTATCGCAACCGCAGCTACGCGTTCGCGCCGGACGGCGGCCGCGTATGGCAGGACAAGCTGCAATTGACCGGTTTCGAGAAACAAGCCGGGGTGATCGAACCCGGCGACGCGCTCAAGACCTTCGGGTTGGCCGGCGCGCGCGCCGGCATTGCGATCTGTTACGACATCGAATTCCCGCTGCCGGTGCGCGCGCAATGCGAAGCCGGCGCGCGCCTGTTGATCTCGCCCAGTTGCACCGACACCGAAGCCGGCGCCACCCGCGTGCGCGTGGGCTGTCTGGCGCGCGCGCTGGAGAACCGCGCCTTCGTCGCCCAGGCGGTGACCGCGGGCGAAGCGCTGTGGAGCCCGGCGTTGGACACCAACACCGGCGAGGCGACGGTGTACGCGCCGATGGACGTGGGCCTGCCGGCCGACGGCGTGCTCGCGCGCACCCAGGGACCTCAGCGCTGGGCGTTCGCCGACCTGGATTTCGCCGCGCTGGAGGCGAGCCGCGAGCGCGCGCAAGTCGCCAACGATCGCGATTGGGCGGGGCAGTGGGCGCCGTCGCTGGCGCGGGCGCGGGTGGCGGAGTGGGGCGATGGGAAGTAAGCGGCGCGGCGGGCGTGAGCGATCACGGTCGCGGCTTACGCCGCTCCTACAGGCGGTGTAGGAGCGGCGTAAGCCGCGACCGCGACAGTTCAACCACGACGCAAGCAACGCCCCCGGCCTCAACCGAACAACGTCACCCCCGGCACCAACCACAGCGAAATCCCCGCCAAGCTCGACCCGATCACCGTCGCCGCCAGCACGTCGCTCGGGTAGTGCAAGCCCAACACCACGCGCGAGGCCGCCACCGATGCGGTGAACGGCACCAGGATCCACCCCAGCGCCGGGTAATGCGCCATCGCCACCAGACTGAAGGCGACCGCATGCAGCGTATGCCCCGAGGGGAAGCTGAATTCGTCCAGCGGCGCGACCCAGGCGTGGATGCGCTGATCCGACGCGAACGGACGCGGGCGCCGGGTCCAACGCTTGAGCAGCTTGTACAGCGCCAGCGCGATCGCGCCGGTCGCGGCCAGATGCACCGAGGCGCGCAGGCCGTCGTAACCGTCGGCGAGCACCAGCACCGCCATCAGCACATACCAGAACACGCCGTCGCCGAGACGGCTGACCGCGGCGAAATACGCGCGCGAGCCGCTGCGTTCGCCGAGGCGGTTGGCGCGCAGGCACCACCCGGATTCGCCGGCGATCAGACGCTTGCGCAAGGGCAACCGGTTCATACGACCTCCTGCTCGGGCTTGCTGTCGGGACGGGGTTCTTGCGGCAGACGGCGGGGCGTGCCGCCGCGGTCGGCCAGACCGTGCAGCACCGCGTCGAAGTCGGCGGCGACCTGTTGCGGCCGCAGTCCGCCGATGGCGTCGCGGCCGGCGCGGGCCATGCGCGCGCGCAGCGCGTCGTCGCCAGCGATGCGCGCGGCGGCTTCGATGAAGCCGGCCTCGTCGCCGTTGGCGAGCGCCGCGCCGTGTTCGCCGTCGCGCAGGTGTTCGTGCGCGGCGCCGTAATCGAAGGCGACCGTCGGCACGCCGCTGGCCATCGCTTCCAGGGTGACGTTGCCGAAGGTTTCGCTGAGGCTGGGGAACAGGAACAGGTCGCCGCTGGCGAAGTGCGCGGCCAGGGTTTCGCCGCGCTTGACGCCGCAGAACACGAAGTCGGGGTTGTCGCGCTGCAGCTTCTCGCGCGCCGGGCCGTCGCCGACCCAGACGAAGCGCGCCTCGGGGCGGCGCTGCTGCAGCGCGCGGAACGCGCGCACGGCGAGGTCGAGATTCTTCTCCGGCGCGATGCGGCCGACGTAGATCGCGACCAAGGTCGCGTCGTGCGCGTCCCACTGCGCGCGCAGCGCCGGGTCGCGGCGCGAGGGATCGAACAGCACGGTGTCGACCGCGCGCGGCAGCCGCACCACGTCGTGGAAGCCGCTGGCGCGCAGGAATTCGGCGAGTTCGCGGGTCGGCACCAAGGTGGCGTCGGCGCCGTTGTGGAAGCGGCGCATCCACGCCAGCGCGGTGCCGACCAGGAACGGCGCGCCGTAATCGCGCATGTACTCGTCGAAGCGGGTGTGGAAGCCGGTCGCGGCCGGGATGCCGAGCTTGCGCGCGGCCCGCAGCGCCGACCAGCCGAGCGGGCCTTCGGTGGCGACGTAGATCGCATCGGGGCGGTTCGCGGCCCAGGCCTCGCGCAGACGCGCGGCGCAGGGCAGGCCGAAGCGCAGGCCGGGGTAGCGCGGCAGCGGCAGGCCGCGCACCAGCAGTTCGTGCGCGGCGCCGTCGCCCTGGCCGTCGGCGTTCTGGCGCGGGCGCACCACGCTCACCTCATGGCCGCGGGCGCGCAGACCTTGCTCCAGACCGTGAACGGTCAGGGCGACGCCGTTGATTTCCGGCGGATAGGTCTCGGTGACGATCGCGTAGCGCATGGCGCGGCTCCCGGTTTGCGCAATCCTGGGCGTGGGCCGTGTCCTCGCCGTTGCCGGCGCATGACGTGCGCGTGACTCGCTCCGGGTAACCGTTTCCGGAAACCGATTTCATGCAGGCGGCGTCACGAAACGCCGCGCGGGCGCCGGTTTTGTCGCGATCCGTCAAGACCGGCGCGGCAACGTCGGCGATCGCGCGGCTTCCGCTTCGTTAACAAGCCTGTCCCTACAATCGCCCCGTTTATCTGCTGAACCTTCTTCCACCCCCGGGGAACCGCGCTTGCACCGACGCGAACTGATCAAGGCCGGACTGAGCCTGCCGCTGGCCGCCTGGGCCGCGGGCGGCGCGTGGCCGACCTGGGCAGTCGCGGCGGGACCGGCGCAGGCCTTCGGCGCCGACACCGTGCCGGCGCTGGCGCGCGCGCTCGCGGCCCAGCCGTATCGCGCGCCGGCGACCGATCTGCCGGCGGGCTTGGGGCAGGTCGATTACGACCGCTGGCGCGACATCCGCTTCGATCCCAAGCAGGCGCTGTGGAAGAACGATGGCCTGCCGTTCCAGGTGCAGTTGTTCCATCGCGCGTTCTTGTTCAAGCAGCGCGTCGAGCTGAATCTGGTCGACGGCGGCCAAGCGGTGCCGGTGCGCTATCGCAGCGAGCTGTTCGATTTCGGCAAGGCGCCGCGCCCGCCTAAGGACGCGGACCTGGGCTTCGCCGGCTTCCGCGTGCACGCGCCGATCAATCGTGCGGACTACTTCGACGAAGTCTGCGCCTTCCTCGGCGCCAGCTATTTCCGCGCGGTGGCGCGCGATCTGCTGTACGGCTTGTCGGCGCGCGGTCTGGCGCTGAACACCGGCGTCGGCGACCGCGAGGAATTCCCCGCGTTCGTGGCGTTCTGGATCGAGCGGCCGGCGAAGAACGCCCAGTCCGTCGTCGTGCACGCGCTGCTCGACAGCCCCAGCACCGCCGGCGCGATGCGCTTCGTCGTCACCCCCGGCGCCGACACCACCTTCGACACCACGCTGCGTTTGTACCCGCGCGTGGCCCTGGACCGGGTCGGCATCGCGCCGCTGACCAGCATGTACCACTTCGACGACACCGACCGTCGCGGCGTCGACGACTTCCGCCCGGCCGTGCACGATTCCGACGGTTTGGCCCTGTTCAACGGCGCCGGCGAGCAGATCTGGCGCCCGCTGCACAATCCCAAGAGCGTGCAGGAAAGCGCGTTCCAGGACCGCCGCCCGCGCGGGTTCGGGCTGATGCAGCGCAAGCGCGCCTTCGCCGATTACGCCGACAGCGAAGCCCATTACGAGCGCCGCCCGAGCCTGTGGGTGGAGCCGTCGGGCGACTGGGGCGAGGGCGCGGTGCATCTGCTGGAGATTCCGACCGGCGACGAGTACCACGACAACATCGTCGCGTTCTGGCGCCCGCGCGCGCCGCTGGCGGCCGGGCGCGAGCACCGTTTCGATTACCGTCTGCACTGGTGCGCGAAACATGCGTGGAAGCCGGAACTCGCGACGGTCTCGCGCACTCGAATCGGCGCCGGCACCGACGGCGCGCGCTTGATCGTGCTCGACTTCGACGGCGGCCGTCTGCCTAAACTGGCGGCCGGCGCGCAAGCGCGCGCCGTGGTCTGGGCCTCGGCCGGGCAGGTGGCGCAAGCCACCGCGCACGCCATCGCCGGCAGCGGCGCGTGGCGGCTGTCGTTCCAACTCGCTCCCGGAGACGCGCGCGCCATCGAGCTGCGCGCGGTAATGGAGGACGCCTCCGGCCCTCTTTCCGAAACTTGGCTTTATCGTTGGACTGCATGAACGCAACTGCCGCACCCCCGCACCGCCCCGCCGCCTCCGTGCCTTACGAAGCGCTGCCGCCCGAATCGCCGATGGCGATGCCGGTGCAGTCGCTCAAGGCCGGGGCCTTGTCGTCCAATCCGCTGCCGACCGCGCCGCGCGGCATGGCCCTGCGCCGCCTGTACGTGATCGGCGGCGCCGCGCTGCTGACCCTGATCGCGGCGTACCACATCCTGCGCGTGCTCTACGTCGGCGGGCTCAGCGTGCTGGAAGGCGCCTTGCTGGGCCTGTTCTTGTTCCTGTTCGCGTGGATCGCGCTGGCCTTCACCAGTTCGCTGGCGGGCTTCGTCCTGATCCTGTCGCGCCGGCGTTGGCGGATGGGGCTCAAGCAAGGCGGCGAACTGCCCGAACTGGGCGAGCGCACCGCGCTGCTGGCGCCGACCTACAACGAAGATCCCGAGCGGCTGATGGCCGGCTTGCAGGCGATCTACGAATCGGTCGAGGCCACCGGCCAACTCGATAAGTTCGACTTCTTCATCCTCAGCGACACCACCAAGGAACCGGTGCGCCAGGCCGAGATCCGCGCGTTCAACGCGCTGCGCGAACGCACCGGCGGCCATGCGCGGATCTTCTACCGCCGGCGCAAGAACAACGCCGAGCGCAAGGCCGGCAACATCGCCGAGTGGGTGCGCCGCTTCGGCGGCGCCTATCCGCAGATGCTGATCCTCGACGCCGACAGCCTGATGACCGGCGAGGTGATCGTGAAGCTGTCCGGCGCGATGGAACGGCACCCGGACGTGGCGCTGATCCAGACCCTGCCGATGATCGTCAACGGCCAGACCCTGTTCGCGCGCATGCAGCAGTTCGCCGGCCGCGTGTACGGCCCGGTGATCGCCTACGGCATCGCCTGGTGGCACGGCGCGGAGAGCAATTACTGGGGCCACAACGCGATCATCCGCACCCGCGCCTTCGCCGATCACGCCGGTCTGCCCGAGCTGCGCGGGCGCAAGCCCTTCGGCGGCACCGTGCTCAGCCACGACTTCGTCGAGGCCGCGCTGATGCGCCGCGGCGGCTGGGCGCTGCACATGATTCCGGGATTGGTCGGCAGCTACGAGGAAGGCCCGCCGTCGCTGACCGACATGCTGGTGCGCGACCGCCGCTGGTGCCAGGGCAACCTGCAGCACACCGCGGTGCTGCCGGCCAAGGGCTTGCACTGGATCAGCCGCATGCACCTGATGATCGGCATCGGCCATTACTTCACCGCGCCGATGTGGGCGATGCTGATGCTGATCGGTCTGGTGATTCCGCTCGACAAGCTCGATTACTTCAGCTGGCAGAGCATCCGCTTGCCGGGCTTCTCGCCCAGCGCGTACTGGCGCGATCAGGATCCCGACCGGGTGCTGTGGGTGTTCATCGCCACCATGGCGGTGCTGCTGGCGCCGAAGTTCATGGCCTATCTGGCCCTGCTGACCGACCGCGAGACCCGGCGCGGCTGCGGCGGCGCGATCCGCGCGTTTTTCAGCATGATCTTCGAAACCCTGCTGGCCGCGCTGATGGCGCCGGTGACCATGTACCTGCAATCGCGCGGCGTCGCCGAAGTGCTGTCCGGCAAGGACTCGGGCTGGGAATCGCAGCGCCGCGACGACGGCAGCCTGCCGCTGTCGGGCCTGATCCGCAGCTACGGCGGGCTGACCCTGTTCGGCGTGCTGATCGGCGGCATGGCCTATGCGATCTCGCCGCCGCTGGCGGCGTGGATGTCGCCGGTGATCCTGGGCCTGATCGTGTCGATCCCGGTGGTGGCCTTCACCTCCGCGCGCGGGCCGGGGCTGTGGCTGCGCAAGCTCGGCATCTTCCGCATTCCCGAAGAGATCAGCCCGCCGCCGGTGCTGGTGCGCGCGACCCAGTTGCGCGCCGAAGCGGCGAAGCGTTCTTCGGTTTGAGTCACGGATCGGTCGCGGACGCCGGCATCCGCGACCGCTGCGCGAGGCGGCGAGCGGCTATGCTCGGGGCATGGAACCGGCCCGCCTCGCTCCCGATCCCGCGCTGAGCCACGTCGTCGGCGCGAGCGCGCCGCCGCTGCTGGACGAAACCATCGGCGCGATGCTCGCGCGCATCGCCGCGCTGTGGCCCAAGCGCGAAGCGCTGGTGGTGCCGCCGCAGCACGTGCGCCTGAGCTGGCGCGCGTTCGACGCGGCGGTCACCCGGCTCGCCGCCGGCCTGCTCAAGCTCGGCCTGACGCCCGGCGACCGCATCGGCGTGTGGTCGCTCAACCGCGCCGAATGGGTGCTGCTGCAATTCGCCAGCGCGCGCGCCGGCTTGATCCTGGTCAACATCAATCCGGCGTATCGCACCCACGAGTTGGAGTACGCGCTGAACCTGGTCGGTTGCCGCGCGTTGGCGATCGTGCCCTCGTTCAAGAGCTCGAATTACCTCGACATGCTGCGCGAGCTGGCGCCCGAACTCGGCCGCGATCCGCCCGGCTGGCTGCGCGCGCGGCGCTTGCCGGACCTGCGCCACGTGCTGACGATGGGCGCGGGCGAGCCGCCGCCGGGCACCTACGCGTTCGACGCGGTCGCCGCCTGCGACGACCCGGCCGCGCACGCGCTGCTGCAGCGGGTGAGCGAGCGCCTGTCGCCGGACGACGCGATCAACATCCAGTTCACCTCCGGCACCACCGGCGCGCCCAAGGGTGCGACCCTGACCCATCGCAACATCGTCAACAACGGCTTCTTCGTCGGCGAGGCGATGCGGCTGAGCGAGCGCGACCGGCTGTGCATCCCGGTGCCGTTCTATCACTGCTTCGGCATGGTCCTGGGCAACATGGCCTGCGTCACCCACGGCGCGTGCATGGTGATCCCCGGCGAAGGTTTCGACCCGCTGGCGACCTTGCAGACCGTCGCCGCCGAACACTGCACCGGCCTGCACGGCGTGCCGACCATGTTCATCGCCGAACTGCAGCATCCGCGTTTCGCCGAGTTCGACCTGTCGCAACTGCGCACCGGCATCATGGCCGGCGCCAACTGCCCGATCGAGGTGATGAAGCAGGTGGTCGCGCGCATGCACATGGAGCAGGTGACCATCGCCTACGGCATGACCGAAACCAGCCCGGTGAGTTTCCAGACCGTGCCCGGCGACCCGCTGGAGCGGCGCGTGGATTCGGTCGGACGCGTGCATCCGCACGTGGAAGTGCGCATCGTCGACGAACGCGGCGCCACCGTGCCGCGCGGCGAAGTCGGCGAACTGCTGACCCGCGGCTACTCGGTGATGCAAGGTTATTGGGGCGACCCGAAGCGCAGCGCCGAAGCGGTCGACGCCGACGGTTGGATGCACACCGGCGATCAGGCCACGATCGACGCCGACGGTTATTGCCGCATCGTCGGTCGCCTCAAGGACATGCTGATCCGCGGCGGCGAGAACGTGTATCCGCGCGAGATCGAGGAATTCCTCTACCTGCATCCGGCGATCGCCGATGTGCAGGTGTTCGGCGTGCCCGACGAAAAATTCGGCGAAGAGGTCTGCGCCTGGATCCGTCTGGCCGACGGCGCGGCGCTCGACGCCGACGCGGTGCGCGGCTTCTGCCAGGGCCGCATCGCCCATTACAAGATTCCGCGCTACATCGAGTTCGTCGACAGCCTGCCGATGACGATCAGCGGCAAGCCGCAGAAGTATTTGATGCGCGAGAAGATGGTCGAACTGTTGGCGGCGCGCGAAGTCTGAGCGCGCGCCGCCGCGCGCTCAATTGGCCAACAGCTTCAGCGAAATCCCCAGCCCCGCCATGTCCTGCGGTTCGCCTTCCAGGTCCGCGCGCACCAGCGGCCGCGAATCCAGCCAGCGGCGCGACACGGTCAGGGCGAGGGTGTTGCCGTCGGCGTGGGCGTCGAGCTGCGGGATCGGGTCGGATTCGTGCGCGCGGTGCAGCAGCACCGCCAGGCGCAGCAGCGCCGAACTGCGCCGCACCGCCGAGAGCAGGCGGTCGGGCAGGGCGTCGAACGCGGACTTGGGGATGCTGCGGCGGTGCGTGCGCACCAGCGCGGCGAGGAATTGCTGCTGCTGGCGCGAGAAACCGGAGATGTCCGAATTCTCGATCACGTAGGAGCTGTGCACGTGGTACTGGCTGTGCGCGATCACCAGACCCAGCTCGTGCAGGCGCGCGGCGCGCTGCAGCATCAGGCGGTCGTCGGCGTCCAGGTTCCAGGCCTTGGCGACTTGGTCGAACAGGCGCAGCAAGGTCGCTTCGACCCGCGCCGACTGCTGCTCGTCGATGCCGTAGCGCTTGACCAGGGCGGTGACGGCCGCGTCGCGCGGGTCGTCGGCGCCGCCGCGGCCGAGCATGTCGTACAGCACGCCTTCGCGCATCGCCGCCTTGCTGATCGCCATGCGCTGCAGGCCGAGCACGTTGAAGGCGGCTTCCAGAATCAGGATGCCGCCGGCGATGACCGGGCGGCGGTCGGCCGACAGGCCGGGCAGGTCGATGGCGTCGATGCGGTCGGCCTGCAGCAGCTTGTCGCGCAGCACCGGCAGGGCCTCGGCGGTGACCGCGCCCTTGGTCAGCTTCATCGCCGCGCAGATCTCGCCGATGGCCTTGTTGGTGCCCGACGAGCCCAGCGCCTCGTGCCAGCCCAGCGAGCGGTAGGTGCCGGCGAATTGCTGGAATTCGGCCGAGACCTCGGTCAGCGCGTCGCGCCACTTCTTCTTCGACAGCTTGCCGCTTTCGAAGAAGCGGCGGGTGGTGGCGATGCAGCCCACCTGCAGGCTTTCGCGCTCGATCGCCTCGAAGCCGGAACCGACGATGCACTCGGTCGAGCCGCCGCCGATGTCGATCACCAGCCGGCGCTCGCCGGGCTTGGACGGCTGCGCGTGGGCGACGCCGAGGTAGATCAGGCGCGCTTCTTCGCGGCCGGACACCACTTCGATGGCGTGGCCCAGGGCCGACTCGGCCGGCATCAGGAAGGCCTGCGGCGCGGCGAGGCGGCGCACGGTGTTGGTCGCGATCGCGCGGACCCGCTGCGGCGGCACGTCGCGGATGCGCTGGCCGAAGCGCGACAGGCACTCCAGCGCGCGCTGGCGCACCTCGGGGGCGAGGCCGCCCTTGCGGTCCAGACCCTCGGCCATGCGCACGGTTTCGCGCAGCCGGTCGACGGTGCGCAGCTGCCCGAGCACGTAGCGCGCCACCACCATGTGGAAGCTGTTCGAGCCCATGTCGACCGCGGCGAGCAGGTCGCCGTCCTCGAGCGGCAGGCGGCTGGTGGGGAATACGTTATTCATGCGCGGGGATTTTCGGTCATCCGCACAACTTAGCCAACAAGGTCGCCTGCGCCGAATGCGGCATCGCGCCCTCGGCCGGGACCACCCGCTCGTAGGCGCCGTCGGGCTGCAGCGCCCAGGCGTTGAGGTTGTCGGCCAGATAATTGGCCAGCGCTTCCTCGTAGACGCGGCCGCGCAGGTCCGAATCCAGGATCGGGAAGCCGGTCTCGACCCGGCGCAGCAGGTTGCGTTCCAGCCAGTCGGCGCTGGAGCAGAACAGGTCCGGCGCGCCGTCGTTGGCGAACCAATAGACGCGGTGGTGTTCGAGGAAACGGCCGACGATGGAGCGCACGCGGATGTTCTCCGACACGCCTTCCACGCCCGGACGCAGGGTGCAGGCGCCGCGCACGATCAGGTCGATCTGCACGCCGGCCTGCGAGGCCTGATACAGCGCGCGGATCACCTGCGGCTCGTTCAAGGCGTTCATCTTGGCGACGATGCGCGCGGGCTTGCCGGCACGGGCGTGCTTGGTCTCGCGGTCGATGCGCTTGAGCACGCCGGCGTGCAGGGTGAACGGCGATTGCAGCAGGCACTTGAGCTTGAGCGACGGCGCCAGACCCGAGAGCTGCTGGAAGATCAGGTGCACGTCGTTGCCGATGTCCGGATCGGCGGTGATCAGGCCGAAGTCGGTGTAGGCGCGCGCGGTGCCGCTGTGGTAGTTGCCGGTGCCCAGGTGCACGTAGCGCTTGAGCTTGCGGCCTTCGCGGCGGACGATCAGCAGCATCTTGGCGTGGGTCTTGTAGCCGACCACGCCGTACACCACTTGCACGCCGGCTTCCTGCAGGCGGTCGGCGAGGCCCAGGTTGGCTTCCTCGTCGAAGCGCGCGCGCAGTTCGACCACCACGGTCACGTCCTTGCCGTTGCGCGCGGCCTGGACCAGTTGCTCGACGATCGGCGAGTCCTTGCCGGCGCGGTACAGCGTCTGCTTGATCGCCAGCACGTTCGGGTCTTCGGCGGCCTGCCGGATCAGCTCCAGCACCGGCGCGAACGAGTCGAAGGGGTGATGCAGCAGCATGTCGCCGTCGGCGACGGTGTCGAAGATGGTTTCGATGCCGGGCGCGACGCGCTGCTGGTACGGCGGGAATTTCAGCTCCGGGCGCTGGACCAGATCGTAGACCTGGATCACGCGGTTGAGGTTGACCGGGCCGTTGATGCGGTAGACCGCGTTCTCGGGCAGGTCGAAGTTCTCCAGCAAGGTGCGCACGATCGGCTTGGGGCACTGATCGGCGATCTCCAGCCGCACCGCGCGCAGGTAGCCGCGGCCGACCAGCTCGTCGCGCAGGGCGAGCGCGATGTTGTCGACTTCTTCCTCGTCCACCAGCAGCTCGGAGTTGCGGGTGACGCGGAACTGGTAGGCGCCCTTGACCTCCATGCCCGGGAACAGCTCGTCGACGAAGGCCGACAGCACCGAGGACAGGAACACGAAGTCGTGCTTGCCGCCGGAGACGTTCTCCGGCATCTGGATGATGCGCGGCAGCGAACGCGGCGCGCGCACGATGGCGAGGTTGCCGGCGCGGCCGAACGCGTCCTTGCCCTTGAGCACGACGACGATGTTGAGCGACTTGTTGAGGATCTTCGGGAACGGGTGCGCCGGGTCGAGGCCGAGCGGCGACAGCACCGGCATGATCTCGTCGCGGAAGTAGGCGCGCAGCCAGCGGGTCTGGCGCGCGTTCCAGGAATTGCGGCCGAGCACGCGCACGCCGCTGTCCGACAGCGCCGGGCGCAGCACGTCGTTCCAGCATTCGTACTGGGCTTGCACGAGTTCGGCGGCGCGCTCGTGGATGCGCGCGAGCACGGTCTGCGGGGCCAGTCCGTCCGGGCCGGGGGCGAGGCCGAGGTCCTGGGCGTGGCGCAGGGTGCCGGCGCGGATCTCGAAGAATTCGTCGAGGTTGGTGCAGGAGATGCACAGGTACTTCAGCCGTTCCAGCAGCGGCACTTGCGGGTCCTGGGCCTGGGCCAGGACGCGGAAGTTGAAGTCCAGTTGCGACAGTTCGCGGTTGAAGTACAGCGAGGCGTCGCGCAGCGGGTCGGTGTCGAGCGAGGGTTCGGTCATCGCGTTCATGGCGCTGCGTTGCGTCCTAAATTCGGGAACCCCAAGTGGATCAGGGCAATACGTCGGGGAGAGTATCGTGTTGCGCGTCGCCGTACAGATCGCGGCGGCGGATGCGTTCGGGGATGAAGTGGCAGGCGAAGGTGCTGCCGCGGCCGACTTCGCTGGCGATCTCCAGCCGCGCCTGATGCAGATGCAGCACGTGCTTGACGATCGACAGCCCCAGGCCGGTGCCGCCGCTCTCGCGCGAGCGGCTGGTGGAGACGCGGTAGAAACGCTCGGTGATGCGCGGCAGGTGCGCGGCCGGGATGCCGTAGCCGCTGTCGGTCACTTCCAGCACCGCGCCGCGGGCGATGCCGGCGCTCTCCGGGCGGAAGCGGATGCGGATGGTGCCGCCGGCCGGGGTGTAGCGGATCGCGTTGCTGACCAAATTCGAGAACGCGCTGTGCAGTTCCTTGTTCGATCCGAACAGGTCCACCCCGGCCAGATCGTCCATCGCGATCTCGTGCCGCCCCTGGCTCAGCGCATTGGCCTCGCGCTTGAGCGTGGCCAGCATCGAGGACATCGACACGGTTTCCTCGGCCGGCAGGCTGTCCTGCGATTCCAGGCGCGAGAGCGTGAGCAAGTCCTCGACCAGCTGGGTCATGCGCTGCGACTGGCGCTGCATTTCCGCCAGCATCGGCGCCCAATCCGGGTGTTCCTCCGGATCGAGCATGTCCAGATAGCCGTGGACCACGGTCAGCGGCGTGCGCAGCTCGTGCGAGACGTTGGCGACGAAGTCGCGGCGCATCTGTTCGAGCTGGAGCATGCGGCTGACGTCGCGCGCGACCAGCAGCCACAGGTTTTCCGAGTACGGGATCAGGCGCAGGCTCAAGGTGACCGCCGGGTTCCACGGCGAGGCCGCTTCCAGCGGCTCGGCGTTGCGGCCGGAGGCCAGCCAGTGCGAGATCTGCAGCGGCTGCAGCCGGTCGACCACCGGGCCGCCGATGTCGCGCGGGTAGCGCAGCCCGAACAGGCCGGTGGCGGCTTCGTTGAACCACTGGATGCGCTGGCTGTTGCGTTCCACCACCACGATCGCGTCGGGCATCGCCGCCGCGGCGGCGCGGTAGGCGCGCAGCATTTCGATCAGGCGGCGCTTGCGCCCGCGCATCTCGGCCTGGCTGCGGTGCAGCAGCCGGTCGAGTTCGTTCCAGATGCCTTCGCCCAGCGGCGGGGTCAGGCGCTGGCGCGCGGTCAGCCGGATCAGCACCCGGCGCAGCCGCCAGTAATGCCAGGCGACCACGCCGATGGCGGCGGCGGTGACGATCGGCCAGGGATAGCCGACCAGAATGCCGAGTACGGCGGCGCCGACCAGGATCAGCGCGAGCTGACCGAGGGTGCGGAACCAGGCGGAGCGCGCGCGGGGCGGCATACCTCCAGCTTACGCGGCGAGCGAGGCGGAGAAGCGGTAGCCCGCTCCGCGCACGGTCTGGACCATGCCGTCGAGCCGGTGCGGCTCCAGCGTCTTGCGCAGGCGGCGGATGTGCACGTCGACGGTGCGCTCCTCCACGTACACGCTGCCGCCCCAGACGTGGTCGAGCAACTGGGTGCGCGAGTAGACGCGTTCGGGGTGGGTCATGAAGAAGTGCAGCAGGCGGTATTCGGTCGGGCCGATCTGGACCGGCTGATCGCCGCCGTCGACCTGGGCGAACACCCGGTGGGCGGCGCCGTCGATGCGCAGCGGGCCGACGCCGACGCTGCCGTCCTCGTCGTCCTCGCGCGAGCGGCGCAGCACGGCGCGGATGCGGGCGAGCAGTTCGCGCGCCGAAAAAGGTTTCACGACGTAGTCGTCGACGCCGGCTTCCAGGCCGCCGACGCGGTCGTTCTCTTCGCCGCGCGCGGTCAGCATGATGATCGGAATCTCGCGGGTCAGCGATTCCTTGCGCCAGCGCCGGGCCAGCTCCAGGCCGCTGGTGCCGGGCAGCATCCAGTCCAGCAGGATCAGGTCCGGCACGCGGTCGGCGATGGCGGCTTGGGCTTCGCGGGCGTCGCCGGCGTGGACGGGGTCGTATTCGCCCTTGCGCAGGGCGAAGGACACCATGTCGCGGATGGCGGGTTCGTCTTCGACTATCAGGATGCGCTTCTGCACACGGTCACCGAGGGGAGGCGGGGAGGGGTTCTTCCCTGAAACCGCGCCAGTACACTACCGTTTTATGACGCGTCCATGACACGGGACGGGCGGCATTGTGCTCCGATCCTTGTCGCCCGAGTGTGCACGGCCGGGCGCGATGATCTAAGCGGGGCGGGAACTTGCGCCGAGGGGCGGCGATTTCGGCGGCGTTGGCCGCGAGATCGGCGACGCTGGAGTTTGGCGGCCAAGTTACATCGCGATGGCAGCCGCGCGGCGGCGCGGCGACGGTTTCGCGTCGCCGGGAGGGTGTGCGCTCAGGCTGGATGACAGCGGTGCGGGCATACGGATCGCCGTGGCGCCGTAGGGTGGCGGCGGCGAACCGGGCGATGAGGCCGGGCCCGTTGGTTGAGACGCAGCGGCGCGCGGAATCCACCCCGGTCGGGCGAAATTTTTTCGGTAGGGGAAAACCGGCCCGTTCACGGCGCGGCCTGAGCCGGCGGCCGTTCGCGGCGCGAGGCCGCGCCGCCTCACTGCTTGCGCAGATCCTCGTCGCGCACGCCCTGGCGCTTGAGCTCGAGCACGGTCGGGGTGATCGCGGCGATGCGCGCCTCGATCCGGGCGCGGGCGTAGTAGTCCAGGTCCGGCTGGCGCTTGAGGTTGTTGAGCTGGACCAGCGCCTGCTCCGGCCGGCCGCGCAGGTAGGCGGCTTCGGCGTAGGCCTCGCCGGCGCGGACCGAGTCGCCGGCGATCTCGCAGGCGCGGGCGTAGGTCTGCTGCAGCAGCGGATCGTCGGAGTAGGCGCCCAGCAGCGGGCGCAGCACCGCCTGGGCGCGCTGGCCGGCGGCGGCGGTGGCGCGGTCGTTGAGCACCTTGGCGTAGCTCAGCGCGGCGGCGCGGTTGTTCGGGCTCTGCCGCAGCAGGGCGTCGAAGCGGGCCTCGGCGGCGGCGTGCTTGCCGGCCTGGGCCTCGGCTTCGCCCATCGCGATGCTCAGCCACAGCTGGCCCGGGTGCTTGGCCAGCAGCGCGCTCAGCGCCTCGGTGGCGGGCGCGGTTTGGTTGGCGCGCAACTGCGCCAGGGCCAGGCCGTAGCGCTGCGCGTCGCTGTCCTTGCCGAGCTTTTCGTACTCGCGCAGCGCGTCGCGCGGCGAGTTGGCGCTGAGCACGCGCACGCGCTCGCGGGCGTAGTCGAACACGCCGGTGCCGCCGGAGCTGAGCCCCTGGTCGTTGAGCTTGATCCCGTTGGGCAGCAGCGGGTTGTCGGTGCCGGCCGCGTTCGGCGGCAGGGTGATCTGCGCCTTGGGAATGCGCTCGACCAGGGTCGCGTTGGGCGTGGCGGTGATCGCGGTGAGGCTGTTCTTGGCCGCGATCTGCTCGGCGCGTTCCTTGGCCTCGCTGATGCGGGTGGTGGTGACCGGGTGGGTCATCAGGTAATCGGGCGTCTCGCCGTACCAGTTGGCCTTGTTGCTGCGCGTGGCCAGCTGCATGCGCTGGAAGAAGCCGGCCATCGCCCCGGTGTCGTAGTTGCTGCGGTACAGCGTCTGGATGCCGATGCGGTCGGCTTCGGATTCGTTGGAGCGGGTGTAGTTGATCTGGCGCTGCTGCATCAGGCCCAGGCCGGAAGTGATCGCGGCCATGGTCGCGTCGTCGCTGGAATTGCCGCCGGCGCCTTGCGCGGCGACGATCGCGCCGAGCATCGCCAGCAGGATCGGCAGCTGATCGCGCTGGGCGCGCTCGACCCCGCGCAGCACGTGCTGCTGGGTGACGTGGGCGATTTCGTGCGACAGCACCGCCGCCACTTCGTCTTCCTTTTCCGCGGTCAGCACCAGGCCCGAGTTCACCCCGACGTAGCCGCCGAGCGTGGCGAACGCGTTGATCTGGCGCTCGCGCAGCATGAAGAACGTGAAAGGCTGGCGCGGCTTGTCGCTGTTGGCGGCCAGGCGGGTGCCGAGGGTGTCGAGCCAGCTGTCGATCAGCGGGTCTTCGAGCAGGTAGTCGTAGTGGCGCAGCTGCGCCAGCATCATCGAACCGTATTCGCGCTGCTTGGCCGGGGTCAGCAGCTCCGCGGCCGAGGAGCCGATGTCGGGCAGCTTGTTCTCCTGCGCTCCGGCGCAGACGCTGCCCAGGGCGAGAGTGACGGCGGCGGTGAGCAGGGCGATGCGGCGCAAACGGGAATCCTCGGTGGCGTGTGCGTGACGGACGAACGGATGCAACGGACGAAACGGGACGATGGGGTCGCCGCGATTACGGGGGCAGGATGCCGCCGGCCCGCGACGGGGGCGTGAACCGGCCGTTAATTCCGGCCCGAAGCCGCGCCGCGCCACCCTGAGGCCCGGACGCGACCCGACGCAAGCGTATTGCGCCGCGACGGACTGCGTTCCACCGGCACGCTTTAAACTGCCCCGGTGCGCGTCCATATTTCGACCGCAAGCCCATCCCGAAGTTTCCGGAGAACCGTTTTGAGCGACACCGCCTCCCAGACCCCGGCGATCGTGATCTATACCACCGCGATCTGCCCCTATTGCGTCGCCGCCAAGAATTTCCTCAAGAGCAAAGGCCAGACCTGGAGCGAGGTGCGCATCGACCTGGATCCGGCCGAGCGCGAGAAGATGATCGCGCTGACCAAGCGCACCAGCGTGCCGCAAATCTTCATCGGCCCGACCCATGTCGGCGGCTACGACGACATGATGGCGCTGCACCGCGCCGGCGGCCTGGAACCGCTGCTGGCGGGCGCGGCATGAGCGGCGCCGACGAGCAGGCGCAAAAGGACCGCGTCGCCGAGTTCACCGCGTTCCGCAAGCGCATGAACGAGCGCATCCTGGCCGAGCCGAATCAGGTCGTGCGGCGGTTCTTCGCCCTGGACACCCAGACCTATCAGGCCGGCGCGCTGGACGTGAAGACCAAGGAACTGCTCGGTCTGGTCGCGTCCCTGGTGCTGCGCTGCGACGACTGCATCAGCTACCACGTGGCCCAGTGCAAGGAAGCCGGGGTCGACCGCGACGAGATGTTCGAGACCTTCTCGGTCGGCCTCGTCGTCGGCGGCTCGATCGTGATCCCGCACCTGCGCCGCGCGGTGGACTTCCTCGACCAGCTCGAAGCCGGCGAATCGGCGGCCCCGGCCGCCCACGACCACGGCTGATCGCCCCGCAGCCCCCGGTAGGAGCGGCGTAAGCCGCGACCGCGCCAGGGCGCCGACGGCGAAACGCCCGCGGGCCGGCGCAACGCCGGTCTCGCGGTTCGGAAAGACGCGGAAACCCGGGCTGGCGCTGTGGCCGGATTGATGCGGTCGCGGCTCACGCCGCTCCTACACACGGAGCGGCCGGGCTTAGCCCAATCGGGCGGGTTGGCCCCGTTCACCGCCCTGCGACCTGGGTCCAGTACGGCCGCGAATGCAGGCCGGGGCGGCTTCCGGCATAATTGTGCGGTTAACACCGTTCGATTCGTGCGCAGCGCCGCAACGGCGCTCGCCTCACTGCTGGAAGAATTCCCTCATGACGCAAACGATTACGGTCATCCGTGGCGACGGCATCGGCCCGGAGATCATGGACGCCACCCTGCACGTGCTCGACGCGATGAACGTCGGTCTGAGCTACGAATTCGCCGACGCCGGTCTGGTCGCGCTGGAGAAGCACGGCGAGCTGCTGCCGCAGGCCACCCTGGACTCGATCCGCAAGAACCGCATCGCGCTCAAGAGCCCGCTGACCACGCCGGTCGGCGAGGGCTTCAGCTCGATCAACGTCGAGCTGCGCAAGCGCTTCGACCTGTACGCCAACGTGCGTCCGGCCAAGTCGTTCCCGAACACCAAGTCGCGCTTCCCCTCGGGCGTGGATCTGATCACGGTGCGCGAGAACACCGAAGGCGCGTACATCGGCGAAGGCCAGACCCTGTCGGAAGACGGCGAAGTCGCGACCCTGACCCAGAAGATCACCCGCCGCGGTTCCGAGCGCATCGTCCGCTACGCCTTCGATCTGGCCCGCAAGACCGGCCGCAAGAAGGTCACCGTGGTGCACAAGGCCAACATCCTGAAGTCGACCTCGGGCCTGTTCCTGAAGACCGCGCGCGAAGTGGCGCAGCAGTACCCCGACATCCAGTGCAACGAGATGATCGTGGACAACACCTGCATGCAGTTGGTGATGCGTCCGGAACAGTTCGACATCATCGTCACCACCAACCTGTTCGGCGACATCATTTCCGACCTGTGCGCCGGCCTCGTCGGCGGCCTGGGTCTGGCCCCGGGCGCCAACATCGGCACCGACGCGGCGATCTTCGAAGCCGTGCACGGCTCGGCGCCGGACATCGCCGGCAAGGGCATCGCCAACCCCTGCGCGCTGCTGCTGGGCGCGGCGCAGATGCTCGACCACCTCGGCCAGCCGGAGAAGGCGACCAAGCTGCGCGAAGCCATCATCGCCACGCTGGAAGCCAAGGATTCGCTGACCCCGGACCTGGGCGGCGAAGGCAACACGCTGTCGTTCGCCAAGGCCATCGCGGCCCGCGCCACCGCCTAAGCCGCGGCGACGCCATCGATGCACGACGACGGGGCGCCTTCGGGCGCCCCGTTCGTTTTTGGCGAAGCAGACTCGCGCGGCTGAGGCTCAGGGGTTCCCGCTGCTCGCTGGGATGCATTGCGCCGCGCGTTCGGCGAGGCGCGTTCGGCCCGCGCGCGGTTCGCGCCGCGACGCCTCGTTTTTGCGGCGCGCCGCACGCCCGTGCGCGGCGCGCGGCGCTAGGCTCGCGCGGCGAGATTTCGGCAGGTCGCCGTCGACTGCCGACGGGGCCGCGCGCGCCGATCGTCCGTCACCGCTGGGGAGCGGCGGCGGCCCCGCATTCCGGCGGTCAGGTTCGTATCGAGGAAGGTCATGAAGATCAGGAAGATGAAGGGCAAGGCGCTGGCGCTGCTGGCGATCGCGCTGATGGGCGCGGCCGGGACGGTCGCGGCGATTCCGGCGCGCGGCACGTGCACCGCGGCCAATCAGGGGCAGCAGGTGCGCGAGGATTCGTCGGACGGCAGCTCGCGCATCTACATGTGCGACGACGGGTTCTGGCAGACGTATAAGATTTGCGACAAGTACAACCGCTGCATCGTGGTGATCTGAGCGGACGCCGCGCCGGCCCGGATTCGGGCTGCGGCGCCGCGACGCCGAGAACGGGGCGCCTTCGGGCGCCCCGTTCGTTTTTTGGACACGGGCCGATGCCGGAAGCCTCCCTGTAGGAGCGGCGCGAGCCGCGACCGCGCCGCCTCGGCTACGGCGCAAGCATCGAAGCCGGTCTCGGTCCCGCGCATGCGGCGCGACCGGATCGCCCGCGGTCGCGGCTCGCGCCGCTCCTACAGGGGGCGGCGGCCGCGACGCGGGAGGCGGGCGGTTCGGAATCGGCGGGAGCCGGCGTGGTCCTGGCCCGCTTCGCCGAGCCAGCGCCCTAGTCAGCATTAATCCCGCCACAGCATTCCACCCCAGGCACTCGACAGAACTGTGTGCTGCACTGCAAAATCGCCAGGTTAATTAATCCATCTGGATGAAGCGATGAATGATCCGTTGCGCCCGGGCGCCCCGATCGCGCCGAGCGCCCTGGCCCTGACCCCGTTGCTGCTGTTCCTGGCGCTGTTCTTCGGCGCCGGGCTGTACTTCACCGCGCACGGCGATGCGATGGGCTTCTATCAGCTGCACGCGCCGGTGGCGATCCTGCCGGCGCTGGGCCTGGCCGCCTTCATCGCCTGGCGGCGCGGGATCAAGCCGCTGGAGACGCTGCTGGAGGGCATGGGCGACCACAACGTGGTGCTGATGTGCCTGATCTTCCTGCTCGCCGGCGGCTTCGTCGAAGTGTCCAAGGCCATCGGCGCGGTCGACGCCATCGTCGCGCTCGGCGTCGGCAACGTGCATCCGGCGCTGCTGCTGCCGGCGCTGTTCGTGGTCGCGGGCTTCATCTCGCTGTCGCTGGGCACCTCGATGGGCACCATCGCCGCGGTCGCGCCGATCGCGCTGGGCGTGTCCGACGCCTCCGGCCTGGACCGCGCGCTGGTGCTCGGCGCGGTGATCGGCGGCGCCACCTTCGGCGACAACCTGTCGGTGATCTCCGACACCGCGATCGTCGCCAGCCGCACCCAGGGCTGCACGATGCGGGAGAAATTCCGCGAGAACCTCAAGCTGGCGCTGCCGGCGGCGCTGGGCACCTTGGTGCTGCTCGGGTTCCTCGGCGAAACCGCGCCGGTGCAGACGCCCGATCCGGTCTCGCCGTGGCTGATCCTGCCGTACCTGATCGTGCTCGGCCTGGCCATCGCCGGCGTCGACGTGATCATCGTGCTGAGCCTGGGCTTGGTCGTGGCCGGTCTGTTCGGCGTGTTCTTCGCCGAGGACTTCGGCTTCGCCGCCTACACCACGCACATCTGGGACGGCTTCGAGAGCATGGTCGAAATCACCTTGCTGTCGCTGCTGGTCGGCGGCCTCGGCGCGCTGATGAAGGCCGCCGGCGGCTTGGCGTGGCTGGCGCAGGCGATCGGCAAGTTCGCCCGCGGCCACCGCAGCCGCCGCGCCGGCGAGATCAGCATCGCCGCGCTGTCGGCGACCACCGACGTGTTCACCGCCAACAACACGGTGGCGATCCTGATCAGCGGCGGCTTGGCGCGCGACGTGGCCCAGCAGCACGGCGTGCCGCCGGCGCGCGCGGCCAGCGTGCTCGACATCTTCGCCTGCGTCACTCAAGGCATCCTGCCGTACGGCGCGCAGATCCTGCTGGCGGCGTCGCTGAGCAAGGTCTCGCCGCTGCAACTCGTCGGCAACGTGCATTACAGCTGGCTGCTCGGCGCGGTGACGATCGTGGCGATGCTGTGGCCGTCGCGCAAAGCCAAGGCCGCCGAAGCGGCCGCGGCCTGATCGCGCGCCGCCGCGGTTTCGTCTCGCGGGCGCGGCTCAGGCCGGCTGCAACGCTCGAACCGGCGGGCGGCGCGGAAACAGGCGCCGTTCGCCGAAGGCCAGCAGCGGTTTTTCCAGCCAGCGGTACGAGGCCAGGCTGAAAACGATGCAGGCGACGATGCAGGCGATCACCGAGGCGTCGTGCATCCACGGCGTCAGTCCGTGCCGCCAGACCCGGACCAGGGCGAAGATGATCAGCGGGTGCGACAGATACAGCGAGTAGGACGCGTCGCCCAAGGCCACCGGCAGCGCGGGCAGCCGCAGTCCGCCGGGACGTCCTTCCCAGGCCGCCATGCCCAGCACGAGCAAGGCGCTGACCGGCCCGTACAGGCTCGCGCGCAACGCGCCGGCCGCATGCACCGAAGTCAGTTCGCGGGCGACCAGGAAGCTGGCGAACAGTCCCGCCGCGCCCAGCGCCGCGCACCACGGCGCCAGCGCGCGCGGCAGACGCTGCGCGTACAGCGCGATCATCGCGCCGGCGATGAATTCCCAGGTCAGCGGGCTGGCGATCACGGTCAGCCAGGGCGAAGCGTCCACCGGCGTGACCGCGTACACCGCGCTGGCGAGCAGGCCCCAGCCGAGCAGGAACCACGCCACCCGGCGTTCGGGCACGAACGCGATGGCGAGCGCGCCGACCAGATAGAAATACAGCTCGTGCACGAGGGTCCAGCCGACCGCGAGCATCGGCCCCTTCTGCTGCGGCAACAGCAGGTAGGACTGCGCGATCTGCGCCGCGTCGTACGGGAAACCCGACACGCCGCGACTCAGCGCGATGGCCGCGACCAGTACGCTGGTGTAGACCCAGTAGGTCGGATAGATGCGCCAGGCGCGGCGCGCCAGGAAGCGGCGCGCTTCGGCCGGCGAGCGGTAGCGCCCGCGCGCCACGGTGACCATGACGAAGCCGGAAATGACGAAGAACAGATCCACGCCGCCGTAGGCGTGGCGGAAGAAGTCCGGCAGCAGGACGTGGCCCGCGCCGGCCTCGCGTTCCATGCTCGCCAGATGCATCAGCACGATCAGCAGCGCGGCGATGCCGCGCAGCATCTGGATCGACGAAAACACCGGCTTGGCGGCGGGCGCCGCGAGTTGCGCGCCGGATGCGTTTGCGAGTCCCACGGTGCCGACGTCCTTTGCCTGAGGCCGGCGGGGAGTGTAGAGCAGGCGGCCGCCGGCCGACCGCGCCGGGTTTGCCGGGCGCGGCGGTTCGCGCGCGCTCGAATCGGCGATTTCGTCCGGGGCTTACTTGCGGCGCGTCGCCGGCGCGTCGATCAACAGCACTTGCCCCGGTTTGAGCACGGCCTTGGCGTCCAGGCCGTTGAGCTTGAGCAGGTCCGCGGCGCGCACGCCGTAGCGCTTGGCGATGGTCCAGGGATTTTCGCCGCGGCCGACGGCGTGCTTGCGCGGCGCGGCCGCGGCCTGCGCGCGCTGCGGCTTGGCCGGGCGCGCCGCGGCGTCGGCCGGGCGGTCGTCGGCGGAGCCGAGCGTCATCGGGTCGGCGTCGCGCGGCGAGACGGAGGCGACGGCGTCGTCCTTGGCGGCATCGCCCGGCGGGTTCGCCGCGACGGCCTTGGATTCGTTCTTCGCCGCATCGTTCGGTTTGGCGTCGGCGAGCGGCTTGCGCTCGCCCTTCGCGGTATCGGCGGATTTGGCGGCGAGCTTGGCATCGTTCTTCGCGGCGTCTGCCGGCTTGGCGGCGAGCTTGATGTCGCTCTTCGCGGCGTCGCCCGGCTTGGCGTTGGCGTCGCCCTTGGCGGCCTCGCCGGTTTTCGCGCTGGCGACGGTCTTCGCGTCGCTCTTGGCCGCATCGCCGGTTTTCGCGTTTGCGGCGGTCTTGGCGTTGGCCTCGCTCGCCGGCAAATCGCCCGAGGCGACGTCCAGCTCCGGCGTCGTCGCGGACGGCGCGCCGACCGCGGTCGCGGCCACCGCCAGCACCGGCGAGCGGCGGCCGCCGGGACGGCCGATGCGGCCGTCGCCGAACACCGGGTTGAGGCGTTGCAGCCAGGCGATGTCCTGATCGGTGCGCGCGGCCCATTCGCCGAGGCTGTCGACGCCGTCGGGCACGGTCACCGCGGCCAGCCGCGGCACCGGGCGGTCGAGCGCGGTCAGCCATTCCTGGCGGTCGTCAGCCTGCTCCATCAGGCACGACAGCGCGTGCAGCTTGCGCACGTAGGCGGTGGTGATGTCGGACAGGCCGGTGAGCTGGTCGTGGCGGGCGTCGGCGATGCTCAGGCCGGCGCGCTTGATCGCGTTGAACACGCGGTATTCGCCGGCGTTGTAGGCCATCACGGTCAGGCGCCAGTCGCCGCCGAACATGCCGTGCAGGGTCTTGAGGTAGCGCACCGCGGCTTGGGTGGATTCCACCGGCGACAGGCGGCCGTCGTAGCCCTCGCGCATCGGCACGCGGTGGTTGCGCGCGGTCGCGGCGATCATCTGCCACAGGCCGGCGGGGCCGGAAGCGCTGCGCGCGCCGGGACGGTAGCCGCTTTCGACGAAGGGGATCAGCGCGTATTCGGTCGGCAGGCTGTTTTCGCGCAGGGCGTCGACCACGTAGCCGAACAGCGGCAGCAGGTCGTCGTCCTTGGACGCGAGGCGTTTGGGCGCGTTGGCGAAGTGTTGGCGCCAGCGGCTGCTGACCCCGGGCTCGCACGCCGGGTCGGCGAGGCCGGCGCGGAAGGCTTGGTAGATCTCGCGGCCGTTGCGGGTCGTGGCGTCGGCGGCGGGCGCTTCGGCGGCGACCGCGCCGGGCAGGGCGGTCAGCCAGCACAGGCCGGCGGCGAGGGCGGCGAGCAGCGGACGGCGCAGGGGCGAGCGCCGGGCGAAGGCCGTGTCGTTCGGCCCGAGGCGTTCGCCGGGGTGCGGGACGGTGGCCGGGAGCGGCGCCGCCGCCGGGCGCTGCCGAGTCGCCGAAGCCGGACCCAGCGCCGGCCTTGCCGCCGCCGGCTTGCGCTCGCGCGCGTTCACGCGCGGAACCCGTCCTTCCAGCGCCGCAATTCGGCGAACGTCTCCACCTCGTCGGCCGGCGCGCGGCCCAGGCGCGCGGCGACCGCGGCGATCACCGCCGGCTCGCGGCTGCGCAGGAACGGGTTGGCCGCGCGCTCGTCGGCGAGGGTGCTGGGCAGGGTCGGTTGTCCGGCGGTGCGCATGGCCTGGGCCTGTTCGATGCGGCGCAGCAGCGCCGGGTTGTCGGGTTCGACCACGCGCGCGAAGGCGGCGTTGGACAAGGTGTATTCGTGGCCGCAGCAGACCCGGGTCGGGCCGGGCAGGGCGGCCAGCCGGCTCAGCGAGGCCAGCATCTGGGCGGGCGTACCTTCAAACAGGCGGCCACAGCCCAGGCTGAACAAGGTGTCCCCGGTAAAGGCCAGCGGGGCGCCGTCGGGGCCGTCGTCGAGCACGTAAGCGATGTGGCTAAGGGTGTGGCCGGGCACTTCCATGACGCGCAGAGCGTGGCCGGCCGCCTCGAACGCGGCGCCGTCGCCGAGCCGCTCGGTGGCCTCGGCGATGCGCTCGTCCTGCGGCGAATACACCGGAATCTGCGGCCAACGTTGCAGCAACGCCGCGGTTCCGCCGATGTGGTCGTTGTGGTGGTGGGTCAGCAGGATCGCCGCCGGGCGCAGGCCCTCGGCGGCGGCGGTCAGCACCGGGCCGGCTTCGCCCGGATCGACGATCAGGGCGCGGCCGTCGTCGCCGGCCAGGGTCCAGATGTAATTGTCGCTGAGGGCGGGCAACGCGAGCAGCCGCATGAACCGGATCTCCTGGTGGCGCCGGGGCCGCTGGCGCACGCGCGGCGGGGACGCCGGCGCAGTAGGCTGGTCGGTGCCGGAGCGGTTCGCGCCGGCGCCGTGGTGTTTTTGCTATATCCCTGTCTCGGCTCCCGGACCGCCACGGTCCCGGCCCCCTACCGAGAGGCGACCATGCCCGCCCTGTCCCACGGACGTCAACCCAACCCCGGTCACGGTTCCGGCCCGGGCCAGTCCCTGCGCTGGTTCGGCGAGGTGTCCGGGCACGGCCTGCTGGAGGTCGAATCCGGCGCGATGGCGCGGGTCTTGGCGGCCAGCCCGAGCTTGCCCTGGGCGTGGTTCGGCGTCGCCGCGGCCTCGCCGCCGCACGGCCGCGGGGTGTCCCTGCGCCGCAGCGCCGAAGGCTTCGAGGGCGCGCTGCGCTGCCGTCTGCCGTTGCCACTGGCCAGCGAGGCCTTCGGCGCGGTGCTGCTGCAGCACGTGTTCGACGACGGCGCCGATCCGCTGCCGCTGCTGGGCGAATGCGCGCGCATCCTCGCCCCGGGCGGACGGCTGTGGCTGGCCACCCTCAATCCCTGGAGCCCGTACCGCCTGCGCTGGGCGCGCAGCGGCCTGCAGGCGCGCGACGCCGGCCACTGGCAGGCGGCGCTGCGCGGTTCGGGCTTCGCCGCCGACCCGGTTAGCCTGCAGTGGCTGGGCCCGCGCTGGCGGGTCGCGCACGGCGAGGCCGGGGTCGGCGCGGCCGACGTGCTGCGCGCCGGGCTGGCGCTGAGCCTGACCAAGCGCGTGCACGCCGCGATTCCGCCGACGCGCTTGCAGCAACTGCGTTGGCAGACCGGGTTGGTGCCGCGCGATGCGGCCGCCCAGCGCGGCGCGGCCGCCGCCGCCGCCGCGCGCAAGGGCGAGGACGGCGCGGACTGATCGGCCGGGCCGCTACGAGGGAGCGGGCTCGCCGAACCGGCCGCGGCGATTCGCGGCCGCTCCGAAACCCGCCGCCGGCCGGCGTTCGCCGGCGAAGCGCCTGGTGGCTGCAAGGCCGCCGATCCGATCCTCGTCCGCGAAGCGCTCGCGGGCCGTCGCTCCGGCGCCGCCGGCCAAGCGCCCGGCAACGCAAGCCGCCGGCCGACCGCCCGCCGCCGAAACAGCGATAATGCGCGGCCGTTTTCCATGAGTAGCGTTGCGTGAGCCAAACCGACCCGGGCGCCGACAAGATCGTTTCCATCCACACCGACGGCGCCTGCCTCGGCAATCCCGGTCCCGGCGGCTGGGCCGCGCTGCTGCGCTACAAGGGCCACGAGCGCGAACTGTCCGGCGGCGAGCCCGACACCACCAACAACCGCATGGAGCTGATGGGCGCGATCATGGGCCTGGAAGCGCTGACCGAACCCTGCCAGGTGGTGCTGACCACCGACTCGCAATACGTGCGCCAGGGCATCACCGAGTGGATCGGCAACTGGGTGCGGCGCGGCTGGAAGACCGCCGGCGGCGATCCGGTCAAGAACCGCGACCTGTGGGAGCGCCTGCATCTGGCCAGCCAGCGCCATTCGATCGACTGGAAGTGGGTCAAGGGCCACTCCGGGCATCCGGAGAACGAGCGCGTGGATACGTTGGCGCGGTTGCAGGCCGAGCGGTTGCGGCCTTATCGGCCTTGACGGCGGGAGATGGCGGAAGGCGTTAGGAGATAGCGAGAGCGAGTCTCCCGGCCGCGCTTTCGCTATCTCCTAACTTCTATCCGCTATCTCCTCGCTAGAATGCCCGCCATGCGTCAAATCATCCTGGACACCGAAACCACCGGCCTGAGCTGGGAACGCGGCAACCGCGTGGTCGAAATCGGCTGCGTCGAGTTCGTCGAACGCCGTCCCACCGGCCGCACCTACCACCAGTACATCAAGCCCGATTGCGACTTCGAGGCCGGCGCGCAGGAAGTCACCGGCCTGTCGCTGGAGCGGCTGGCCAACGAGCCGCCGATGGAGCAGGTGGTCGAGGCGTTCCTGGAATTCATCCGCGGCGCCGAACTCATCATCCACAACGCGGCCTTCGACGTCGGCTTCCTCAACAACGAGCTGTCGATCTGCGGTGCGCAGTACGGCAAGCTCGGCGACCACGTCACCGGCATCGAAGACTCGCTGCTGATGGCGCGCCAGCGCTTCCCCGGCCAGCGCAATTCGCTGGACGCGTTGTGCAAGCGCTTGGGCGTGGACAACTCGCACCGTCAGTTGCACGGCGCCTTGCTCGACGCCCAGATTCTGGGCGAGGTCTACATCGCGCTGACCTCGGGCCAGGAGGAGATCGGCTTCGGCGATCCGGCCGGGCTGGCGGCGCAGGAGCAGCAGGTCAGCGTGCGGGTCGACCTGAGCGTGCCGCGTCCGCGCGTGGTGGTGCCGGCGGCGGAGCTGGCCGCGCATCAGGCGCGCTTGGAGAAGCTGCGCAAGAAGGCGGGCAAGTGCGTGTGGGATCTGGTCGATCCGCCGGTGCTGGAGGCGGTGGCGGCCGAAGGCTGAGGGCGGCGCGGTCGCGGCGGTTCGTCGCTGCGGCTTTGCCGGGCATCGGCCTTCTGGCCTAGAGCGGCGCTGTTGCAGCGGCTCGCCGCTCCGGCTTTTCTCGGGTGCCGTCCTTTCCAGCGAAGGCCGGAACCCATTCGCTTTTTCTCGGCCGCCTGTCGTCGGCGCGCGCTGTCGCGGCGATCTGAGGCGCTTTTCGGCCGGGCTTTCGCGCGGTCGGCGTTGCGCCGG
Organism: Lysobacter sp. K5869; assembly: GCF_018847975.1. Taxonomy (NCBI): domain Bacteria; kingdom Pseudomonadati; phylum Pseudomonadota; class Gammaproteobacteria; order Lysobacterales; family Lysobacteraceae; genus Lysobacter; species Lysobacter sp. K5869. The sequence continues at coordinate 5,068,183 of NZ_CP072597.1, read as the reverse complement.
CTGTCTTTGTGGCGCGGTCGCGGCTTGCGCCGCTCCTGCAGGGAGCCCAGGCAGCGGCGGCGCGAACTGATGTCGCGAGTCGCGCGGGACTTGCATGGCTCCCTGCAGGAGCGGCGCAAGCCGCGACCGCGGACCCTCAGTGGCTGCGCACCAACACCACGGTGATGTTGTCCGACCCGCCGCCGTCCAGCGCCGCGGCCACCAGCGAATCCACGCATTCCTGCGCGCTGCAGTCGTTGTGCGCGAGCACCCGCGCGATCGCGCGGTCGTCGACTTCCTCGGTCAGGCCGTCGCTGCACAGCAGCAGCTGCATGCCCGGGCGCAGTTCGCCGGTCATGGTCTCGACGTTGAGGTTGCGCGGGTCGGTCACGCCCAGCGCCTGGGTCACCACGCTGCGGTGCGGGTGGCTGCGCGCCTGCTCGTGGGTGATCACGCCGTTGGCGATGAGTTCCTGCACGTAGCTGTGATCCTGCGAGAGCTGGGCCAGATGCCCGTCGCGCCACAGGTACACGCGGCTGTCGCCGACCCAGGCGACCTCGAAGCGGTTGCCGTTGATGCGCGCGGCGACCACGGTGGTGCCCATCGGCAAGGTGTCGTTGCGCCGGCGCGAGGTGCGGATGATCTCCTCGTCGGCGATGCGGATGGCCTGCGCCAGCGCGGCGCCGCCGCGGACCTCGCGCACGATCACCTCGCGCGCCAGCGCGCTGGCGACCTCGCCGTACTCGTGACCGCCCATGCCGTCGGCGACCAGCCACAAGCCCAGCTCGCTGTCGCCGTAATAGGTGTCTTCGTTGAGTTCGCGGCGCAGGCCGACGTGCGTGAGGTGTCCGAATTCGATCATCTGCCGGTCATGCCATTCGCGTCGTCGGGATCGTCACTGAAGAGGTATACGGAATCATCGCGAGCGAGCGGCCGGGTGGCAAGAAAAGCGTGATCCCTGCTGCGTTTCATGCATGAGCGGCCATGAAGGCCGCGTGTGCGTGCGTCGCGGTTTCACCGTGCCATGCCGCGGCCGCGAAAGCGAGACTGGCCGGTTCCGGCAAAACGTTCGATGAAGGCGCGCGGTGAGCGCGGCCGGCCCGGAGCTCGCGATGGCGATGGCGTGGCGCATGGGCGAGGCCGTTGGCGGGGAAGGGCGGGTGCGCGGTGCCGAAAAACGCAACGGGCCCGCGAGGGGCCCGTTGCGCTTGAATCTGGCGGAGAGGGGGGGATTCGAACCCCCGGTACGCTATAAACGTACGCCTGATTTCGAGTCAGGTACAATCAACCGCTCTGCCACCTCTCCGGGTGCAGTCGAGCCGCGTATGTTACGGGCTGTCGCGCGCGGGAGCAAGCGTCCGCGCGCATTCGCTTCGCATCCGGCGTCGCGCGCCCCGGCGCAGCGCGCAAAGCCCGCGCGAGCGGCGCGGGGCTACACTAGCCGTCCCCTCTGTATTCGACGGTTGCGCCCATGTCCGAAATCCTGGTCCCGGTGTCCTTTGGCGAACTGCTCGACAAGATCGCGATCCTGCAGATCAAGTCCGAGCGCATGACCGACGAAGCCAAGCTGGCCAACGTGCGCAACGAACTCACCGCGCTGGAGCGCACCTGGATGGCGCACCCGGCCGCCGGCAACGACATCGTGCGCCTGCGCGCCGAGCTCAAGGCGGTCAACGAGCGCCTGTGGGTGATCGAGGACGACATCCGGGTCAAGGAAAAGCGCCAGGAGTTCGACGCCGAGTTCATCCGTCTGGCGCGTTCGGTCTACGTCGAGAACGACGAGCGCGCGCGGGTCAAGAAGCAGATCAACCTCGCCCTGGGCTCGACCTATGTGGAAGAGAAGTCCTACCAGGACTACGGCACCGGCCCGGTCTGAGGCCGTGAACCCCGCGCGCAGGGACGACGCGCCTTCGCCGCCGCGGCCGCGCTCGGCCGCGGCCTGGCTGTACGACGATCTGCTCGCCTGGCTGTGCCCGGGCGGTTTGCTGCTGACCGCGCTGGTGCTGCGCCACCCCGGCGGCCTGCACGCGCTGCGCGAACAAGCGCCGGAACTGGTCCTGCCGACGTGGTTGGCCGGCGCCTACGTGCTGGGGCTGGCGCTGAGCCCGCTCGGCCGGCTGGTCTACACCTTCGCCCAGGCCGTGGTCTGGCCGCGTCTGCGCCGGGCCTGGACGCCGGCGCTGGAATTCCTCAGCGAACGCCTGCGCCGCAGCGAAGGCCTGGAACTGCCGCCACCGGCGACGATGACCTCGTCCCAGTTCCACGACGCCGACCGCCGCCTGCGCGAATACCTGGAAGCGGTCGCGCCCGAATCGCGCGCCACCTTGGACCGGATGAAAGTGCTGTGCAGCCTGGCCTGCAACGCCGCCGCGGGCTGTTTCGTGTTCGTGCTGACCGACGTGGCGTCCGGCGGCCTCGCCGACTGGAGCGGCGGCCGCGTGGCGATCGCCGCCGGCGCGATCGCGCTGGCGCTGACCGCCGCGGTCTACCGCGAGCGCCGTCGCCAGCGCACTCAGTTGTCGGTGTGGCGGCGGGTGCGGATCGAGCGCGGCGAAGAATGAGGTTCAGCCGCCCGCGGCGAGCTGAGCCCGCGCGTCCATCAGCGCGAAGCCGAGCAGGTTGAGGCCGCGCCAGCGTTCCGGCCGGGTCGCGTCGGGATGGTCGGCGGCCAGCCCGATGCCCCAGACCGGATCGACCGGGCTGGCTTCGACCAGCACCTGCTCGCCGGTGGACAGCAGGAATTCGCGCAGCGGTGGGTTTTGCGCGAACTTGGCCCGGTTGCCGGCGACCACCAGCGCGTAGCGATGCTCGGCCCAGTGCGCCTCGTCGAAGCCCGCGATTTTGCGGCCCAGCGCCTTGGCCTCGGCCGGGTCCCGGCTGGCAAGGATGCGCGCGGCGATCCCGGCATCGCCGAACAGGCGCGCCTTGCCGGCCATCATCCAATGCTCGGCGCTGGCATAGCGCTCGCCGTCGAGCTCGAACGCGGCCGGGTACCACTGGCTGAAGCAGCTCTTGCCGACCCGGCCGGGCGCGGCGCGATGGCCCCAGAAGCACAGGTAATCGAACCGGGCGCCGTCGCGGACGGCGGCGATGAGTCGGTCGAGCGAAAGCGGGGGCATGGCGATTCCTTGCAGGCGATTCAGCGGGCGAGTGTGCCCGCTTCGGCGTCGCGCGCCACGCCCGTCCGGCGGTGCGCGAACGGGCTTGCTTCCCCAGGGCGGGAAAGGCGTGGCTCAGCGCCCCGGATGATCGGCGCGATACCGCTCGAACGCGGCGATGCCGTCCTCGACCGAGATCAGATCCATGACGCCGTCGTGTTCGATCTTGGTGCCCCAGCCGATCTGCGCCGCGGATTTGCCCAGGTACTTGCGCGCGGCGTCGTCGTAGCGGTCGGCGCAGTAGCGCAGGTCGCTGTAGGGGCCGCTGCGCGCGGGGTTGCTGGCCGCGTGCAGGCCCAGCACCTTGGTGCCCATCGCGTTGGCGATGTGCATCGGGCCGGAGTCCGGGGTCATCAGCAGCTGGCCGCGTTCGAGCAGGGCCGGCAATTGCTTGAGCGTGTCCTTGCCGACCAGATCGAGGACGGGGTGCGCCATCGCCGCGACGATGGCGTCGGTGGTGTCGCGTTCGAGCTGGCTGCGGCCGCCGCACATCACCACGCGCCAGCCGAGGCTAGCGGCGTGGTCGGCGACCGCGGCGTAGCGCTCGGGGCGCCAGTTGCGCAGGGGGTGGCTGGAGCACGGCGAGACCAAGAGCGTCGGCGTCGCGTCCACGGGCCACTGCGCCCGCGCCCATTCGCGCGCGTCGTCGGGCACGGGCAAGTCCCAGACCACTTCGGTCTGGCGCAGGCCCAGCGGCTCGCAGAAGCTGCCGATGGCGTCGAGCACGTGGATGCCGGGGCGGTCGGGGATGCGTTCGTTGACGAACAGGCCGTGCAGGTCCTTCGAGCGCGAGCGGTCGTAGCCGACCCGCCGCGTCGCCGGCACGAACGCCGACAGCAGGTTGGCGCGCGCGGCCACCTGCATCTGCAGCAGCGCGTCGAAGCGCCCGCCGGGCAGGCCGCGCTCGCGCAGGCCGCGGCGCAGCGCGCGCATGCCGGCCCAGCCGCTCTTCTTGTCGTATTCGATGAAATCCACGCCGTCCAGGCCTTCGAGCAGGCGGCGCTCGCCCTTGCCGATGATCCAGGCGATGCTCGCCTGCGGCCGCGCCTTGCGCAGGGTGCGCACCAGCGGCACCACGTGGGTGACGTCGCCCAGCGCCGACAGGCGCAGCAGGCAAAGAGTTGGGGTGGGTCCCAGGGTCGCTTGGTTCACGTGACTTGTTAGACTCGGACGGATGACCGGTTATGACGCCGCCGAAGGACTGACGCCGTACCGCGACGACAGCGGCTACGGGGCGATTTTGTTCGACCGCGCCCGGGTGCAGCAAGCCGCGCCGGAATGGTTCGCGCCCGCGCACTGGGGCGCGGCGGCCCGGCCGGTGGACAGCGGCGGCCGCGGCGGCGCCTGGTTCGTCGACGCGCCGTTCGGCCACGCGGTGCTGCGCCGCTATCTGCGCGGCGGGCTGGTCGCGCGCTTCAACCGCGACCGCTACTGGTGGCAAAGCGGCGACCGCACCCGCAGCTTCGCCGAATTCCGCCTGACCCGCGAAGCCGCACGCCGCGGCCTGCCGGTGCCGGCGCCGATCGCCGCGCTGTACCGGCGCGAGGGCCTGCAGTACCGCGCCGCGATCCTGGTCGCGCGGCTCGACGACGTGCGCTCGCTGGCCGACCGCGCCGCGGTCGCCGGCGACGGCGCGCCGTGGGAGGAAACCGGCCGCCTGATCGCCCGCTGCCACCGCGCCGGGCTCGACCACGCCGACCTCAACGCCACCAACCTGCTGTTCGACGCCAGCGGGCGCGGCTGGGTGATCGACCTGGACCGCGGCCAGTTCCGCATCCCCGCCACCGGCTGGCGCGAGCGCAACCTCGCCCGGCTCAAGCGCTCGCTGCTGAAATTGCGCGGCGCGCGTCCCGTCGAGGAGGTCGAGCGCGACTTCGCCCGATTGCGCACGGCCTATGACCGCGCCTGGGAACGTGGTTACTGAGAGAAGACAGCGAAGAACGAGGTAGGAACGTGTCGGTAAGGGGGGCGGAATGACTTGGCGGCTGCGTCTGCACGGTGTCGGCAATGCGTCGGCGGTGGAATTGGGATCGGCGATGGCCACGCTGGAGCGCGACGGCGAGCCCTGGCTCACCATCGATTGCGGCGGCGAGGGCCTGACCGCGTTCCTGGCGCACTACGGGCGCATGCCCGAGGCGGTGTTCCTGACCCATGCCCACATGGATCACATCGCCGGCTTCGAGCGCTTGTTCGTCGCCCACTATTTCGATGAGAACCGCGGCGGCCAGCGGCCGCGGCTGTACATCCCCGCGCCGCTGGTGCCGCTGCTGCAGCAGCGCGTGGCCGATTACCCCAACGTGCTGGCCGAGGGCGGGGTGAATTTCTGGGACGCGTTCCAGCTGATTCCGGTCAGCGGCCATTTCTGGCACCGCGGCGTGCGCATGGAAGTGTTCCCGGTCCGGCATCACTGGCCCGACAGCGCGTTCGGCCTGCGCCTGCGCGGCAGCGCGGTGTGGACCGGCGACACCCGGCCGATCCCGGAAATGCTGGCCCGGTTCGCCGGCGACGGCGAACTGATCGCGCACGACTGCGCCCTGCACGGCAACCCCTCGCACAGCGGGATCGAGGACCTGGAGCGCGAATACCCGCCGGCGCTGCTGAACCGCTGTGTCCTGTATCACTACGCCAGCCGCGAAGAGGGCGACGCGCTGGCCGCGCGGGGGTATCGTGTCGGCAGGCCCGGCGAGGCCATCGACCTGGCCGACCCCACTGCCGCACAGGTGCCGCCTTCGTGAATGCCGCCCTCGACCGCCTCGTCCCGCTCGCCGCGCCCGGTCCGCTCGACCGCCGCGGCCGGCCGTTGCGGGACTTGCGCTTGTCGCTGATCGAGGCCTGCAACTTCCGCTGCCCCTACTGCATGCCGGCCGAGCGCGTGCCGGACGACTACGGCCTGGACGCGGCCTCGCGGCTGAGCTTCGACGAGATCGAGACCCTGGTGCGCGGCTTCGTCCGCGTCGGCGTGCGCAAGCTGCGCCTGACCGGCGGCGAGCCGCTGCTGCGCAAAGGGTTGCCCGAGCTGATCGCGCGGCTGACCCGGATCGACGGCCTGGACGATCTGGCCCTGACCACCAACGGCGCGCTGCTGGCGCGGCAGGCGCGCGCGCTGCGCGAGGCCGGGTTGCGCCGGTTGACGGTGAGCCTGGACGCGCTGGATCCGGACCTGTTCCGGCGCCTGTCCGGCGGCCGCGGCGAGATCGCCCAGGTGCTGGCCGGGATTGAGGCCGCGCGCGCGGCCGGGTTCGGCCCGCTGAAGATCAATACGGTGATCCAGCGCGGCGTCAACGAAGATCAGATCCTGCCGCTGGCCGAGCATTTCCGCGCCAGCGGCGACGTGCTGCGCTTCATCGAATACATGGACGTCGGCAACTGCAACGGCTGGGATCCGCGCGGCGTGGTCGGTTCGCAGGAACTGCGCGACGCCATCGACGCGCGTTGGCCGCTGCGCGCGCTGGACGCGCAGTACCGCGGCGAAGTCGCCTCGCGCTACGCCTACCGCGACGGCGCCGGCGAAGTCGGCTTCGTGTCCTCGATCAGCGAACCGTTCTGCGGCGACTGCCACCGCGCGCGGGTGTCGGCCGACGGCCGCTTGTACACCTGCTTGTTCGCTTCGGAAGGCAGCGACTTGCGCCCGGCGCTGGCGCAGGGCGAAGACGCCCTGGTCGAGCGGGTCGGCGCGCTGTGGAGCGGCCGCAACGACCGCTACAGCGAACTGCGCGCGGCCGATGCGCCGCGGGCGAAGCGGCACGTGGAGATGTTTCTGATCGGCGGTTGAGGCCGTCGGTTCGGGCGCGCGGCGGCGATGGCGATGCGTGACTCCTTGAACGAGCGCGGGTTCGCGCTGTGGCCGGATGCGCTCGGTCCCGCCGAAGTCGAAACGCTGGCCTCGCGGCCCGCCGTGAACGACTCGACCGAAGACGACGCCGGCGACCGCGACCTGCTGCGCGAACCGTGGTGCGGCGAATTGGCGGCGGCCTTGCGCGAGCGCCTGAGCGGCGCCGGGCTGCTCGCGGCCGATGCGGTCGCGGTGCAATGCACGCTGTTCCGCAAGAGCGCGGGCCGCAATTGGAAAGTGACCTTGCATCAGGACCTGTCGATCCCGGTCGCCGCGCGCGTGGACGACGCCCGCCTGAGCGCGTGGTCGCGCAAGCAGGGCGGGGCGTTCGTGCAGCCGCCGCCGGAACTGCTGGAGCGGCTGCTGGCGGTGCGCCTGCACCTGGACGACTGCGGCGCCGGCGACGGCCCGCTGCGCGTGGTACCGGGCTCGCACCGTCACGGACGCCTGGACGCGGACGCCGCCGCGGCCCTGCGCGCGGCGCAAGGCGAGACCGCGTGCACCGCGCGCCGCGGCGATCTGCTTATCATGCGGCCGTTGCTGCTGCACGCCTCGTCCAAGGCGACCCGGCCCGAGGGGCGGCGGCGCGTCCTGCATTTCCTGTACGGCCCGCGCGAACCCGGGTACGCGCTGCATTGGAGTCTGGCGATTTGAAATCCGCAAAAGCGAGCACGAAGAAAACCGGCGCGGCCCAAGCGCGCGCGGCCCTGACCCACGTGGATCGCGACGGCCGTCCGGCCATGGTCGACGTGAGCGCCAAGCCGGTCACCGCGCGCGCCGCGCTGGCGCGCTGCCGGGTGCGCTTTCCCGCCGCGGTGGCCGCGCAGCTGCGCGCCGGCGGCATGAAGAGCAAGAAGGGCGCGGTGATCGACACCGCGATCGTCGCCGGCACGATGGCGGTCAAGCGCACCCACGAGCTGATCCCGTTCTGCCACCCGCTGCCCATCGACGGCTGCCGCTTCGCCGTGGAGTGGGCGACCGACACCGCGCTGTCGATCGAATGCGAGGTGCGCACCACCCACCGCACCGGCGTGGAGATGGAGGCGCTGACCGGCGCCACCGTCGCCGCGTTGACCGTCTACGACATGTGCAAGGCGCTGTCGCACGCCATCGTCATCGGCCCGGCGCAGTTGGCGGGCAAACGCGGCGGCAAGCGCGATTTCGGCGTCGTGGGGCAGCGCGCATGAGCCGGCTGACCGTGCTGTATTTCGCCAGCCTGCGCGACGCCGCCGGCACCGCCAGCGAGTCGGTCGAGGCCGATGCGCGCGATTTGCGCGCGCTGTACGAAACCTTGCGCGAACGCCACGGCTTCGCCTTGCCGGTCGAGCGCCTGCGCGTGGCCGTGGACGGCGCGTTCGCGCGCTGGGACGAGGCGCCGCGCGCGGGCAGCGAGGTCGCCTTCATTCCGCCGGTCTCGGGAGGCTGAGCGATGGCGCGATTCGCTTTGTCCGAGGTCGGATTCGAGATCGCCCCGCTGCGCCAGGCGTTGCTGAGCGCGCAGGCCGGCGCCTACGCCAGTTTCGAGGGCTGGGTGCGCGACCACCACGGCGGCCGCGCGGTGCTGGGGTTGCGTTACGAAAGCTACGCCGAACTCGCGCTCAACGAGGGCGAGAAGGTGCTGGCCGAGGCGCTGGAGCGTTTCGCGATCGTGGACGCGCGCTGCGTGCACCGGGTCGGCGATCTGGCCATCGGCGAGTTGGCGGTGTGGGTGGGCGTGAGCGCGGCGCACCGCGACGCGGCGTTCGCGGCCTGCCGCTACATCATCGACGAGACCAAGGCGCGGGTGCCGATCTGGAAGCGCGAGCGCTACGCCGATGGCGATGCGGATTGGCTGCACCCGGAGCCGCCGGCGGCGGGGTGAGCCGCGTCGCAGCGGCGGGCGTCGGCGCGCGAGTTTCCGCCGAGCAGCGGCGCAAGCGCATCGCACGCCTCCGCGCGGCGAGCGTGTCGAGGTTTTCGCCGCGTCCGCGCCGCGGCTCGCACCGGCGCGAGCGCCCGGCACATGTCCGCGCCGCCGCGATGCGCTAGCGTCGGGCGATCGGATCGAAAGCGAGAACGCCATGCGCCTGAGTGTCTTGTGTCTGCCGCTGCTGTTGTGCGCGGCGCGTCCCGCGGTGTCCGGCGAGCTTTTGGTCGGCAACAAAGCCGCCGACACCGTCTGGCGCCTGTCGCTCGACGACGGCCGCAAGCTCGGCGAATTCCCCACCCATAAAGCCCCGCACGAAATCGTCGTCGCGCCCGACGGCAAGACCGCGCTGGTCGCCAACTACGGCGACCGCGACGCCGCCGGCACCACCCTCAGCGTGCTCGACCTGCGCGGCGACGCGCCGCCGCGCATCGTCGACCTCGGCCGCCACGGCCGCCCGCACGGGCTGCGCTTCCTGCCCGGCGGCCGCGAGGCGCTGGCGACCACCGAGGCCTCGCAGCATCTGCTGCGCATCGACGTGGCCAGCGGCAAGATCGTCGCGGACATTCCGCTCGGCGAAGGCAAGGGCCACATGGTCGCGGTCGCCGCCGACGGCAAGAGCGCGTTCGTGACCAAGGTCGATCGCGGCACCGTCAGCCGCATCGATCTGACGAGCAACCGCAAGCTCGAGGAAGTCGAGGCCGGTAAGGGCGCCGAAGGCGTCGCGGTGCGGCCGGGCAGCGGCGAGGTGTGGGTGAGCAACCGCGAGGCCGGCACGGTGACGGTACACCAGCCGAAGACCTTGGCGATCCTGCGCACGTTGCCGAGCCCGGGCTTCCCGATCCGCGTCGCGTTCACGCCCGACGGCCGTTGGGCCTTGGTCAGCAACGCGCGCGCGGCGACGCTGTCGGTGTTCGACGCGCGGCGCAAGCGGCCTGTGGCGACGGTGGCGCTGAGCCGCGACGGCGCGCAGTACCGCGACACCATGCTCGGACGCGCGGCGCTGCCGATCGGCGTGGTCGCCGATCCGGCCAAGCCGCGCGTGTTCGTGGCGATCAGCGGCGGCGACGAAATCGCGGTGATCGACCGCAAGACCTGGAAGCCGGTCGCGTATTGGAAGACCGGGCGCGAACCCGACGCGGTGGCGGTGGCGGCCGAGTGAGCGGCGCGCGCGTCAGCCCTGCGCGGGTTCCAGCACCGCGGCGCCTTGCCGCGCCGCGCCCGGCGTCACCCCCATCACCCGCTTGAACGCGCGGTTGAACGCGGCTTCGGACTGGTAGCCGAGTTTTTCGGCGATCTCGGCGATGCTGCGGTCGCCCTCGCGCAGCCAGGTCAGGCCGACGTGCATGCGCCAGCGCGCCAGATAGTGCATCGCCGGTTCGCCGACGAGTTCGTTGAAGCGCGCGGCGAAGGCCGAGCGCGACATCGCCGCGGCCTGGGCCATCTCCGCCAGGGTCCAATCGCGCGCCGGATCGCGGTGGATCTGCGCGATCGCGCGGCCGATCTGCTTGTCCTGCAGCGCGCCGAGCCAGCCGTCGCGCGCGGCCGGGTCGCGCGCGATCCAGTGGCGGATCGCCTGGATCACCAGAATGTCGGCCAGCCGGGTGATCACCGTTTCGCCGCCGGGGCGCAGGTCGCGCGCTTCCTGGGCGATGAACTGCAAGGTGCCGCGCACCCACTGCATGCCCGGCGAATCGGCGTCGCGCACGTGCAGCACCGGCGGCAGCAGTGCGACCAGCCGCTGCGCGGCCGGATGGTCGAAGCGCACCGCCGCGCACACCAGCCCGGTCGCCGCGCCGCCGCCGCCGTGGCGGATCAGCTCGAAGCGCTCGGCGGCGTACTCGCGCGGCAAATCGAACAGCGGCGCGGCCAGCACGCCGGGGCGGCTGGACAGGCTGTGGCCGTGGCCGTGCGGCACCAGCAACAGATCGAACTCGCGCAATTGCAGCGGCGCGCGGCCGTCCATTTCCAGCCACGGCTCGCCGGCGGTGACCACGTGCAGCATCAGGCACTGCGGCATCGCCGGCAGGGCCAGGCCCCACGGCGCGGTGAATTCGGAACGGCAATAGAACGCGCCGCTCATGCGCAGCGAATGCAGGGCTTCGCCGAGCGGATCGACCGGCAGCCAGACGTCGGGGGCGGCGTTCATGGCGCGCAGTGTGCGCCGCGCCCGCAAGACGGTCCAGGCGCGGCCGCGGCGCACGCCTGGACGCGCGATCAAGCGATGGCGACGCGCCGGCATGGGCCGCGCCGGCGGTCCGCGGGACATTGACGCCACGGCCGCGGCGGCCGGCGCGGAACGCGCGGCGCCGCGGGGCCGTCTCTTCCGACCTTCAGGAGTTCCGTCATGTACGTCGTCATGGGCGCCACCGGCCGCACTGGCCATCGCATCGTTCATCACCTGCTGCAAGCCGGCGAGCGCGTGCTCGCGCTGGGCCGCAGCGAATCGCGGCTGGCGCCGCTGGCCGCGGCCGGCGCGCAGGTGCGCGCGGGCGAGCAGACCGATCCGGCGTTTCTCGCCGAGGCCTTCCGCGGCGCGACCGCCGCCTACACCTTGCTGCCGTACGAGTTGTCCGCGCCGGGCTACGACGCGCAGCAGGACCGGCAGGGCGAGGCCATCGTCGAAGCGCTGCGCCGCAGCGGCCTGCGCGAGGTCGTCGCGCTGAGCAGCCTGGGCGCCGATCTGGCCCAGGGCACCGGCCCGATCATGAGCATGCGCCGGCAGGAACAGCGCCTGCGCGCCTGGGCCGACGAGGACGCCGGGCGCAACGCGCTGGCGCTGCGCGCCGGCGCCTTCATGGAGAACTTCTACGGCTCGCTGGAGGTGATCAAGGCCTTCGGCTTCAACGGCGACGCCTTCGACGCGGATTACCCGTTGCCGATGATCGCCGCGCGCGACATCGCCGACGCGGCCGCCGGCGCGCTGCTGCGCCGCGACTGGCGCGGCCTGAGCGTGCGCGAACTGCTCGGTGAGCGCGATCTGAGCTATGCGCAGGCCACCCGCATCCTCGGCGAGCGCATCGGTCTGCCGGAGCTGGCGTACGTGCGGCTGGAAGGCGGCGACGCGCTCGATGCGCTGGTGCAAGGCGGCTTCGCGCCGGATCTGGCGGCGCAGTACGTCGAACTCGCGCACACCATCAGCGCCGGGCGGGTGCGGTCGCTGGAAGGGCGCAACGCGGGCAACACCACGGCGACGAGTTTCGAGGCCTTCGCCGAGGAATTGGCGCAGGCGTATCGGGCGATGTGAGCGCGGCGGCCGGCGATCGCCATCATCGTGCGCGAGCTGCGCGCCGGCGGTCGCGAGGACGGGGCAGGGCGGCCGCGGAACGGCCGGACGCGCGAACGGGGCGCCGAAAAGGCGGCGGCCCCGCAAGCGTGACTCCGGCGCCCGAATCGACCGATACCGTTGCTGCCTTCCGGCCCTGGCGGGGTTTTCGATCTATCGTCGCGGAGGCGCCAACGGGGCCACCATGGACTCTTGCAACGGCGGCGACCGATTCGCGCGAGACGCGGGGATCGCTGCCGGAGGGCCGGCATTCTGCCTGAAAGCAGGGGCGCGGCGCAAACCCGGGCCGTACCGGGCCGCGCGGCCGGCCGGAAGGGCCGTTCGGGCCGATGCGGCCGGCTCGGTCCGCGCCGAATCTTGCGCCGCACCTCGCGCCGCACCCGCGCGCCGCGAATCGCCGGCCCGCGAAGACTTATGATCGGCGCATGCGCATCGCCGTCGTCTCCGATATCCACGGCAACCTCGCCGCGCTCGACGCGGTCGTCGCCGACCTGCGCGGCCGCGGCGTCGAGCGCGTGCTCGACCTGGGCGACCTGCTGTCCGGCCCGCTGTTGCCGAGCGAAACCTGCGACCGCCTGATCGAACTGGGCTGGCCGACCATTGCCGGCAACCACGAACGGCAAGTGCTCGACGACCCGCCCGAACGCATGGGCGAATCCGACCGCCACGCCGCGGTCCGCTTGCGTCCCGACCAGCGCGCGTGGCTGCGTTCGCTGCCGCCGAGCCTGCGCCTGGACGAGGTGCTGATGGTCCACGGCACGCCGGCCAGCGATCTGGAAGCATTCCTGGAAACCATCGACGCCGGCGGCATCCGCGCCGCCACGCCGGCCGAAGTCGCCGCGCGCGCCGGCGCCGCGGATGCGCGGCTGATCCTGTGCGGGCACACCCACACGCCGCGCGTCGCGCGGCTCGCCGATGGGCGATTGATCGTCAATCCGGGCAGCGTCGGCTTGCAGGCGTACGCGAGCGGGTTGCCGCATCCGCATCAGGTCGAGAACGGCAGCCCGCACGCGCGTTACGCCATCGTCGAACGCGGCGACGACGGCGAGTGGAGCGCGCAGTCGCTGCAAGTCGATTACGACTGGACCTCGGCGGCGGCCTTGGCGCAGCGCAACGGCCGGCCGGATTGGGCCAAGGCGTTGGCGACCGGCTACATGTGAACGCGCGCCGCGATCCCGGCGAACAGCGCGGGCGCTGCAGGTTCCGCGCGCGCCGCGATGCGGCTCCCGGGCGAAGGTCAGCCAGCCCGACGCTTCCGGTTTCTTTCGCCGCGAACCCCGCGGCGCGCCGAACGCGCCGCGGGCCGCCGCTCAGCGCTGCACCACGAACTGCTCCATCGCCGAGTTCAAGGTGTTGCACTGCTCGAACACCAGCCGCTCGCGATTGGCCGTCGCGTAGGACTCGTGATGCCCCATCAACTGGCACGACTGCCACTTCACGAACGGCATGTCGCCGTTGCGCGGGCGGTAGGTCACCGGATAGCACTCGGTGCTGACCTCGGCGCTGTGCGCCAGCGCCGCGTCGGTGCAGGCGATGAAGGTGAGGTTGGCGTTCTTGGCGTCCCAGCCGCAGTCCATCAGCTTGCTCGCGCGCGAGCGCAGCTCGAAGCGCACGCCGCACACCAGCAAGGTCTTGACCGTGTTGTTGTGCGGGCCGGGCGGCAGGTCGAAGAACACCGAACGCACCGCCGGGTCGGTGTTGCACTGGATCCACGAGCCGCCGTAGACGTTGATGTAGCCGCCGCGGGCGAAGCGCAGCAAGGTGCCGCTGCGGTATTCGAACTTGCAGTCGCGGAACCAGAAGTTGAGGAACTGGTCCTGCTGGCTGATCGTCGGCGACATGCCCGAATGCAGGAAGGCGTCGCCCAGCGCCACGTCGTTGGCCAGATGGCAGCGGTTGAACGACCACTCCGAGTTGAGGTTGGACTTGTCGTCGCCGTCCAGGCCGATGATGCGGTTCCACGGGCCGCGCCATTCCACATCGTCGAAGGCGAAGTCCTGATTGCTCTGGCCGCCGTTGACCGAGGACCAGCAGTACATCCAGTTGAGCCCGGCGCGCGCGCTGCGGAAGGTGAGTTCGCGCACGCGCAACTGGCGCACCCGGCCGTGCGCGGTCAGCAGATTGCCGCTGTAGGGATCGGCGCTGCCGGCGGGCGCGTCGAACAGGATCTCCGAACAGCGCTTGCCCTGGCCTTCGATGGTGTAGCCGTTGATCTTGTCGCTCGGCGCGCCCTTGGGCAGCAGCGCGTCGGCGCGGGTGACGCGGTAGATGCCGGCGGGGAAGTACAGGTGATGGGTCAGGAAGCCGTTGCCGTTGCGCGAGGCGAACACCGCGTTGCGGGCGTTCTCGATCGCCGCGGTGTCGTCGGCGCTGCCGTTGCCGAGCGCGCCGTAGTCCTTGACGTTGATGCGGCCGGACGGCGCGGGGTCGGCCGCCGTCGCCGCGCCCGACCGGCGCGGCGAAGGCGCGCCGCCGATGGGCGCCTGCGCGCCCGAGGCGCCGATCTGCGCCACCGTCGTGGCCGCTGCGGCGACGCCGGCGCCGGCGACCATGCCGGCCGCGCCGATCAATTTGCGGCGCGCGCGCGACGCCGGCGCGGCGTCCCCGGCCGGGCCGTTGGAAGAGTGCTTGCTCATGAGGATTCCTTGCGTGGACAACCCTTAAGTGATCGCGTCGCCGCATCGCGCGGCGCGCGCGTGATCCGCGCGGCGTGTCCTTGCATCCCCTGCATGCCGCGAGGCGCGCGCAATCTAGAAGGCGGCGCGAGCGCGCGAACGCGAACGGCGGCTCAGTTCGCGACGCGTATGACAGGTGGCGTTTGTAATGATTCGTGCGAATGCGTCCGCAGTCGCGCTTGGGCGTCGGGGTTCGGATCGCGGCGCGCGAGCGATGCTTGCGTGTGGGGTTAGCGTTTGTTTCGTCCAGCGGACTGCGCGGCGCGATGGCGCCCTGTAGGAGCGGCGCGAGCCGCGACCGCGACCTCTCGGTGGCGTCGTAAGCGCGATGTCGCGGTCGCGGCTCGCGCCGCTCCTACAGGGCGCCATCGCGAAAACGCCGAGACCGGAAAAACGAAAAGCCCCCGATCGCTCGGGGGCTTTTGTTTGAATCTGGCGGAGAGAGGGGCCGCCATAACCGTTCCGTATCGGTCCGTATCGGTCCGCGTTTCGGTTGTAAGTGGTTGTCCAGCAACAAAAGATGTTCCGCACATGTCCGTATCGTTCCGCTATGATCCGCCGCCCAAACATGGGTAGGGACATGGGTAGGAGGTGGCATGGCGAAAGGGGTTCATCGATTGTCGGCCCGGCAGATTGCCACGGCCAGGACGGGACATCACGCGGACGGGGGCGGGCTCTACTTACAGGTGACCAAGACCAACGCCCGCAGTTGGGTATTTCGCTACGAGCGGAACCGGCGGCGCCGGGAGATGGGACTAGGTTCGCTGACGGCCGTGGACGTGCAGGAAGCGCGGGAGCGGGCCGCCGAGCATCGCAAAGCCCTCGCCAGGGGCGATGATCCGATGGCGGCCAGGATCGCCCGCAAAGCCGCCAAACGGTACACCTGGGGTGAGGTCTGCGACGCCTACATCACCAAGGCGTCGGAGGAATGGAAGAACGACGCCCAGGCTGCCCAATGGCGTCAGTCGTTGAAGGATCACGGGCCTAAAGCCGACTTGCCGCTTGAGCATGTGACCGACGGCGTTGTGTTGGCCTGTCTGCGCAAGATTTGGATGGACAAGACCGAGACAGCAACAAGGTTGCGCGGACGAATCGAGCGCATATGGGGCTACGCCCATTATGAAAAGCTGGTGACGGGTGAAAACCCTGCGCGGATGAAAGGCCACCTAGAACACGCACTCCCGAAGGCGTCCAAGGTCAAAAAGGTCAAGCACCACGCGGCGATGCCCTACGCGGAAGTGCCTGCGCTGATGGCGAAGCTACGAACGCGTACTGGCCGCTCAGCGAAGGCATTGCGATTTACGATTCTGACTGCGGTGCGCACCGAAGAAACTACCGGCTCCGACTGGCACGAGTTCGACCTAGATAAAGCGAGATGGACCATTCCGCCAGAACGAATCAAGGGCGGGAAAGAGCATGTGGTGCCGTTGTGTGCGGAGGCGTTGGAAATTCTCAAATCTTTGCCGAAGGACAAGCCGCCGTTCCGCTTATCCGAAAACACGATGCTCTACTTATTGCAGAAACCGGACAAGCTCGGGTTTTCTCAGTACACGGTCCACGGCTTCCGGTCTTCGTTCCGAGATTGGGCGGCCGAGGAAACCGAGACGGAGAATTTCATTGTTGAAATGGCATTAGCGCACGTCATCAAGGATAAGACCGAAGCGGCTTACCGACGCGGGCAACTGATCGCCAAGCGAAAGGTGCTTATGACTGCGTGGGATGCTTTCCTCCGCGTTATCCCCAAGCCCAAGCCGGAATAGTTCCCAAGGCCGCCCGCTGGGCGGCCTTTTCGTTTGTCGTGGCGGAGCCCAACCGCTCCCGAGGGTACGACGGTCGGCTGCCGACAGTGACGCGAGATTGTGCCGACTTTGGCCGTAGCCCAATTGTGGCTGAGGATTTGGGAGAGCTTCGGAAAACGGTAATTTCGGTAACCTGTACGAAAATCGATCAACAAATGCATAAGAATCATCGAGTTAGAGCGCCTAGGCTGCGGTAACCTTTGCGGTAACTAAGAGGTAATTGGTTACCGATCTTCTAAGTAACTAAGATGATGAATTGCTCTCATATAAATCAATGGCTTAGCAGATGATTACCGGAGAGGTTACCCAAAATTACCGTGCAGCGGTAACCACGAAAAGCCTTATAAATCAGTCAGTTGATAGCTATTTTCGGGGTGGATTACCGAAGTTACCGTTTTCCGAAGGCCCCTCCCTGCGGGCTTGTGCGATCACGACGCCTGTCCTTGGCGACGGTCGGCGAGTGGGGCGAAATTGGGGCTCGCGTGCGTCGAAATGCGTCGCGGCAAGGGGGCGGGTTCACCCGCGCGGCGAACTGGCCGCGCAGGGCTTGAAGGGGCTCCCGCGTTTGAGTCGAAAGACGCACAACTAGCGGGAAGGCGTGGCGGGGTCTCGACCGCGCGCCAGCGCGCCGAACGCCGGTCGCCGGGGCGCCCCCGGCGCGTTCGCAGATAGGCGCGAGATATGCCTGTCCGAAGCTGCTCCCGTCGCCCGATGGACTTCCCTGACCCCGGCGTCGGAAAAATCTGACGCGCCTAGGGCGCCTTCTGGGCGATACTCAGGCCACGGTTCGCGGCCCCGCCTGCTCGCGTTCTGCAACTGCCGACAAGGAAGAGTTCATCTGATGAACATCGAATCACACTCTGTCACCGCGCAACCATCCGACGCGCCGACAGGCCGTTTCTATGTCCTTCAACCTGATATTTACAGTGGCGGTTCCGGTCACGGTTTGACATTTTCAAACCTAGAGCGGCTGCTGACGCCCCCCCGGCGCATTCTTCGGCCAGCCGAAGGCGGTTTCCCCGTCCTTTCCGAACTTCCCGTCCTCATTCAGAGCGCGCAGGGGCGTCCGTTGAAAGACTTGGAAGGCGTATTTAGCGGCTATTGGCTTGTGTCTGATGAACTCAAGCAGGTATTTGAGCGCCACGACGCTGAAGGATTCGCGTTTACGCCGTGCAGTGTAGTGTCGGCGGATGGAGCTTCGCTTGGCGACTATCATCTGTGCGACGTTTTGAGAGTTATCGATGTTCTGGACGAAAGCCGGTCGAAGCTCGATATAAGAATTGGCGAGGAATATGCGAAGGGGAAACACTACCGCATTGGACCCGGCGCGAGCCTAGCTTTCAGGGAGCGTGAAATTTCCGAGGCTCATGTGTTCAGAACGCCTTTTTCTAGCTATGTCTTTTGCGACAGAGAGCTAAGGGGCGCGATCATCGACAGCGGTTGCGTCGGCATTTCGCTAGAAGATGCTGCGGACTTCTGAGGTCATCCGTGGAAATGGATGAGTGAGAGAGCAACGGAACTGCCAAAATGAATGACAAGCTTCAGCATACTTTTGAGCTGCATCATTGCATCGAGCAGAACAACGTTTTCGAGAACAGCGAGCTATTGCAGACGCTAGGCCGAGACAAGCTATACAACATCGATAATCCCGGCAATTTAGTCTACTTGCCCGACGGAAAGCCACTCGGCGCCCAACTGGAAGTGTCCCCGCACGTTGGCGGGCATTTGAAGTCCTATACGAATGTAGTCGTTAGCGCGTTGAAGGACATTGAGGACAGCGCGGACTGGCAGTCGTATCTAGAAAGCGGAGACCAAGCGGCAGTGCAAAGAGTGGTGCAGCGAGTGCATCACGTCGAAAGCACGATAAAAACCGCCCTGGTGAATGGCGATCTTTACACGAACAACACTCATGGACTATCGAATAGTCAGGTTCGGGCAATTAATCAGGACTTCCATTCAAAGTTCTACACGTATCAAGAAACGCACGCCGCACAAATTGCTGAAGTTGCGCAGCTTGGCCCGCCACAATCACAATGGGTCAGCGTTCTTCGCACAGAACAGCAGGCGCTCGACGCAGTTCAGTTGGTAAATAGGCCGGGATTCAAGCCAAGTCTCGGCACGGCCGCTGACGGCCGAGCCTCTTTGTTGGAAGCGATAGAGCAAGCACACAACGGCGGGCGCCTAACGTTTTCGGCGGAAGGATTGGCGAGCGCGCGCGACTCTCTCGCGAACAGTAGTTTGAATTCGGTGCAAGCCGAACACTTAGCGCCCAAGCCCGGCGGGCGTGCTATCGCGATCAAAGGCATCGTAGCCGCTGCGGGGGCGGTCAGCCTTGCAGAGGCGGCAGAAGCCGGTGAGCGCATATCGTCGGCGCTCGACCGAGATAACCCGCTCGCCGCGCAGTCGCACGCTATGCACTACGGCGGGCGCGGTGTCGGCGGCGTTGCCGGTGGCGCCGCCGCTGGACTCATCGCGGGTTCGTGGACCGGTCCCGGCGCGCTCATTACGGTCGCGGTTGGCGCGTACGCCGGCAGCGAAGCCGGCGAGAAAGTCGCGAAATGGTGGGATAACCGGCAGGTCTATCACCAAACCGACCGCGACAACGTGTCGTGGGAATTCACCGGCCGGCAATGGGTGCGCGAGCGCACTGCGGACCTAAGCCGCGACGGTATCGACAATCCAACCGTTACCACATTCGCCGCGCCGCCAGAGAAAGCGCGGGAACTGAATCTGGCCGCGCTCAATGCGGCGACGGCGCTGGAACTCAAGGACGTGCCGCCGCCGCGCAGCCCATTCATTCAACCGCAATCGCCGGGGGATGCGCCGAGCCTAGATCCCGCGCCGTGGGAGCGTAATAGCCGCACCGGGCAGTGGGAACGTAATGTGGTGGTCGGCCGGGTCGATCACGGCGCGAATGACATTCGCCCGGAAATCGCGTCGCCGCAACGTGCTGCCGCGTTGGAACAAGCCGCTAACCAGGTCATCCGCGAAAATATCGCCAATGGCCCCGCGCCTATCGCGTCGCGTTACGAAATCGCCTTCCGTGCCAGCGGCTTTGATGGCGATAAGCTGCCCGCCGCAACAACCGCGCTGGCGCAGGGCTATGTCACCGCCAGCAACGGCGAGTTGTACCGCCGCGACGACGCCGGCCAATGGCTGAGCCCGAACGGCGCTCCCGCACCCGGAAACCTGCCGGTGGAGTTAGAGCGCACCAACGCCGAACTCGCTCCGCAGTTGGCCCAGCACCGGCAGTATGTGGCCGCGCTGTCTCCCATGCCGGCGCCGGCAGAGCAGGACCGCGACCGCGCAATTCTGCTAGACACGTATCAGCAACGCGGCGTGAACCCGACGCCCGAGCAGATGGACGCGTCCATGCTCGCCATCAGCCGCACCCGCGACGCCAATGGCATCGCGCCGGGCATGACGACGTTTCAGCTTGAGCCGAACGCTGATCGTGGTTACGACGTGCGCAGTCCGATCGCTCACGTTTACGGGTACGCCGATGGCGTCCGGCGCGTCGCGGCCGTGACGACGGCGCCAGAGATCGCGCAAGCGCTGACGGAAGTCCAGGCGCGCCCGGCTCCGGTCCCGGACACACCCGAGTTGCGCATTGAGGCGTTGTCGCCGCAGCAGCGCGAGGCGCAGGAACAAGCGCTGCGCGAGGCAAACCGGCTCGGCCTGTCGCGCGATGACGTGCAGTTGACCGCCCAGCAGGCGGCCGCCGCAGCGGCGATTGCGGCGGATCGCGAACCGGAAATCGTTACCCGCCCCATTGACGCCGACCGCGCCCAGGCCGCGCCACGGCAGGACGCGCAACCAACCCCCGCGCCATCGTCGCCGGCCCCTAGCCAACCAGCCGCGCCCCTGCCGCCAAAGGCGGAACCGTCAGCGGATGCCGCCCAGGTCCAGGCCCGCGCAGACGAAGCGCGCAAACCCGTAGAGCCCGAGCAGCCCGCAGCCGAAGCCCAGGCGTCGCCGCGGTCACTGCCGGCGCAAAACGACGCGCAGGCCACGCCAGCGCCGCCGAGCGGCCAGGACGATGCCCTGCGGCGCGGAAGCGAGGGCCAGGACGTGGCGTTGCTGCAATACCGCCTGGATCGCATGGGCTATCGAGGGCCGGGGGAATCCCCGCTGCCGCAACATGGGCAGTTCGACGCGGCAACGGAACACGGCGTGCGCCAGTTCCAGGAGGCAAATCGACTGCCGTCAACGGGCGTGGTCGACCCCGATACCGTGCAAGCGCTCGCCGTCGCCCAGCAGACCCGCGCAGTTCGCCCAGCGTCCGGCGTCCAACGCGAACCGGACGAACCGAAAACCGAGCGGGAAACGCCCGCACGCGCCTACGACGAGGCCCCTGCATCCGTCGCACCGACACCCCCACCCGCAGACCGCGACGACCGCGCAGCCCCGCAGAATTCACGCGAGGCGCGCCGCTCAGAGCCGGAGCCATCCGCGCCGACCCAACCGGGCGAGCGCGCCGAACAGGACCGCGCACGCCGCCAGGACCGTTCCGACGAATCGGCGAGCATTCCAGAAGCCCCCCGCGCCGACCCCGAGCGAGCGACGCCCGATGCCCGGCCTTCGTCGCCTGAGCCTAGCCCGGTCCCGTCGATACCGCCCGCGATGGCCGGGGCTCCGACGCCTATCGAACCGGCGACGACTCCCCGCCACGCGGCCGAGTTGGCCGACCGCATGGCCCCTGCGCCGACACCGCAGCCGGCAGCGCCCGAGCCTGAGCCGGCCATTGACCTGTCGCACTTCTCGCGAAGCGATCAAGCGATGATCGCGAAGATTCGCGCGAACGTGCCCGGAGGGCTATCGGACGAACACGCGGCAGCGGCGATGCTGGCGGCGAAGTGCAACGGCATCCAAGACGTTGACCGCCTCGGCCCGGTCGCCCTCGTCGGCGATACGCTTTGGATGGGCGGAAAGGTCGAGGGCTTCCATACCGCCATTGATGTTTCCCAGCAGGCGCCCCCCTTGCAGGACACCGTTCGCGAAACGGAACAATTCAACTACGAGCAGACGCAAAAGCAAGCGCAGGAACAGGCGCAGCAGCAACAACAGCAACAGAACCAAGAGCAAACAGACAAAGCGCTGAAAATGTCACTGATGTAACCGACCTGTTCGCAACTTAGCCCATCATGGAGGATGGCATGAGAAAACGAAGACGTTGGCGCGCCCCGCAATTCTTCGCGGCATGCGGCCTTGCGCTTGCTTTCGCTGTTCCTTCTGCAATCGCAAGTCCGTCCGATCCGCTCGCCCAGGTGCGCCGCGTCTTGGCGACACCGGATGCGCAACTGGACTTGGCCCGCGCCAAGATCGCGATTGACCGACTGATTGATCCGCGCACCGATGAAGCCGTGACGTTGCGTCAGTTGGACTCCCTTACGCGTGCAATCCAGGCCCGTATACCCGTCGGGGCAAGCCGGCGCGAAAAATTGCGAATCCTCGTGGACTCGCTGGCGCAGCCTGGGCCTTGGAACGATGCACGACCCTTTCGCTATGACCTGGATGACCCGTTCGGCGAGGACATACGAAACAAACTACTCGCAACGTATCTCGCCACCCGCAAGGGCAATTGCGTCTCGATGCCGATCCTGTTTGCGATTCTCGCGCAACGCATCGGGCTGGACGCTTCGCTAGCGGTCGCGCCGCACCATCTGTTTGCACGGGCGAAGGTTGACGGCGGCCAATGGGTCAACATCGAGGCCACGAGCTTCGGCACAAAAACCGACGACAGCTATCGCAAGGAACTGAACATCACCGCGACGGCGATCAAAAGCGGCATCTATCTACGCACCTTGTCGCCGAAAGAGTCGTTAGGCGTCACGCTGGAAACGCTATTGGAGCACTACAGCAAGAGCGGCGCGAATGAACAGCGCCTAGCGGTAGCGGACATGGTACTGAAAAGCGATCCGCGCAATGTATCAGCCATCTTGCACAGGGGCAGCGCGTGCGGCCGGCTGGCTCGAAAGCGCTATGACGGCCAACCGCAGCAGGCGCTAACCCCGGCGCAACAACAAGACCTTGCAGCATTGGCGAGCTGTAATAGCGCTGCCTTCGCCAAGGCTGAGGCGTTAGGCTGGCGGGCCGAGCAACAGAAAGAAAAAGCGAAGTATCGGCGCGGCGTCAATCAAGCGAAACTCAATCAAGGACGAAACCCATGAACCGTTCAAAACTTATCGCGTGCACGGCATTGCTTTGCGCACTCGCTATCACCAGCAATTCGGCGTTCGCGCGCTTCCTCCAATCCGACCCCCTCGGATTGCATGACGGACCTAGCACCTACGCCTACGTGTCCAATAGCCCGCTCATGTACTACGACCCCTTGGGGCTGGCGAAGAATGCGGCTTGCGTCGCCGCGTACACGACAGGTGGCGCGGTGTGCGTGGGGGCAGCGGGCTACTATGGTGGCGGGCTGGCGGGAGCTGCGGCCGGCGGCGCGGCGGGCGGCTTGGTGTGCAGCCCGTCCGGTCCCGGTGCGCTAGCGTGCGCAGCTGCGACAGGCACCGGCGGTGCTGTCGCCGGAAGCAAAGCCGGTGGCCTACTCGGCGCGGCGGTTGGCGGTGCTGCCGGTAATCTGATTGGTCAGGCGGTGTGTCCCGATGAGGAAGAAGAGAACAGTTGCGCGAAAGAAATTGCCGCATGCGAAAAGCTATGCGACCGCGCGCAAACCGATCCTGATATGCCCAATGTTTGGGGCGGTAGCCGGGCACGCTGCATGCTAGGGTGCGTTAGCTGGCGCTGCATGGACGAACTTTGACAGGAAAGAACATGAGCATTGAGGAAATTAAGGGGCTGCTTGAGGCCGGCGAGATCGATAGAGCTAGGGCCTTGCTGATCGCTTTAACGGACAGCGACCCAGACGAAGCGCGCGCGTGGCTATTGCTCGCCGGCATCTCGACGCGCACTCAAGATTGGACGCTGGGAGAAACGGCCTTCACTGCGTTGACTCGGTTGCGCCCATCTGATGCGCTAGCTTCATCCGGCCTCGTTGCGTCACTGGTTGGGCTTCATCATTACGACCGGGCTCGGGAAGAAATCGCAAGGTTCGGCCGCGTTGCGGATAGGTCAAAGTCAAGTTCCAGTTCCGTGCTGCAGGAGCATCAAGAAGTGCTAAAGCGAATCGGCCGGGGAGCATAAAGTGGGGCTTCGCTTCCCGGGTTCGTGGCGGTTCCAGCCTCCCGCAGACGGCCAGTACATCTATTCCGCGATCCCTCCCGAGGCCGTGCTGGAGTTCGTTGACATCATTGACCGAATCAGCGGGCAAGGTGATCGGTGGGAAATGCTGGAGCATTTCAAAACGCATTTCGGCATTGATAGCCGTAGTTCAAACGAAGGCTGGGCCGAAAGTGACTTACGCCACGCGATGACACTGGGCTCCAATACCGCACCACTATTCATCGAGAGGTTTTTTAACGCTTGCCAGGAGATTCAGGCGCAGGGTTTGTTCGCTCCTGACGCCTCGGGCATAAACGTTGTATTAGCCAAGCACAACATCGGCTACGAAATTCGTCCGCCTGACCTACTTCCCCGCGACCTCACTACTATCGCGATTCCAGTAAAGGTCGAAGCGCCTACGATGGCTGAGCAGGCTAAAAGCACTATCGAGGCTTCCTTGGCTAGGTCTGAGGTGCTGCTACTAGAAGGGCGCGGGCGTGAAGCTGTGCAGGAAGTTGTGTGGCTGCTGGAGACTGTTTCGACAGCATTACGTGGGGTAGAAACCGAATCCGGAAAAATTGAAGGAAAGTATTTCAATACGATCATCCGGGACTTGCGCAACAAACGCCCGGGCACGACGCTAGATCAGATTTTGAACTGGGTAACGACCATGCACGGTTATCTATCCTCGCCAACTGGCGGCGGCGTGCGTCACGGCATGGACCTTAGTTCAAATGTGGCGATAGATCCGCAGCAAGCGCGTCTGTTCTGCAACCTGACAAGAAGCTATATCCAGTTCTTCCTGGCCGAACATCAAAGCTTGCTGTCGGCTGGCGTCACCGGCCAAAGATGAAGTTTCAGCGCCTCGGGGTCTACTCCCCGAGTGCGTATGGAATGAAACGGACAACTTCCTCGCCCACCCATTCATTGATGCGTCGAAATCGCGCTTGTAAAGGGATCAACTCATTGCGAGCGAACACGCGGGCGGCCTTCTCCACGTCGCCAAACCCGCCCGTGTTGTTCGGCGGCATGCCTAGCAACTGCGGCGGCACGCGATGCGCGGCCAGAATGTCATCCCGCGTCGCGCCCTTGATGCCCAGGAATTCATCCTTCGCCGCAACCTCGCTGATCGGAATCACCTGCACGCCGTCCTTTTTCCCGTTCGGCGAGTACAGGAACAGATTGCGGAAGTTGCCGACGCCCTTGGAGTCGCGCAGCGCTTGGCGCATGGCGTCAATGTCGGCTTGATCCTGCGCGGCGTCGTTTACGTACATGATGAAACCGGCATGGCTGCCGTTGAGGTAGTAGCGGCGCCGGAACAGCGTCGCCGACTCGTTGAGGAACGCCGACTGCAACGCGCCGACGTACTGCGGCACGCCGTAAAGCTCTTGGGTCAAGTCCGGTTCGATGAACTGGAATACCGAGTCGCGCGCGAATTCGTGTTCCTCGCCGCCCTGGGTGAAGTAGTAGGCGCCGTCCTCAATGCCGCGTCGCGTGTAGACCGCAAGCGAGTGCTTAAGCGCAATTGCCTTGCCACTGCGGGCGTTGCGCCGTTCCAAGTAGGCATTGCCCAGCGCGATCATATCCAGCGCCAAGCGCTCGAACTGATCGCCGCTGAGCAGTCGGTGCGGAACGAACGTCGAGGACAGGATATTGCACTTCGTATAGATCGCCGACGCGTGGTGCGGGCTGGATCGGAACGCACTTGCAAGGCCGCTCATGGATACGGGCGGTTCGTACCAGCGGCCGACGCGCACGCATTCGCCATGATCCAGTACGCCGCGTTTGTCCAGCACTGGCACCGGATCGCCGAAGGTAAACGCCTGCGCCTTCGCCGCCTTCGGCGTTGTGTCGGCGGCTTGGGGTGCAGCAGTCATCAAAACATCTCCACAATGGATTTTCCGCGCGGGCTGTCGCCGCTGAGCGGTTCATGGTCAAGTGCGTGCATCACCGCCCACGCGAGGTCGGCGTGCCCAATGTCGTCGCTGCGGCTCGCTTCAAACGTGGCCTGCCGGCCGCTCGCGGTCATGGTCTTGCGAATCGCCATGAACGCCTGCGCCAAGTCGGACCACGACGCATCGAACTCCAGGCGACCGCTCCCGATCACGTCCTTGGCTTTCAGGACCATGCGGGTTTTGGTTTCGACCGAGTACGTAATATTTCGCGCGGCCGGGAAGAAGTCGCGCACCAGCGGGTACACGCCCGCGCCGACGCCGGTTGCGTCGATGCCGATATACGTCACGTTGTACTGTTGCGTAATCTTACGGATGCGCTCGGCCTGAACCTTGAAGTCCATGCCGCGCCACTGGTGCTTTTCCAGCACGCGGAACTTGCCGCCGGGCACGGCGGGCGGCGCTACGACCACTAGGCCGGCGCTGTCGCTGCTCAACGCGGGGTCGTAGCCGATCCAGACTTCGCGATAGCCGAACGGGCGCATCGCGAACGGCTTGTAGTCCTCCCAGGCTTCCCAGGAATCGACAAAGCACCGCTGCAATTCGGCGAGCGGGAACACCGACGCCGTGTCGTCGGCGAACTCGCACATAAGCAGGTTCGCCCATTCCTCGGGGCTCTTTTCCTTGCGCAACGCCTCCAGGTCGAACAGGTCGCAGCCCAACCGCGCCGCGTCCATGACAGTAACAATCTGGCGCCAATGTCCGTCCGCGCAGCGCAGGCCGTGCTGCAAGGCGTCGTGCGACACATCGAGCTTGATGCGCTGGTCGCGCGGGCGGCCCTTGTTGAACTGCTCGCCAGTCCAGAACGCATAGGCTTCGTGCGTGACGCTGGACGGGGTGGAGAAATACGTTTGCCGCCATTGCTTATGCAAGGCCATGCCGGCGGCGACCTTCTGCAACGCTGCGAACTGGAACGTCCAAAAGTATTCGTCAAAGTACAGATTGCCGTGATAGCTCTGCGCGGTGCGCATGTTCGTGCCGAGGAAGTACAGCGTTGCGCCGTTGGGCAGCACGATCGGATCGCCCGACAGGTCAACGTCGGCCGTTTGCGCAAACTCGATGATGTACTGGCGGAAAACGTGCGCCTGCTTCTTGCTCGCCGACAGGAAGATTTGGTTTCGCCCGGTCTCTAACGCGTCTACCAACGCTTCGCGGGCGAAGTAGAACGTTGCGCCGATCTGTCGCGACTTCAGAATATTTCGGATTCGCTCGGTCAACCCGGCCTTGCGCCACGTGCGTTGATAGCCGAATAGCTGCTGATCGAACGTGCGCAGAAGATGCGCCTTCTGATCGTCGCTGAACACGTTGCGCACCGGCTTGCGCTTGGGCTTGGCGTTGCGCCGCTCGATGTTCGGATTCAAGTCGCCTTCGTGGCCGCCGGGCTCGCCGTAGCGCCGCACGCGCGCTAGCCGCTCGATCTGCCGGCCAAGCAGGTCAATTTCCTTGTAGTCGCCGCCGGTCTTGACTTCCTTCAGGACCAATTGCGTCAAGCGCGCCTCTATCGAGGCTTCAACGCGAGCAATCGGCGGTGCGTCGTCCCAGGCGTCGCGCGTTTTCCAGCTTTCGACCGTGGTCCGCTTGAGGCCGAGGCTTTGCGCAATGTCGGTCACGCGCCAGCCCTGCCAATAGAGCGCACGGGCGCTGCGGCGTTGATCGATGTGCGGAGCGGGTGCGAGAGAAAGCATCCGCAAAAGCTAAGTCGCGCGCGCGTGTGGCCTGCATTGCTTGCGTCGGTGTAAGCGCGTTACACGCGGCGTATCCGTTGGACAAACCGCGTCCGCCGCCGACCATGAATCCATCGAAAGCACACACGTTCGGGGTTATTCGTGGCAAGCAAGAGCAGGTTTTTCCGGGTCGCGGTCGAGGGTAAGACCTGCGATAAGCGCACCATCGAACGGTCGTGGCTGCTGGACGCCGCGGCGACCTACAACCGTGAGAAATACCCGGCGCGTGTGTGGCTGGAACATATCCGGGGCGTGTCCGCCGATTCGCAGTTCGGCGCCTACGGCGACGTGCTGTCGCTCAAGACGGAGACCGTCGTCATCGACGGCGCGGAACGGCTGGCGCTGTTCGCCCAGGTCGCGCCGTTGCCGTCGCTGATCGCGCTGAACAAGAACAGCCAGAAGCTGTATTCGTCGATTGAGATCGATCCCGACTTCGCCGATTCCGGCCGCGCCTATCTCGTCGGCTTGGCCGTCACCGACAGCCCCGCGAGCCTGGGCACCGAAGCGTTGTCGTTCTGCGCGTCCAATCCCGAATCCACCCTAGGCCGCCGCAAGCACAGCCCCGCCAATGTCTTCACCGTCGCCGAGCCGGTCGAACTGTCGTTTGAGGACGAAGCCGAGCCGGCGCCGCAGGGCGAATCGCTGTTCAACAAGGTGCGTTCGCTCCTGAGCCGCCGCGCGGCCAGCGACGATTCGCGTTTCACCGACGTGACCCGCGCCGTCGAAACCGTCGCCACCGCCGCCGCCGAAGCTGACCGCATTGCTGTCGCCACCCGCGACGCGCTGGCGCAGTTCAAGACCGATACCGCAACCCAACTCGCCGAGCTGCGCGGCCTGCTGGACAGCACGCCGAACGGCGTTCCTGCGCGGCCGTCCGCGATTGGCGGCGGCGGCGACGACCTGACCGACTGCTGATCCGCGCCGACCGACCGCACGCCCTACCGTCACCCCACACAAGCGGACACCATGCAAGGCATTACCCGACAGCGATTCGACAGCTACGTCGCCCAAGTGGCGAACCTCAACGGCACCGCCGACCCTTACAAGAGCTTCAACGTAACGCCCAGCGTGCAGCAGACGATGGAAGCGCGCATGCAGGAAAGTTCCTCGTTCCTCAAGTCCATCAACATCATGCCGGTGACCGAGATCAAGGGCCAGAAAATCGGCCTGGGCATCGGCGCCCCCATCGCCAGCCGCACCGATACCAATGTCGGCAAGCGCACGACCCGCGATCCGACTTCGCTGGACTCGACCGGCTACGAGTGCCAGAAGACCAACTTCGACACCCACCTGAAGTATTGGAAGCTGGACGCCTGGGCGAAGTTTCCGAACTTTCAGGCGATGTGCCGCAATGCGGTGCTGGATCGCTGCGCGCTCGACCGCATTTCCATCGGCTTCAACGGTACGCACGCGGCGCCGAATACCGATCTGGCCAAGTTCCCGTTTCTGGACGACGTGAACAAGGGGTGGTTGCAGCACTACCGCGAGCAGGCGCCGGCCCGCGTCCTCAAGGACGGCAAGACCGCCGGCAAGATCACGGTCGGCACCGGCGGCGACTTCGCGAACCTGGATGCGCTGGTCATGGACGCGGTGCATGGTCTGATCGACCCGTGGCACAAGAAGAGCGGCGCACTCGTTGCGATCCTGGGTTCCGACTTGCTGCACCGCAAGTATTTCCCGATGGTCAACGGGAACCTTCCGCCCAGCGAACAACTGTCGGCGAACATCGTCATCAGCAATCAGGAAGTCGGCGGCAAGCCGGCGGCGCAAGTTCCGTTCATGCTCGATAACGCGATCTTCATCACGCCGCTGAAGAACCTTTCGATCTACTACCAAGAGGGCGCCCGCCGACGCTATTTCAAGGACTGCCCGGAAACCGACTGTATCGAGAACTACGAATCGTCGAACGAGGCGTATGTGGTCGAGGACTTCGGCGCCGGCTGCTTGGTCGAAAACATCGAACTGCTGCGCTGACCGATGTCGCTGGCAAAAGCCCACTACCTGCGCGTTCGCGCCGCCGAGGCTTCGGCTTCGGCGGCGCACGGCGAACCCATCGACGCGAGCGCGTATGAGCTGATGCTCATGCAGTTGGGCGAGCATCGGCGACGGCTCAAGACGGTGCAGTCGGTCGAACGCAAGGTGGAGATGAAGCGCCGCATCCTGCCCGAATACGCGCCGTGGGTTGACGGCGTGTTGCAGGGCGGGCGCGGCGGACAGGACAAGGTGCTGATGACGGTCATGGTCTGGCACATGGACGCCGGCAACTTCGCTGAAGGGCTGCGCATCGCCGACTACGCGCTGCGTTTCGATCTGGCGATGCCCGACGACTACCAGCGCACGACCGCGACCGTCATCGGCGATGAAATCGCCGACGCGGCGTTGCTCGCCCAGGCCGCAGGCGCCGCGTTCGATCTGGACGTGTTGACCCAGGCCGAGGCGATGACCCGCGAGGCGGATATGCCGGACGAAGTGCGGGCCAAGCTGCACAAGGCCATCGGCATCGAACACATGGGCCGGGCTGGCGAGGCGCCGTATTCGGGCGCCTTGCGGCCCTGGGCCGAGTCGGCCCGCGAACACCTGCGCCGCGCCTTGCAGTTACACGACCGCGTTGGCGTTAAAAAGGAAATCGAGCGGCTGGACCGTGCATTGAAACAACCCCTTACCACGTCCGGGGCGCCGGGCGTTGCGAAGCGCAGAAAGCGCCGTTCGTAACGCCGGCCCCGGTCACCCCGAGTCGCCCACCCGCGCCACGGCGGCGGGGCGGAAGCGCGGGCCTCTCTCCCCCTACCGCTTCCGCCCCCCACCGCCGTTTTTACCTGGATCCCTGCATGAGCGCTTTCATTGCCGCCGCGCCCGCCAAGACAGCGCCGGACGCCGACACCCTGCAAAACGATGGCTGGTTCCCCAACCTGTCGCTGTCGTCGCTGCGCCTTGCTGGCCGCATCGACGGCACCGTGCCCGCCGACCGCCTGCGCGAACTGGCGATGGCCGCCGCCCTGGCGGTCAATGCGCGCCTGCGCGAGTTCCGCGCCGGCCATGAAGGCGCCGGCTATGCCTCGCTGGCGGCGGTGCCGGCCTCGCGCATCGGCGGCGAATCGCGGCTGTTGGTGCTGTACCGCCGCGCCGTGGCCTGCCTGCTAAAAGCCGACGTGATCGAGCGCTATCGCGACTTCGACAGCACCGACAGCGGCCAGCGTCGCGCCGACGATCAAGACCCCGCCGCCGATACGTGGCGGCGCAACGCGACGTGGGCCGTGAGCGATATCACCGGCCAAACGCGCACCGTCGTTGAACTGATCTAGTGCGCGTCTACGCGTTGCAGGGAGAGACCTTGGACGCGTTGTGCTGGCGCGTGCTGGGCCGCACGGCTGGCGTCGTGGAAGCCGCCTTGATCGCCAATCCCGGCTTAGCCGATCTGGGTCCGGTGCTGCCGCATGGAACCTGGGTGGATCTTCCCGACCCGGCAACGCGCACGCCCGATGCCCGCCCCCTCATCCAGCTTTGGGACTGATTCGCCCTGTGACCACACCGACCGAACCGCTGCTGTCCATTCCCGTTCTAAGCGGCACCGCCGCCGCGTCCACGTCGGCCGGTGTGGTCGCCTGGGCCTCGCCGCTGACCCACGTCGGTGTGCCGGCGGCGGTGCTGTTCATGGCCTTTGCCGGGGTCGCCTGCGGCCTGCTGGTCAACCGCCCCGGCGGCACCCGCTGGCGCCTGTACGCGCTGGCGCTCGCGTATGCGGCGGTTTCCGCCTGCGTCGCCATCGTCCTGCCCAGTGTGCCTGGTCTGGGCTTCCTGCAACCCGTGGCGCCCGCCCTGGCGCTGCTGGTGGCGTTCTTCTCCCAATCGCTGATTCCCGTCGTCGGCGACGCCTTGGCCGAGCGGATTAGGCGCGAGCTGGGAGGCAAGTCCGAATGACCGTCGCGGATTGGCTGACCGCCCTGGTCGCCCTGGTCACGGCCCTAGCGATGCTCAAGGACGCCCCGGCGCACGACGACGTGCGCGTGACCGCCCGCGCCATCCTGCGCGGCGCCTGGACCGCGTTTCGCGCGGCGGGCGTGCGCGCGATCGATGGCGCTGCGCTGGGAGCCCTGGCGCGCTACGCCGCGCGTCTGCTGGCCCTGGTCGGCGTCGTCGCAGGCGCGGGCGTGATCGTCCTGCAACCCGTCCTTGGCGTCGCACCCGCGCCGGACCACGAACGCGTGCTGCGGGCCGCGCTGTGCGTCCTGCTGGCGCTGCAAGTCCCTTGCCCGTGGTGGCGCTACGTCGCCCACGGCCACCCCCGCCTGTCCCGCTCATCGCTTCGGAGCCGTCGCCGCAATGCTGTTCACTGAAACCCAATTGGCCGCCGCCGTGCAGTGCCCGCACGCTCGCGCCGTGCGCTGGCACGAACCGCTCATGGCCGCGATGCACCGCCGCGCGATCACCACGCCGCGCCGCATCGCGCACTTTCTCGCCCAAGTCGGCCACGAAAGCGGCGGATTGCTGCGCCTGGAGGAAAATCTGAACTACTCCGCGTCGCGACTGGTGGAGGTGTTCGAGGACTATTTCAGCCCGGCGACCGCAGCGCAGTACGCCGGCCAGCCCGAGCGCATCGGCAGCCGCGCCTATGCGCTGCGCCTCGGCAACGGCGACGAAGCCAGCGGCGACGGCTACCGCTACCGGGGCCGCAGCCCCGTCCAACTGACCGGCCGCGCCAATTACGGATGGATTGGCGGATTGATCGGCGTGCCGCTTGAAGCCGAGCCCGACCGCGCCGCAACCGTCGAGGTCGGCGCGGAAATCGCGGCGGCGTACTGGGCCGGGCGCGGCTTGAACCTGCTGGCGGACGGCAACGACGCCTTGGCCGTGAGCCGCAAACTCAACCTGGGCCGCACCAACACCACGCGGATTCCGAACGGCTGGACCGACCGCGCCGCCCGCACCAAAACCGCCCTGCGCGTGTTCGGGATCGGCCCGTGAGCCCCGCGCTTGCCTGGGAGCTGGTCCGGCCGGTCGCGCGGCTCTTTGGCCTGGTGCTGGTCCTGGTCGCCCTGGTCGGCGTCTACGGCGCTTTGCAGGTCGGCCGCCTGCGCGACGCCGACCGACGCGCCAGCGACGCGCAGGGCCGCGCGGAGCGCGCCGAGCGCGCCCGGATCGACGCCGAGGCCGCCCGCGATCTGGCCCGCGCCGAGGCGCGCATTGAAGTGCGCTACGTGGACCGCGTGCAGGTCGTGCGCGAGAAAGCCCAAATCATCACCCGTGAGGTTCCCGTCTATGTCACCCCGAACGCCGATGCTGCTTGCGTTGTGCCTGTCGGCTTTGTGCGCTTGCACGACGCCGCCGCCGCGAACGAACCCGCCGGCCCAGCCACCGGAAACCCTGATGCGCCCGCCGAAGGCGTTGCGCTCTCTGATGTTGCCGCCGTCGTCGCCGACAACTACGCCACCGCCCACGAAAACGCCGAGCAGGTGACCGGCTTGCAGGACTACGTGCGCGCCCTGGTCGAGCACTGCGCCCGATGAACAAGCCGGCGAGCCTGCGGGCGCATCTGGCGGCAGCGCTGCCGGAACTGTCGACCGATCCCGAACGCATGCTGGTGTTCGTGGAGGAAGGCAGCGTAATCAGCACGGCGCAGCCCAATGCGTCGTTTGAACTGCGCTACCGGCTCTCGTTGGTGTTGGTCGATTTTGTCGGCGACGCCGCGCGGCTGTTCCTGGCGGTGCTGCGTTGGGTGCAGGCGAATCAGTGGGATTTGCTCGCGCATCCCGACCGCTGGGGCGAACTGGCGTTTGAGGTGGACGTAATCGACCACGAACGCGCCGACGTGCAAATCCGCCTGCCGCTGCGCGAGCGCATCGGCGTTACGACCGACGCAAACGGCGTGGAGCGCGTCGAGCCCTGGCCCGAGCCGCGCATGCCCCTGGACGAGCCGTGAGCGATCTTGAGGCGTTGGAACAGTGGGCCGGGCCGCTGGTCGCGGCGTTGTCGCCGGCCGCGCGGCGCGGCCTGCTGCGCGCCCTGGCGCTCGATCTGCGCCGCTCGCAACAAGAGCGCATCGCCCGACAGCAAAACCCGGACGGCAGCGCCTACGCGCCGCGCAGGCGCATGCGCGATGAACGCGGCGGGCGCATTCGTCGCCGCGCCATGTTCCAACGCATCCGACAGGCGCGGCACCTGAAAGCCACGGTGCAGGGCGACGGCGTGCGCGTCGGCTTCGCTGGGCGCGTGGCGCGCATCGCCCGCGTCCACCAAGACGGCGGCATCGACGCCGTGCGCCCTGGCGGCGCCCTGGTGCGCTACGCCCGCCGACAATTGCTGGGATTCAGCCCCGCCGACCGCGACCGGCTGCGCGAACGGCTGGTGGCGCATCTGGCCGGCGGCGCCGACGCATTTTAGCGACGCCCCGCACAGTTCCCCCGGAAGGGCATCACCCCGACCGCCGACGCCGCCCCAGGCCCGGCGGTATTCTCGCGAGGTGAGACAGGGGCACAACATGGACCGTTACACGCGCTGGGCTTTCCATATCGCTGCGCTATTGCTGGTCACGCTGGTGACCGCATGGGCTATGCCATCGCCACCGTTCGTGCTGGCCGAGTATCCCGAAGAAGCGCGCGACCAATCGCCCGAGTTTGTGAAGTCAGCGCAAGCGAGCGTGAAATTCAAGCGCACGCGATCAACGTCCGTCCTCTTAGATGACCGTGATCCGCGATGGTGGCGCTTGACGGCGACGCGCGACATAGCGTCGGACGACTCGCCGCAGTTGGTCATGACCCAGCCGTATTTCAAACAGCTTGAAGTGTGGCGGCCGGGCGATGCCGTTGCCGTGCGCCGGTCCATGTACGGACCCGATAGCGACTTGACCCATTCCGCGCTGTTGCATGTGGTGCCGTTGCCTAATGGGCTGCGGCGCGGCGATTCGATCTTTGTTCGTATTACGTCATTAGGCCGCATCCCTTCGGAATTTTCCGTTCTGCCGCTGCGCGAGGTTTACCGCCAGGACGACAGCTATAACCGCATCCGCACGTCGGTGTTGACCGCGCTTGGGCTGGTTGCGGCGCTGGCGCTCGGTCATGCCTTTTCGCTACGGCAACGCGGCTACGCCTACTTGGCGGCGACGCTCCTGGCGCAAACGATCAGCCTCGCGATTGAAGGCGGCGACTTTCGTTCCAATGATTGGCTCGCCGCATTCGCGACAGATCGGCGAACGAACATCCTATTGAACACCGTTGCCGTGCTGGCGAGCGTGCGGTTTCTGATGTTCTATTTGAACCTGCCGATGACCCAGGTCCGCGCCGCGCGGATATTGAACGTATGCAGCTACATCCTCGGCGCCGTCGTCGCGGTCTCGCTGTTCAAGGTGTGGCGACATACCGCCACGGTCGGCAATCTGGTTTTGCTGTGCGTGATGGCGACGGTCATCGCCGCCGGCACCAAAGCGGTTTACCGCCGGCAGCGTGAAGCGTTCATTCTGTTGGGGTCATGGGCGCCGCTCATGGTCGTGCTATTCGTCAAGATTGGCGGCCTGCAACATTGGTGGCCGCCCTACGAGTGGATTCAATACGGGTATCCGGCGGCGATAACGTTCGGTGGGATGGGGCTGTTCGTCGGTCTCAATTACAAGCTGCACCAGCTTCGTGACGACCGGGACGCCGCGCGCCAACGGGCCACTTACGACGGGTTGACCGGCGTGCTGACCCGGCCGGCGTTGGAAGAAGCCATAGCGCTTAGCGTGGCGCAATCGCATGGCAGCGGCGACCCGTTGTGCGTTGCATTCATCGACGTTGATCGATTCAAATCCATAAACGACGAATACGGTCACGCGACAGGCGATGAGGTCTTGCGGATCGTCGCGAAGCGATTGCGTAACCGACTGCGCTCCCAGGACGTACTAGGTCGGTACGGCGGCGATGAAATGGTGGTGGTCCTCCCCAACGCCACCTTGGCCGAAGCCGTCAGGCAGGCCGAGCAGTTGCGACGCGCCATCGCCGACAGTCCCATCGCCATCGAGGACAAGCGAATTGCCGCGAATTTAAGCGTAGGTGTCGCCCAATTGAAGAACTACGAGCCCGTTTCCGAACTGCTGGAACGCGCCGATAGCGCGCTCTATGCTAGCAAGCGAGAGGGGCGCGGCCGGGTCACGGGGCATGGAGAGCACGCCGAAGCCATGCCCTGAGCGTGTGTAATGCAACGCAAGTCGCATACACATCGGCGATTCTCAATCAGTCTCGATCACCACAACGGAGAATCGCGCCATGAAATACCGTCGCATGCTGACCGCTGTCATCTTCGCTGCCGTCCTGTCGCTCACCGCCTGCACGCAGCCGACTGAATTGCTGCCGCTCCGGGGGCAGTCGGGTGCGAGTGGCGGACATGTGCAATCCGCTCCCGCGCCTACGTCGCATTTCAACCTTTGAACCGAATGCCCCCGAGGCGAACCCGGCCCTAGTGCCGGGTTCGCCTCTTTTGTTTTTGCAATCCAACGCTGTTCATTTGGCCGACTGGCCGGCATCGTGTGCGCGCAGCGGAACGACGTTCGTCGGCTGTTGCGAGCCTTCCACCGACGCGGCGGAATTGGCGCCAGCATTGACGACCGGCGGCGGCGCCTTTGCGCGTTCCACCGCTTCACCCACGACGTACTCCAACCGTTGCAGCGTTTCGCGCACCGAGGCGAGCAGCAACGCGCCGAGCCCAGCGCCTGCCGCAGCGGCATAGCCTGCGGTCACGAAGGACCACGTATCGCTGAATGCAACGGTTCCCGGCCCGAGCTTTTCCAACGCTGCCGCCACGCCTGCGACCACGACCGCCAGCGTCATGCGTTGCGTCACCGCATCGAGTTCCGTTTTGATCCGGCGGCGCAAGCGCTCGAGCGTCGCCAGGGGATAGCGATCCGCGAGATAGGCGATCAACGCCGACTCAACGGCCCAAGCGCGATCAACGCGAGCCGCATAGCCGGGACCGAGCCCTCTAGCGACGAAGTCGGCCGAGACACGCACGAATGCGACGAGGCCGATCAGCCCCAAAGCGACAATTACGACCACGACCAGCCCAAACAACGCGAGGCCCACGTGGCGGGCGGGTTCAATCAGTGCGCCGCCGACGACAACGACCGCCAGACCGCACAAGACCATCAGGAAGTGCAGAACGATCAAGGCGCCGAGCAACACGTTTGCCGCGCGGAGGCTTGCGGGCGGCTTGAAACCCCCGCCGCTTTTGGGCATGTCTACGCGCCGCATGAGATCGGCGAGTTTGGGGGCGTCTTCTATGACATACGATTCGCGGGTCACATCGTTCATGTTGTCGGTTCCGGTTAATGCCCTTGCGGGCGGGGTTGCCTCACTGGCGGGGCCATCGTGCGCGGCGGCGACCCGCTTGGGAATTACCTGTTTTTGACCAAAGTTTTTTGCCGCCTCGCGGCGGGGCGGTCATTTCACCCGGCGCCGGTATCCCCAATACGGCAGCTTCGCCAGTTCAGCCAGGACGGCCGCTAATCCGTCGTCGTCTCGGGCCGCAAGGTCGTCGGGCTTCATTCCCTCAATCCGCACGTCCTCGCGCCACGCGTTGCGGTTCTTGCCCAGCATGAAATCCGCCGCGCGCAGATAGGTGCGCCATCGCGAATTGCGGACGTGGGCCAGATGCCATTCCATGAAAGCGCTGGGCAATGCTTTACGGTCGTGCGCCGAGGAATGCTCAGGGTGGCCCGGCATGTATTCGCTCGCGTCAATCGCA
Organism: Lysobacter sp. K5869; assembly: GCF_018847975.1. NCBI lineage: Bacteria > Pseudomonadati > Pseudomonadota > Gammaproteobacteria > Lysobacterales > Lysobacteraceae > Lysobacter > Lysobacter sp. K5869. The sequence continues at coordinate 5,031,000 of NZ_CP072597.1, read as the reverse complement.
TTGGCGGCTGCGCACAGCAACCACGTCGTATCGCGCACCAATTCCTCGCGTTGCTGCGGTGTCCGCTTTACGCGCTCGCCTAGCTCCCTCGCACGCTTCATCAACAGGTCGTGAAGGTCGAGCAGGTCGGATTCTAGATAGGGGTTGCGCGGCTCTTGGCGCATAGGTCACCGCTCGGGCACTACGGCGGGAGTCTACGCTCTGCCGTCTCACGTAATGAGACCGTGAAACGCGCTTACACGCTTGCAATCCCTGCGTGAATTGTCGTGCGCGCGCGAGCCTGACCGCAGTTCAAACGGAACTGCGCGTGTCCACGTTTACCGCTGTTGATTTGTCCCGCCTGCCGCCGCCGTTGGTGGTTGAGCCGCTGGAATACGAAACCATCCTGGCCGAACGCGTCGCGGAGTTCCGCAAGCGATTCCCTGCGCACACCGAACTGACCGACTCCGATCCTGCAATGATCTTGCTGCAGGAAAACGCCTATCGTGAAATCGGCTGGCGCCAGCGCGTCAACGACGCGGCAAAGGCCGGCATGCTCGCGTACGCGGTCGGCGCCGATCTGGACCACATCGCCGCCCGCGACAATCTGCTGCGCTACGTCATCGAGCCCGGCGACCCGCAGCGCGGCGTGCCGCCGACGATGGAGAGCGATGCGGATTTTCGCCGTCGCATCCAACTTGCGCCGGAAGGTTTCTCGGTGGCCGGCCCCGAAGGCGCCTATATCTTCCACGCACTGAGCGCGGACCCCGACGTGTTGGACGCCAGTGCGACTAGTCCTGCGCCGGGCGAAGTGCTGGTGACGGTCCTCGCGCGTCAAGGCGACGGCACCGCGTCGCCCGCACTGGTGCGAGCGGTTGAGCGCGTGCTAACCGATGACCGCATCCGTCCGCTCACCGACTACGTGATAGTGCAGTCGGCGCGCATCGTGCCGTTCGAGGTTCGCGCGACGGTCTACACCTACGCTGGGCCAGATTCCTCGCTGGTCATTGAGGAATCGTTGCGCCGCCTGCGCCGCTACGTTGAGGAATCTCACCGTCTCGGCCGTGACGTACCGCAATCGGGTCTCTATTCGGTGTTGCACTCCGAGGGCGTGCAGCGCGTGGAACTGCACGCACCGAGCGCAGACGTTGTGATCGATCGGACCCAGGCCGCGCACTGCACGCTCGTTGATGTTCGCGTGGGCGGCATCGATGAGTGAGCTATTGCCGCCGAACGCATCAAAGCTGATGCGCGCCTTGGCGACCACGAACGCCGCCATTGCGTCCGTGCCGATCCCGTTGCGCGAGCTGCGCGACCCGATGCGCTGCCCGCTCAAAACGCTGCCGTGGCTGGCCTGGGAACGCTCGATTGATTCATGGAAACCGTACTGGCCCGAACACGTCAAGCGTGCGCGCGTGCAGGCCGCGACCCAGATTCAGCGGCGCAAGGGCACGGCGCAAAGCGTGCGCGAGGTCGTCGCCGCGTTTGGCGGCGCCGTGGTGCTGCGCGAGTGGTGGCAGATGGAGCCCAAGGGGCGCCCGCACACCTTCGACGTAAACCTCACCGTAGCCGGCGACGGCGGCGCGCCGCCGACTTCGGAATTCATCGCCGACGTGATTGCGGAAATCGAGCGCACCAAGCCCGTGCGAAGCCACTTCACGTTCACCCAAGGCGCTTACGCGTCGGGCGGCGTCGGCGTCGTTGCCGCCGGCCGCGCCGCCGCGTACCGCCGCATCCAGTTGACTGCCATCGAACCCCAGGAGATCCCCAGCCCGTGAGCGGCCTTTTCATCACCGTCACCGATGCCGGCTTTCGCGCCCTGGTGAACCCGGCCAACACCGGCACCCGCGCCGTAAGCCTGACCCATATCGGCCTGTCGGCGGCGACGTTCGCCGCTGCGCCCGGCCTGGTGACCCTGCCGGGCGAGTTCAAGCGCCTGACCACGTTCGGCGGCGCGGCGGTCGCCAAGGACACGTTGCACCTGTCGATCCGCGACGACGGCCCCGAGTCCTACAGCATCCGCGCGTTCGGCCTGTACCTGGACGACGGCACGCTGTTCGCTGTCTACAGTCATCCCGACGTGCTGATGAACAAGGATGCGGCCGTGTCGCTGCTGCTGACCGCCGACGTTCGGTTTCAGCGCATCGACGTGTCGCAACTGGTGTTCGGCGATACCGTATGGTTGAACCCGCCGGCCACCGAGACGGTGCAAGGCGTGGTGGAGCTGGCCGACCGCATCGAAGCGGCCGCCGGCACCGACCGCACCCGCGCCGTGACCCCGGACGGCGTGCGCGTGGCGATGGATGCGCGCCTGGGCGAGTCGGCGCCGTCGCCGTTCGTGAAGTCGATCCTGAGCGCCGCTAGCGCGCTGCTGCTGCGTGCGGCCTTGGGCCTGGGCAATGCCGCGGTACGCGACGAAGGCGCCGGAAAGGGGCTGGACGCGGACAAGCTCGACGGCGAACACGGCGCGTATTACCGCGACTTCGGCAACCTGACCAACGTCCCCGGCGAGTTCACGGCGAAGAAGCATCGCCACGCCTGGGCCGATCTGGACGGCGTGCCCGACACCGCGAGCCAGCATCCGACCTTCGATGAGGTGCGAAACAAGCCGCCCAGCTACAAGCCCGATCCGCACGAACACTCGGCCAGCGCCATCACGTCCGGCGTGTTGGCGGTGGAGCGCGTGCCGTCGCTGCCGATTGCCCGCGTCAGCGGTTTGGAATCGACCTTGGCCGCAAAGGTCAGCACCAGCGGCGGCGAAATCTATGGCCGCCTGTTGCTGACCCGCGACAATCCGCCGCCGGACGGCAGCGCGTACAACACCGGCCATATCGAACTGAAGACGATGAACACCAGCTTCCCCCGGCTGGGATTCCATCGTTCCGGCGCCGATGCCGTCGCCCTGGTCTACGAAGGCGGAACCACGCTCGCGCTGTGGGCCAACACCGGCAACCGCTTCGATATGTGGCACGGCGGCAACTTCAACCCGAATACGAAGCCGAGCCTTAACACTCCGACGCCGGGCTTTCTGCACATGACCGGCGGTAGCGCGGCCTATTACCTAACCGACCGCGATTCCGGACGTAGTTGGGCGATCTACGGCCGGTCGGATCGGATCGCATTCCACAACGGCGCCGGCGACATTGCGACGATCACGCCGTGGGGCGCGATCATCGCCAACGGCGGTTTTGACGACGGATCGTCGTATCGGCTCAAGCGGGATTTGAAGCCGCTGCCTTACGGCTTGCCCGAGGTCGAACGGATCGTGACCCGGATCGGCCGCTATCGCGACTTCTACAACCGCGACGGCCGTCTGCGCCTGTTCGTGCTGTCCGAGCAGTTGCGCGGCGTGATCCCCGAAGCGGTCAACGATGACGGCGTGGTCATCGACGGTCAGTCGTATGGAACGGTGCAGTATTCGCAACTGCTGCCGCCGGTCATCGTAAGCGTGCAGCAACTCGCCGCGAACGCCCGCGCCGACCGCGCGGAGCTTGCGAGCGTGCGGGACCGCCTGGACGCGCTCGCGCGCGAACTGGACGCGCTGCGCGAACGCATCGCGCCTGACGCGGAGGCCGCTTAATGGCGAGCGGCCACCGTAGCGGCGGTGTGGATTTTGATGACCTGTTCGAGCCCGACGTGATCGGCGACGGGCCCACCGCCGGGTTTCTGCGCCGTGCGGATGGGACGCCGCTGCGCTATGCACACGCGCAGTACGGCACCATCCGCGCCGACGTGGGCCGGCGGACCGGCGGCGTAGACGTTGCGCGGCTGTGGGCCGCCAAGGGCACCGCGTCCTATGTGAGCGACGGCGGATGGGGCGGCCGGTTGAACGCGTCGGACGTGGGCAAGAACAGCGCGAAGGCAACCGCGGCATTCTCGTTCCGACCGGACGGCACGACGTTTTGGAGTTCGGAAACCGGCGGCGGCAGCGGCACCAACATTTGGACGCGATCCAAGCCCGGTGATTACGACATTCTGTTTACGCTGATTCAGAACGGCAGCAGCGGTTATCTAAACGCCACGCTCGACCAATGGTTGCCGTTGACTCAGGAGCGATTTGTGTCTTTGACGGTCAGTGCGTCCGGCGGGCGTTCGGCCTCCGCCTCTCGGACGCTGCGCGGCCAAATCCGCCGCCGGCAGGACGGGCGCGTTTGGATGGACAAGCAAATGCAGTTCTTTTGCACCGTCGCCTCGGACGGCTAACGCATCGGCACAGCGCAGGGTGTAAGCCGCTTACACCCTCGCGCTTTCGTGAGCGCACGGGACGTGCGCCCGATCCTTGTCGGTATGCAACGCAACGCCGACCTTCTTCGCCGACTCGCGAACATGATTCGCGTCGGCACCATTGCCGAAATTGATTACAAAAGGAAACGCGCCCGCGTCGCCTCGGGCGATCTGCTGACCGACTTTCTCAAGTGGGGCACTGCCCGCGCCGGTCGCCGGGCGGTGTGGTCGCCACCCAGCATCGGCGAGCAAGTCATTCTCGTTTGCCCGCAGGGCGAGACGACCGGCGGTTTCATCTTGTGTTCCGAGTACAGCGACGCGAACCCGTCGCCCGACGATGCGCCTAGCCGGCATGTAACGCGCTACAGCGACGGCGCCGTCATCGCCTACGACGACGAGGCGCATGCGCTATCCGCGACGCTGCCCGGCGGCGGCACGGCCACGCTGACCGCCGATGGCGGGCTGACCATCAACGGCCCGGTGACGATCTTTGGGGCGACCACGATCAAGGGCGATGCGTCGATTGACGGCAAGGTCACCGCGTCGGGCGATGTGGTCGGCGCGGGCGTGAGCCTGGAAACGCACCCGCACGGCGGCGTGCAGCCGGGCGGCGGAAAGTCCGGGCGGCCGGTATGACGGGCATGGATCGTGCTACCGGCCGCGCGCTCGACAGCGACGCGCACCTGCGCCAATCCATCGCGGACATTCTGTGTACGCCGCTGGGCTCGCGCGTGATGCGCCGCGACTACGGGTCGCGCCTGCCGGAACTGATTGACCAAGCGCTCAACGAGGCCACGCGCACGCGCATTTACGGCGCGACCGCGACGGCGTTGCAGCGTTGGGAACCGCGCGTGCGTGTGCGCCGCATCCAACTGGAACCGGGCGCACGGCCCGGCGCCGCCGAACTGACCCTGACCGTCGAACGCATCGACCCCGGCGGCCGGCGCGTGCCCGCGTCCCTTTCCGTCCCGCTCCCCCTGCGCTTGTTCCCCTAGGAGTTTCCCTTTGGATGATTTTCACCACGGCGTTCGCGTCATCGAGGTCAAGGGCGGTGCCCGCACCGTCCGCGCCGTCGCCACGTCCGTTATCGGCGTGGTCTGCACCTCGACCGACGCCGACGCCGCGACGTTCCCGATTGATCGGCCGGTCGTCCTGACCGACGTTCGCCGCGCGCTCGCCAAGGCGGGCAAGACCGGCACGCTGCGGCCGACGCTGCAAGCCATTTCCGACCAATGCAATACGCCGACCATCGTGGTTCGCGTGCCGACCGGCAGCGACGACGCCGCGACGACCAGCGCCGTTATCGGCAGCGCCGAGGGCGCCAGCTTCACCGGCCTCTATGCGCTGCTGGCGGCTCAGGCGCAGCTCGGCGTGCGCCCGCGCATCCTCGGCGCGCCCGGTCTGGATACCCAGCCGGTCGCGGTGGCCCTGGCCGTGATCGCCAAGCGCCTGCGCGCAATGGCCTATGTGAGCGCGGCAGCGAGCGCGACGAAGGAAGACGCGGTGTTGTACCGCAAGAACTTCGCGCAGCGTGAGCTGATGGTCATCTGGCCGGACTTCGTGTCGTTCGACACCACGACCAGCACCGCGCACAACGCCTACGCGACGGCTCGCGCCCTCGGCCTGCGCGCCATGATCGATCAGGAACAGGGCTGGCACAAATCGCTGTCGAACGTCGCGGTCGCGGGCGTCACGGGCCTGTCGCGCGACGTGTTTTGGGACTTGCAAGACCCCAGCACGGACGCGGGCTATCTCAACGCGGGCGACGTGACGACGCTCATCAACAGCAACGGCTATCGCTTTTGGGGCTCGCGCACGTGCAGCGACGATCCGCAGTTCGCGTTTGAGCCGTTCGTGCGAACCGCGCACGTGGTCGCGGACACGCTCGCCGAAATCAGCGGGCGAATGGTGGACGGCCCGCTTACGACGATGCTCGTTCGCGACATTCTCGATGAGGGCAATGCGCGCTTTCGCGACTGGACGCGCCGGCAATACCTGATCGGCGGCCAGTGCTGGTTCGACGATGAGTTGAACTCCAAAGAGCGATTGTTCAGCGGAAAGCTCTCGTTGGCACACAACTTCACGCCCGTGCCGCCCGCCGAAGACATCACGCTTTATCAGTCCATCACCGATACGTATTTCCAAGACTTCGCAAACCGTCTTGTCGCCTGATCCTTTGGAGAATGCATGGCACTGCCTGCTGTACTGAGTAATTTTCATGTGTTCCACAACGGCACCAGCTACGCCGGCTTGGTGACCGAGGTCGAATTGCCGCCGCTGGTGCGCAGCATGACGCCGTATTTGGCCGGTGGCATGTCCGGCCCCGTCGATCTGGACAACGGCCCCGATGGCCCGATTGAGTTCGGATGGAAGTGCGGCGGCTTGGTCGTGGACGTGCTGCGCCAGTACGGCGCCGTTCGCCACGACGCGGTGCAGATTCGGTTCGCGGGCGCCTACCAGCGCGCCGATACCGGCGAAGTGCTTGCGGTGGAAATCGTCGTGCGCGGCCGGCACAAGGAAATCGCGCTGGGCACGGCGAAGGTTGGCGAACAAACCGAATTCGCCATCAAGACCACGTGCAGTTACTACCGCCTCACCGTCAACGGTGCGACCGAGATCGAGTGCGACCGCCTTTCGATGATCGAAATCGTCGGCGGCGTGGATCGGCTCGCGCAGCGCCGCGCCGCGCTCGGCCTGTAAGTTCTGCCCGGCGTCGTGCCGGGCCTTCTCTCTCCCTGCAAGGAATTCCCCGAATGTCCAAGTCTTCCCCGGCGGCCGTGGCCGCCGCCAGCGCCGCCGCTGCGCACGCCACGGCGGTCGGCTCCGCCGTCATCACCCTGGAACAGCCGCTCAAGCGCGGCGACAGCGAAATCACCGCCGTCACCGTGCGCCGCCCGGCCTCGGGCGAGCTGCGCGGCCTGTCCATGCTCGACCTGATGCGCATGGAGGTCGACGCCGTGCATAAGGTGCTGCCGCGCGTCACCCTGCCGACCCTGACCGCGTTCGACGTGGCCCAGCTCGACCCCGCCGATACCGCGCAGTTCGCGATGGCGATTGCGGATTTTTTTCTGACGAGGGCGCAGCGGGCGGGCTCCCTGACTGCGTAGAAAACGCGATGGCGGACATTGCCGCCGTGTTCGGCTGGTCCCCCGCCGTCATGGGGGACTTCTCCCTAAGTGAGTTAGTCGCATGGCGCGAGCGCGCCCGTGTGCGGAGCGGTGTTGAGGAATGAGCGGCGGCGATCTGGCGTTGAAACTGCGGCTTGACGTGCTTGACCGCACCACGAAGCCGATGCAGCAGGTCGCCGCCGCCGCGCAAGCGGCTTCCCGCGCCTTGCGCGAGACGCAAGACAAGCTCAAGGGCTTGGAGCGCGCACAACAGCAGATTGCCGGCTTCCGCCGGCTCAAGAACGAAACCGATGCCAGCGGCCTTGCGCTCAAGGCCGCGCAGCAGAAATTGAACGCGATGCGCGGCGAGATGCAGCGCGTCGGCGTCGCCAGCGAACGCATGTCGCGCGACTACGCGAAGGCCGAGCGGGCGACCGAACGGCTGCGCTCCGCGCACATTCGCAAGCTGCAAGCGCTCAAGAGCGCACGCGAAGGGCTGGCCGCGTCGGGCGTGGAGGTCAAGCGCCTGGGCGAGCATGAGCGCCGCCTAGCGCACGATGTGGCGCAAACGACCCAGCGCGTCGCCGCGCAGCGGGCCGAACTCGGCCGGCTGTCGCAGCAGGCCCGCCAAGCCCAGGCCGCGCAGCAGCGCATGGCCCGCTCGCAGCAGCGAGCCGGCGCGCTGGCCGGGGCTGGCGCCGGCATTGGCGCGGCCGGTGCGACGCTGGCCGCGCCGGTCGCGTTCGCGGTGCGCTCCTATTCGTCGTTTGAAGATGCGATGACCGGCGTTGCGCGGCAGGTTGCAGGCACGCGCGACGAGTTCGGCAAGCTGACGCCGCTGTATTACGAAATGGGCCGCGAGCTGCAAGCGCTGTCCGAACGCCTGCCGGGCACCGCCGAAGAATTGGCGGCGATTGCCGAGGGCGCGGCACGCATGGGCGTCCAGGGCAAGGACAACATTCTTGCCTTCACCAAGTCCGTTTCCATCCTGGCCGACGCGTTCAATCTGCCGACCGATGAAATCGGCGAGAGCATGGGCAAAATCGCGAATCTCTACAAGATTCCGATTGCGAACATCGACGACCTCGGCGACGCGATCAACTATCTGGACGACAACGCGCAGTCGCAGGGCCGCGACATTATCGAGGTCATGCAGCGCCTGGGCGGCGTGGCCGACAAGCTCAATTACAAGCAGGCGGCGGCGCTGGGTAGCACGTTCCTGTCGCTGGGCAGCGCGCCCGAGGTCGCCGCCAGCGCCGCGAACGCGATGGTGCGCGAACTCGCCGTGGCGACGATGCAGGGCAAGCGCTTTCAACAGGGCTTGCGCGCCTTGGGCCTGGACGCGGACGCGGTGCAACAGCGCATGGTGAACGATGCGCAGGGCACGATTCTGTCGGTGTTGAAGGCGATCAAGTCGCTTCCGGGCAAAGATCAACTGACCGTCACGACCCAGCTTTTCGGAAAGGAGTTCGGCGACGACGCGGCGAAGCTCGCAAACAACCTCAAGGAGTACGAAAAGCAAATCGCGCTGACCGAGAGCGCCAAGGCGCGCGGGTCGGCGCAGCGCGAGGCGTCGGCCCGCGCAAACAACCTGTCGGCGATCTGGGCCAACGCCCGCGATACCGGCCGCAATTTCGCCAGCGATGCCGGCGCGCTGCTGGCCCCGGAACTGCGCGGCCTGGGCGACCAACTCAAGGGCGCGACCCAGGCCGCCCGCGCCTGGATCGCGGCCAATCCGGCGATGGCCGCCGGCCTGGTCAAAGCGGCGGCGGCCGGGGCGGTGCTGCTGTCCGTCGTCGGCGGTCTGGCCCTGGTCCTGGCCGGCCTGCTCGGACCGCTGGCCGTGATCCGCTATGGCCTCGCGTCGCTGGGTCCGGCGCTGACCCAGGCACAGACCGCGCTAAGCGGCCTGGGCGGGCGCGTGCTGCCGTTGCTGATGAACGGGGCTCGCGCCTTGCTGCCGGTCCTGGGCGGGCTCTCCGCGCCCGTCCTGGCGCTGCTGGCGGTGCTGGCGGCCGTAGCCCTGGCGGTCTGGAAGTATTGGGCGCCGATCAAGGCGTTTTTCATCGGCCTGTGGGCGGGCTTCTCCGATGCGCTGCGGCCGGTCCTGGCCGAGCTGGCGCCGCTGGGCGCCATCCTGGCCGATGCGCTGTCGCCGCTGCGCCCGCTGTGGGAAGCGGTCGGCGCCGCGCTGGCCGTCGTCGGCGGCTGGGTGCGGGATCTGTTTACGCCGTTCCAGGCCACCGCCGACCAACTCGCCGGGGCGACCGCCAACGGCCGCGCGTTCGGCGCGGTGCTGGGTTCGTTCGTCGCCGGGCAGGTCCGCGCGGTTATCGCTGTGGTGACCACGCTGGCCGGATGGTTCAAAACCTTGTTCGCCTATTCGCCGCTGGGGCTCATCGCGGCGAACTGGGACGCGCTGCGCGGCTACTTCGTCGGCCTGTGGGCCGCCCTGCAGAACATCGTGCGCGGCGGATGGAATGTGCTGGTCGGCGTGTTCACAGGCGACGGGGCGCGGCTGCGCGATGCGCTGGGTATGCTCTGGAACGGCATCAACGGCGTGTTTCTGGGCTGGCCGGCGCGCTTCGTGCAGTTCGGCGCGGACATGGTGCAAGGGCTCATCAACGGCGTGTTGGGCCGTCTGGATGCGCTCAAGTCCACGGTGACCAACGTCGCCGGCAACGTCGCCGGATGGTTCGCTAAGCGCCTGGACATTCGCAGCCCGTCGCGGGTGTTCGCGCGGTTCGGCGATCACACCATGACCGGCCTTGCGGTCGGCCTGGACCGCAGCCAGTCGGCGCCGCTGGCGGCGTTGACGCGCGTGACCGGCGGCATGCAGCGAGCCGGCGCGGCGCTGGCGCTAACGACCGCGGCGACCGCGCCGGCCGTGGCGATCGATCAACGCCCGCCGCTGGCGCCGCGTGCAGCCGCCGTATCGGCCGCGCCGCCGCCGGCACCGATTGAGATTCACATTCATGTGCGCGACACCGACACCGGACAGGCCATCGCCGCCGCCGTCCGCGCGGAACTGGAACGCATCGAACGCGAGCGCGCCGCTCGCCAACGCTCGACTTACGCCGATTACGACTAACGATGTTGATGGCCCTGGATACGTTCGTTTTCTCCCTGCCGACGCTCGCCTATGACCGTCTGGAACGCAGCACCACATGGCGACACGTCGCGGCCGACCGCCTCGGCGCCCGCCCGTCGCGACAGTTCGTCGGTCCCGGCGATGACACCATCCGCTTATCGGGCTTGATCGCACCGGAGTTGACCGGCATGGCGGCCTCGCTCGACGTACTGCGGGCGATGGCCGACGACGGCAACGCGTATGCATTGGTGGAAGGTACGGGCGTGGTCTACGGCGCGTTCACGGTGGGCGAGGTCAACGAAGTCAAAACACAGTTCTTTGCGGATGGCGCGGCGTGGCGCATCGAGTTCACCATGACGTTGACCCGCGTGGACGACAACCGCGACGCGGAGCGGCGCGCATGATCGCGCATGCGATCCCGGCGTGGCGGGTCACGCTCGACGGCAAGGATTTGACCGACCGCATCGACCCGCACTTGCTCGACCTGACGCTGATCGAATCCCGCGACGGCGAAGCCGACCAACTGGACCTGACCGTGCTGGACCCGGATAACGCGATGGCGCTGCCGCGTCGCGGCGTCGCGCTTTCGGTCGCGCTGGGCTGGCGCGATGGCGGGCTGGTGGACAAGGGGACGTTTACGGTTGACGAGGTGGAGCATTCGGGGCCGCCGAGCGTGATCGCGATTCGCGGCCGTAGCGCGGACCTGACCAAGCCGCTGCGCATCCGCCGTGAGCGTTCGTGGCACGGCGCCACGCTGGGCACGGTGCTGCGGGAGATTGCGGGCGAACATGGCTTGCAGCCCCGTATCGCGCCCGCGCTGGCCGGCGTCGCCGTCGCGCACCTAGACCAAACCGAAAGCGACGTGGCGCTGTTGGCTCGCCTGGGCAAGCGCTATGACGCCGTGGCGACGGTCAAAGCCGGGTGCCTGCTGTTCGCGCCGGTCGGCAGCGGGCGCACCGCAAGCGGCGCCGCGATCCCGGAAGCCACCGTGCAGCGCAAGGACTGCGAGCGGCACCGCTTCGCCTACGCCGACCGCGACCGCTACAGCGGCGTGCGCGCGTACTGGTCCGACCGCGAGGGGGCGAACCGCAAATCCGTCCTGGTCGGCGAGAGTGGGAACGCGAAGCGCTTGGGCGAAACGTTCCCGAACGAAACGCAGGCCCGCGAACATGCGCAAGCCGAATGGGCGCGCGTGCAGCGCGGCGCGGCGACGTTCGGCCTAACCCTGGCGGTCGGCCGGCCGGAACTCTATCCCGAACAGCGCGTGCGCGTGCGCGGGTTCAAACCGGAAATCGACGGCGTGTCGTGGCTGATCGCCAAAGCTACGCACACCATGAATCCATCGGAGGGATTGCGCACTAGCCTGGACCTGGAAGCCGGCGGGGGCTGATGCCGGGCGAGGGTGTTTTCTTACCCGTAGGCGGGCACGAGCCCGCTAGGCAGCGCACCCCGTCCGCCGCGATACTGTGCGCGGACGCCTCGGCCACTTCGCGTTGCGATGGATCGCGACGAATCGACCGCATGGACCCCAAGCGCCGGCGTCCTCTCTCTTCCCTGGTCAACAACCCGCCCCGGCAGCATGTGCAGCAGGGGCGTTTTTTCCTGACGCCACACCGTGATTTGCGGACTAGGATTTTTCCTACACGTCGGCGCGCTGTTTCCCGACGCGGTGTCGCGCTGTTCGTACCCGAACACCGGGCGCGGGCTGGGCTGTTTTGCGCGAACTGCGCACGGTCGGTCGCACGGTTGGCGCCGCCCTTTGCCGCTGCGCCGACCGCGTGCAGGTTCGTTCGCGGCTCGCTGCATGAGCGCGCATTGCGACCATTCCGGCGAACCCGTCAAAGCTGCTCGCGCAAAGCCATGCAGCGCATGCGGCAAATCCGCATACATGACGAATGACCCGATGTGTACGTCACCGCCAATGTAGTGATTGACGTTGACGCCGTGCGTCACTTCGTCGCGCCCTTTTTTTTGGCCTTCTGGCCGGCGCCGCCGATGTGCAAAGTTTGGCTTCCGATGGTCTGATTGCCCGACAAAACTTGTCCGTGAACGTCGCCGCCAACGACTGCGCCGCCTCGCGTTTGCTGATCGTTCGGAGCCTGCGCCGCCATCATCGGTTGCAGCGCGGCGCCAAGGACGGCCATCGCTGCATTGCGATATTCCGCTGACGCGCTGCGGTAGCGTCGCAACAACTCGACTTCCTCGGGACGCGGCATCGCGGTTGCCATGCCCGTGATGATGTAACCCACGTCCACACCCAGCGACGCGGCAAGCGCGAGATAGGCCGCGTCGGGAACGCGGTTGCCGCTTTCGTATGCGACCTGAGTAGGACGGGATACGCCGCACGCGTCCGCCATCGGGGCCTGCTTGAGCCCCAGGCGTTCACGTTCTTCCTTGAGGCGACTTGCGATAGTAAACAAAACGAACTCCAGCTATTGACATGTAAACAAAACGAGACAATCATGTCTCGGAACTTGTACGAACTTATCTTTGTTCACACCAATGTCAAATCCGGCACGCATCCGCACCAAGAAACAGGCCAAGGCCGATCTACACCGACGCGGCGTTAGCGTCGCTCAGTTCGCACGTAAGCACGGCCTTTCAGCGGGAACCGTCTATCACGTCCTCAGCGGCGTGAGCCCTGCCGTTCGGGGCGAGGCGCACCGCGCGGCCGTACTACTGGGCATCAAGCGCGGGGTCATCGATCAGGGGGACGAGTGAGCCGCATCGTCACGATGCTGTGCCCGCACTGCGAAGTCATCGCCTATGTGCGCTCCAGCCAACCCATGACGGCGCTTTATCGTCAACTTGTGTTCCGGTGCAGTAACGATCTGTGCGGGCATGTGTTTGTCGCGGACCTTGTGGCCGTTCGCACCGTCTCGCCGTCCGCTTGCCCCAACCCCGAAATTACGTTGCCCTTCGCTAAGACCGTGAAGCTGCGCAATCTGAGTCTGCAATTGGAACTGGCGTTCCGCGACGCCGCGAACGACCCCGCGTAACCGCTTCGGCGGCTCTCCCTAGCTCTTGCCTTTGCGCGGCACTTTGGCCGGGCACGGCCCCTTGTTGCCTGAAGAAATGAACGAAGCACTTGTAAACGACATTGTGAAGCGCCTGCGCAACGACTTTGGGTTTAAGTCGCGCAGCGGCTATTTGCAGGAGGGCAAATGCCCCGAGTGCGGCCACAAGGAACTGTTCACCAGTGAGGCGAAGCCGAACACGCTCAAATGCGGCCGTGCGAACAACTGCGGGGCCTGGGTGTCGGTGCGCCAGTTGTACCCCGATCTGTTCGAGGCGTACTCCGACCGCAACCCGCAGACGGCCGACAAGCCGCACGCCGCCGCCGATGCCTACCTGTCCGAGTCGCGGGGCTTCGATCTGTCGCGGCTGCGCGGCCTGTATACCCAGGAATGGCACCGCGACGCCGAACTCAAGATCACGACGGCGACCGTCCGTTTCCCGCTGCCCGGCGGCAGTTGGTGGGAACGCTTCATTGACCGCGCCGAACGGTTCGGCAAGCAAAAAGCGAAATTCGCCTACGGAAAAGACCGCGCGGGCGAATGGTGGCAGATGCTGGACAGCGCGCAATGGCCTGCGGAACTGTGGCTGGTCGAGGGCATCTTTGATGCAATCGCGCTGGAACACCACGGCGTCGCCGCCCGCGCGTTGTTGTCGTGCAACAACTACCCGGATGTTGCGCTAGCGCGACTGCGCGCCGCTTATGAAGCCGCCGGCCGACCGCTTCCGGTGCTGGTGTGGGCGCTGGACGGCGACAAGGCGGGGCGCGACTACACCGCCAAGTGGCATGCGCGGGCACTGGCCGATGGCTGGAAATCCAAGGCGGCGCAGATTCCGCAGTCTGGATCGCAAAAAATCGATTGGAACGATTTGCACCTGCGCAACACGCTGGGTCCGGTCGATCTGGAAACGTTCCTGTACCACGGCGCGTTGCTGGTAGCCACGACGCCGAGCGAGAAAGCCCGGCTCATGCACAAGCGCGTCGGGCGCGCCACGTTCTACTTTGAACACGGTCGCCGCCTGTATTGGTCGAGCTTCGACGTAAAAGCCTACGACGAAGCACGCGAAAAGTTGAAAAGCGACTCCGACGACATGTCCGACGATGAAGTGCGCGACGCGGCGTTGACCGAGGCGCTGTGCGTGTCCGAAATCTGCAACTGCTATCCGCAACCGCTGTACTACCAAGCCAATCGGCTAACCGGCGAAAGTTGGTACTACTACCGCGTGACGTTCCCGCCCGGCCCGTATCACGGAACCGAAATCAAAGGCACGTTCAAGTCCAATCAACTTACGTCGGCGACCGAGTTCCGCAATCGCCTGTTGGACTTGGCGTCCGGCGCGTTCTGGGACGGCACCACCGCGCAGGTTATCCGCATCGCGAAAGCGACCTTGTACGGCCTGAAAACGGTCGAAACCATCCCTTTCATTGGCTACGCCCGCGAACACGGCTGCTACGTGTTCGGCGACGTGGCCGTCAAAGACGGCGCCGTCTACAAACGCAACGACGAGGACTATTTTGATATGAACAAGCTCTCGATAAAGAGCCTGAGCCTTAGCACGACCCTGACCATCAACCGCAAGCGCGAGGACTACCGAAGCGATTGGCTGAACATGATTTGGGCCTGCTACGGCGTCAAAGGCATGGTGGCAACCGCGTTTTGGTTCGGCTCGCTGTTCGTGGAGCAAATCCGCGCCAAGCAACAGAGCTATCCGTTTCTTGAAATGTCCGGCGAGCCCGGCACCGGCAAATCGACGCTGATCGATTTTTTGTGGAAGCTGGTTGGCCGGGTCGGGCACGAAGGCATCGACCCGTCGAAATCCTCGCTCGCGGGGCGCATTCGCACCTATACCCAGGTCGGCAATTTGCCGGTCGTCCTGATCGAAGCGGATCGCGGCAAAGAGGACGACTTGAAGCAAAAGAAGTTCGATTGGGAAGAAATTAAGCCCATGTTCAATGGGCACATTGGCCGCGCGATCGGTGTCAAGAACACCGGCACCGACACCCACGACCCGCCGTTTCGCGGCGCGCTCTTGATCGAACAGAACGCGCCGGTATCCGCGAGCCGCGCCGTGTTGGAGCGCATCGTGCATATGACGTTCGACAAGTCGTTGCACAGTCGCGAGAACAAGGCCATTGCCGAGCAGTTGGCCGCTATCGACGTATCGGAGGTGTCGGCCTTCGTGCTGATGGCGACCCAGCGTGAGGCCGAGGTGTTGCGCATCGTCAACGATGCAGCCAAGGACTACGCTAACCAACTGTTGGGCCTGGGCGATATGAAGAACGTGCGCCTCGCGCACAACCATGCGCAAATGATGGCATTGGTCGACGCCTTGAAGCTGGTGGCGCCGTTGACGGACGAACAGCACCGCGCCACGCACGCGGCTTTGATCGAGATGGCCCTAGCGCGACAAGTAGCGCTCGATATCGATCACGCCCACGTGCAAACGTTCTGGGAGCTTTACGACTTCCTGGGCGGAGACCACGACGGCACGACGCTGAATCACTCGCGCGACCCGAACCTCATCGCTATCAGCTTGGTCGAGTTTGAGGCGCGGGTCATGCGCGCCGGCAGTCGGATGCCCTGCGACCTGTCCGAACTCAAATCCATTTTGCGCACATCGCGTGCGCGCAAGTTCGTCGATCACAAGACGATCAATTCCCGTATCAACAACGGGGCGAAAAAGTGCTGGGTGTTCCAGCGCGAATCCTAAGCGGTCCCGGCGGGAGAGTTGCCGCTCTCCCCAAGGCCATCACCACGAAGCAACGGAGAGAAACCTATGCAACACACGACCGACATGCAGCCGGCAGCGGACGCACGCCACGCGGATCACGGCACCGGGACCGGGGCTCAGGCTATCACGGCCGGGAATCTCGACAGCGTTTTGACCACGCACGCCCGCGCCTGCGTGCTTTATCTGGATGCGGCCCACGAACGCTATTTGGCCGAGGCCAAACAACGCCGCGCAGCGGCGGCCGCTGCGCTGTTGCACCCGCTCTTGTCGCTGCGGAAGCGGCATGTGTCGGCGGCGGACTATGAGGCCAGGGCGCGAATCGCGGACAAGGCAGCGGCAGGCTACGCCGCCAGGGCGGAACGGATGCGCAAGTTCAATCCCGAATTGCGCGCCGAACCGTGCATTCGCTTGACGGCGGAAGTCCATAACGATTGCATCCACCGAACAGCGATCTACGAAGGCGGCGCGAGAAGTGTCGGTTTCAATGAGATTTGGAGCCGCGATGAGAACGGTTGGCTGCTGATCGTCCGTCACGGCGGCGTCGCGAACGAGGTTCGTGACCTTGGCCCCTTCGGACGCTATGAGTTCAAGTCCGCTTCGCTGGAAGGCATCGCGGCGGCGCTGCAAACCGCGCTCGACGCTTGGCCGCTTCCGGCGCCGCTCGCCGACCTGCTGCCGGCCGAAGGGGGCGCCCATGCTTGAGCGCCTTTCCCAAGCCGTTCGCGGGTGCGTGAGCGGGGTTTGTGGGGTTGGGCGTGCCTGGGCGCGTCGGCGCGCCCAGGCTCAGGCCGGGCGCGAACTGCGGCTCGCCCTGGACGCCTGCGCCGCGTCCGCCATCGGCTTGCGTGCCCCGGCCCAGGCACAGGCCGTGCGCCGCGTCCGGGAGGCCGTATGACGCAACGGCAGATTGCCCACCAAGTCACCTTGCCGCCCTGCGCCGAGGGTCATGCAGTGCGCCACATGCACGACCTGCGCCGTCCCCAGGCGGGCGGCGGGCATCTTCTGGAATGCGAGTGCCGGCAGACCGCCAAGCACCCGAGCGTGGGCGACGCGCTCGCGCAGTGGCGCCGGCTCAACACCAAGCGGCGGGCGCCCGTCCGGCGGCCGGAGCCGACCGCGGTCACCCCGGCCGCGCCCCAGGTCGTCGCCGGGGTCGTTCAGTTCCCTTTGGCGTTCGCGAGGGGGGCTTGAGGATGGCCAGGACCATGAACCGCTTTGGCGGGCGGCAGACGCCCCGCCAGGACGTTGCTGTTCCCGGCAGGCTCACCCCCGCTGTGCCGTCGCCGCTGACGGTCATCGCCCGGCGTTGCCATCGCTGCAACGCCGCCAAGGGCGTCGGCGGCGGGCGGGTGCGGATCGTTCTGCGGCGCGGCCACCGGGTCAACGAATTCACCTGCGCGGAGTGCTGCAAGTGAGCCGATCCCCCGATATCGGGGCGGGGCAGGTGTGGGTGGCGCGTAAGCGGCGCACCCGCACCCCTTCCCGCCGCGTGGTGGCCTGCCTGAATGGCCGAATTTGCTACAGCGCAGGCGGCGACGTGAATCGCTGGTGCCGTTTGCGGGCCTTCCTTATCTGGCTGCGGCGGTACAACGCCGTCCGCACCGATCCACGGCGCCGCCGCGAACTGGCGGCGAGCTGGCGGGAGGCGTGATGCGAACAGCGCAAGGTCGAGTGCCGGCAAATGAACGTCTGCTGCGGCGCAAAGAGGTTGAGGAGAAAGTGGGCCTCAAGAAAACGGCGATCTATCAGCGCATCGCAAAGGGCGTGTTCCCCGTCCCAGTTCCCGACGAAGACGGAACAACTGTGCGTTGGCTGGACTCCGAAATTCGGGCCTACATCGCGGGCAGAAAGCGTGCTCGCGGCGGTGGGTAGAAACATGGGTAGGAAAACGTAGGCAACAAAAAAGCCCCTATTTCTAGGGGCTTTTTCATTGGTTTGGCGGAGAGAGGGGGATTCGAACCCCCGAAGCGCGGTTTAGACGCTTACACACTTTCCAGGCGTGCTCCTTCAACCACTCGGACACCTCTCCGGAACTGTCCGGCCGCCAGCGGCGGGCCGTGCAGGGCCAGGGATTCTAGCCGGCGCGGCGCCGATGGACAAGTTGCCGTGCCGGCGGACGCCGCCGATCTGGGGAGCGGGGGTGGGGCGTGGCACAATGCGGGGCCGGTCCGCGCGCATCGCGCCGCCGGCCGGCGCGCGCCGCTCGCGGCGCCGTCGCCGGCCCCCGCGGCGCCTCGACGGCCGCGCGGACCGCCCACGCGTCATGTCCACCGTGCCTCCGTCCACCGTGTCCCCGCCCAACGTGTCTTAAGGATCCGATGTCCTATCTCGTCCTCGCCCGTAAATGGCGCCCCAAGCGTTTCGCCGAACTGGTCGGGCAGGAGCACGTGGTGCGCGCGCTGACCAATGCGCTCGGCACCGGACGCGTGCACCACGCGTTCTTGTTCACCGGCACCCGCGGCGTGGGCAAGACCACGATCGCGCGCATCTTCGCCAAGTCGCTCAACTGCGAGCAGGGCACCTCGGCCGATCCGTGCGGCGAGTGCAACGCTTGCCGCGACATCGACGCCGGCCGCTTCATCGACCTGCTGGAAATCGACGCCGCCAGCAACACCGGCGTGGACGACGTGCGCGAGGTGATCGACAACGCGCAGTACATGCCCAGCCGCGGACGGGTCAAGGTCTATCTGATCGACGAAGTCCACATGCTGTCCAAGTCGGCCTTCAACGCCTTGCTCAAGACGCTGGAAGAGCCGCCGGGGCACGTGAAATTCCTGCTCGCCACCACCGACCCGCAGAAACTGCCGGTGACGGTGCTGTCGCGCTGCCTGCAGTTCAACCTCAAGCGCCTGGACGAGCAGCAGATCGCCGGGCAGATGACCCGCATCCTCGCGGCGGAAGAGATTCCGGCCGAGGAATCGGCGATCCGCCAACTCGCCAAGGCCGCCGACGGCAGCCTGCGCGACGGGTTGTCGCTGCTCGATCAGGCCATCGCCTACGGCGGCGCCGGCGGCGAACAGGCGCTGCAGGGCGCCGCGGTCGCGGCGATGCTCGGTTCGGTCGACCGCACCCGGGTCGGCGCGGTGCTGTCGGCGCTGGCCGACGGCGACGGCCGCCGCCTGCTCGACGAGGTGGCGACGTTGGCCGAGTTTTCGCCCGATTGGGGCAACGTGCTCGAGTCGCTCGGCGATGCGCTGCACCGTATCCAGGTGCGCCAGCTGGTGCCGGAGGCGGCGGTGGAAGCCGACGGCGTCGACGTCGACGGCTTGGCCGCGCAACTGCGGCCGGAGCTGATCCAGCTGTGGTACCAGATGTGCCTGAGCGGCCGCCGCGACCTGCCGCTGGCGCCGAGCCCGCGCGCCGGCTTCGAGATGAGCGTATTGCGCATGTTGGCCTTCCGCCCCAGCGCGGGCGGCGACGCGACCCCGCCGCCGGGTTCGGGCGGACGCGCCGAACCGGCGCGTCACGCCAACGCCGCCGCCCAGGCGGCCGCGGCGATGCGCGAGATGGGCGGGGCGTCGGCGGCTCAGGCCCAGCCCGCGGCCGAAGCGCGCGCGCCGCTGATGGTGCGCGAGGCGCCGGCGGCGTATCGCACCGATGCGCCGGCGCAAGCGGACCGCAACGACGCACCGCCGTGGGCGCCGGAACCGGCCCAGCCGGCGGCGCCGGTGCGCGAAGCGGTCGCCGCGCCGAAGCCTGCCGCGCCGGCCCGCGCCCATCCGTTCGAAGACGATCCGCGCGAAGCGGCGGCGCCGGCCGCGCCGGCTCGCGTCAATCCGTTCGAAGACGATCTGCGTGAAGCGGCGGCGCCGGCCGCGCCGAAGCCGGTCGCGCCGGCTCGCGTCAATCCGTTCGAGGACGTTCCGCGCGAAGCGGCGGCGCCGGTCGCGGCGAAGTCTGCCGCGCCGGCTCGCACCAATCCGTTCGAGGACGATCCGCGCGAAGCGGCGGCGCCGGTCGCAGCGAAGCCCGTCGCGCCGGCCCGCGTCAATCCGTTCGAAGACGATCCGCGCGAAGCGGCGGCGCCGGTCGCGTCGAAGCCCGCCGCGTCGGCCCGCGCCAATCCTTTCGACGAAGCCCAGAGCGAGGCGGCGGCGCCGGCCGCAGCGAAGCCCGTCGCGCCGGTTCGCGCCAACCCGTTCGAAGACGACCCGCGCGACGCCGACAGCCTCGCCGCGCCCGCGTCGTCGCCCGGCCCGCTGCCGCAAGACGACCCGCGCGACGCGCCGCCGCCGCGCGAGGCCGCGCCCGCGCGTCCGGTGCCTGTCGCTGCGGCGCCCGCCGCGCGCGAGGCGATCCTCGCCCCGGCCGAGCCGATCACCATGCCCGCGCGCGCCGCCGCGCCGGCGGCCGGCGCCGGCATCGCCGACGACCGAGCCTGGCACGCCCTGATCGACGGCAGCGGCCTGCGCGGCCCGGCCCGGATCCTGGCCGAGCACGCCGCCTTCCTCGGCTACGCCCACGGCGTGCTGACCCTGGCGCTGGGGCCCAACGACGAGCACCTGAAGGCGCCGGCGCTGGTCAAGCTGGTCGCCGACGCGCTGGCGCAGCGCCTCGGCGCGGCGCCGCAGATCCGCTTCGAGACCGCGCCGGACGGCGCCGCCGCCGGCAACGGCGAATCGGTCCACGAGCGCAACCTGCGCGCGCGCGACGAGCGTCAGGCGCGGGCCGAGGACATGTTCATGAACGATCCCGACGTGCGCCGCTTGATCGAGCAATACGGCGCCAAGGTCGTACCCGATTCGATCCGCCCCTTCGACGAACCCTGAGCCGCCGGCGCCGCGCGCCCTTGCGCGCGGCCGCCGCCGGCCCAACACCTAGACCGACATCGCGCCGTGCTTCACTGGGCGCCGTATCCCTCGGCCCACCGACCCTTTCACGACACAGCAGGACCACCACCATGCGCGGCAACATCGCCCAACTCATGCAACAGGCGCAGCGGATGCAGGAAAACGTGCAGCGCGCCCAGGAAGAACTGGCCAAGATCGAAGTCACCGGCAGCGCCGGCGGCGGCATGGTCAACGTCACCGTCACCGGCCGCATGGAGTGCCGCAAGGTGCGCATCGACCCGAGCGTGCTGAGCGACCAGGAAATGGCCGAGGACCTGATCGCCGCGGCGTTCAACGACGCGGTCAACAAGATCAACGCCGAGTCGCAGGCGAAGATGTCGGCGGCCACCGCCGGCATGCCGATGCCGCCCGGCATGAAGCTGCCGTTCTGATCGCGACGGGCCGAATCATGGGACTCCATTTTGGTATCACCGCGCTCTTGGTCGCGGCCGGCCTGTTCGGCTTGGACCTCTACGCCACCTGGGCGGTTTGGCGCGAGCCCGACCTCACCGGCGCGCAGAAGGGCTTCCAGTCGGCGATGGTCTGGCTGCTGCCGCTGCTCGGCGCGATCGTCGTGCTCAACGTGGTGCGCTCGATGAACCGCGAGCCGGCCGCGCGCAGCACCTTCACCACCTCCGAGTGAACGCCGGCGCCGCGGTCGCGGGCGGGGCGCGCGCATGAGCAGCGCCCTGCTCGAACAACTCATCGACGCGCTGCGGGTGCTGCCGGGCGTGGGCCAGAAATCGGCCCAGCGCATGGCCTACCACCTGCTCGAACGCGAGCGCGCCGGCGGCCAGCGTTTGTCGCAGGCGCTGAGCGAGGCGATCGAGAAGATCGGCCATTGCGCGCGCTGCCGCGACTTCAGCGAAACGCCGGTCTGCCCGACCTGCGCCAGCGCCGCGCGCGACGCGCACCTGCTGTGCGCGGTGGAATCGCCGGCCGACCGGCTGGCGATCGAACAGGCCACCGGCTACCGCGGCCTGTACTTCGTGCTGCAGGGCCGGCTCAGCCCGCTCGACGGCATCGGCCCGCGCGAACTCGGCCTGGACACCCTGGCCGCGCGCCTGGGCGAGGGCGAGGTGCAGGAGCTCATCATCGCCACCAATCCCACGGTCGAAGGCGAGGCCACTGCGCACTATCTGGCGCAGTTGGCGCGCCAGCACGGGGTCAAGCCGAGCCGGCTGGCCCACGGCGTGCCGCTGGGCGGCGAGCTGGAGTACGTGGATCGCGGCACGCTGTCGCATGCGTTCGGCAGCCGCACGGAAGTGGGTTGAGGGCGAGGGGAGTAAGGGGAAAGAGGGGAACGGGGAATGGCGGGTTTCGCGACTTCAGTGGCCGTTCGGCGAACCCGAAGCCTGCAAGCCGCATCACGCTGCTACGATCCAACCATTCCCGGTTCCCTTCATTCCCCTCATTCCCCTGGCCCTCGACCCATGACCGACCCGACCATCTTCGGCAAGATCATCCGCCGCGAACTCCCGGCCGACATCGTCTACGAAGACGACGACCTGATCGCGTTCCGCGACATCGCCCCGCAGGCGCCGGTGCACGTGCTGTTCGTGCCGAAGACGCCGATCGCCACGCTCAACGAGCTCAAGCCCGAGCAGGAAGCCGTGGTCGGCAAGCTGGCCTATGCCGCCGCGCAGTACGCCAAGCGCGAAGGCTTCGCCGACGACGGCTACCGCGTGGTGATGAACTGCAACGCGCACGGCGGCCAGACCGTGTTCCAACTGCATCTGCACCTGCTCGCCGGCGATCACCTGGGCCGCTTCGGCACGCCGCGCTGAGTTCGCGAAATTTCCGCGGCCGCAAAACGCACGAAGGCGCCGTAAGGCGCCTTCGTCGCATCCGGGCGGCGGAGCCTCAGCTCCGCGCCGGCGTCACCACCAACCCCACCACGGCCACGGCGCCGGGCGTTCGATCACGTCGACCTGCTGGCGCACCGGCCACAGGTACACGACGTCGGCGTCGAGCTTGGGGAAGCGGTAGTCGTATTCGCCGATGCGGCGCGACTCGTAACCGGCGATGCGGCCGGTGAAGGTCACTTCGCGGTTCTTCTCGAACAGCGCCGGATCGTAGAAGCCGGTGCGGCAGGCGAGGAAGCGGCCGCCGGTGTCGTCGGTGGCCCAGTACGGCCGGGCGCTGTCGCCCAGGCGGGTCGAGATCATTTCGAAGCAGGTGCGGTTGGCCTGCGGTTCGACGCTGACGATGCGGCCGCCCCAGCGCACCGTCGCGCCGGTGGAATCGCGGGCCGCCGCGTCGGACGGGGTGATCGCGGTGAATGCGCCCTGCAAAGGCTGGGGCGCCGAGACGCAGGCGCTGAGCAACGCCACGCCGGCGGCTAACAAGGCAAGTCGGAGCTTCATCGGGGTTCTCCTGTGCGGCCGGGGCGGTGCGCGCGGAGCGCCCGGACCAGTTCGTTGCGCAGTTCTCGGGCCTCGCGCCGCCCGGCTTGGCTGCCAGCGTACCGCCAATCGCTGAAAGTTTGGCTGAGCCGCAGCAGCGCCACGCCCAGATCCGGCCGCGCCTTTCCGACACGTTCAGCCCAGGCCAGGGCCGGCTCGTGCGGCGCGCGCTCCAGGCCCAGGCGGCGGTAGCGCCGGCCGAGCGCGTGCCAGGCGCGCAGGACCGGATCGCGCTGGCGTTCGCCGCGGCTGCTGAGCCACACCATCCAGGCGCCGGCGAGGCTGGCGAACAGCACGAACAGCCCGATCAGGCGCGGCCCGTCGAGCCGGTCCACGCCCAAGGGCTGCAGCAGGCGTTCCTGGCGGCTGGCGTCGAAGCCGAGCACGAAGTCGTTCCAGCCGCGCCGCGCCCAGTCGCCGAGATTGAACAAGGGCGTGACCGCGCCGATCCCGCCGAACAAACCGCCGGCGCCGGGCGTGCGGTCGGCGAGGGTGTCGTAGATGCGTTCGGGCGCGACCGCGGCGGTCGGATCGACCCGGGTCCAGCCGCGCCCCGGCAACCACGCCTCGGCCCAGGCGTGCGCGTCGGAGCGGCGCACCAGCCAATAACCGCCGACCGGGTTGTAGTAGCCGCCGGCATAACCGGTGACCACCCGCGCCGGCACGCCGGCCGCGCGCATCAGCACCACGAACGAGGAGCTGAAGTGCTCGCAGTAGCCGGCCTTCTGCTCGAACAGGAATTCGTCGACCGAATGCCGGCCCAGCAGCGGCGTGGCCAAGGTGTAGGCGAACTGGCGGTGGTACATGTCCAGCGCGCGCTTGACGATGGCCGCGTCGTCGCCGCCGGCCTCGCGCCGCCACTGCGCGGCCAGCGCGAGGGTGCGCGGGTTGTAGCCGACCGGCAGTTCCAGCGCGGCGCGGCGCAGCGGCGCGGGCAGGTCCAGCTCGAACTTGCGCGGCGGCGAGGAGCGCAGATGCCAGCGGCTGAGCGCGGCCAGCGGACGCCGCGCGTAGAGGCCGTAGTCGTGGCTCAGGCGCGAACCGTCTGGCGTGTTGAGCGGCAGGTCGAGGGCGACGAACTGGCGGTCGTCGGTGGGCTCCACCTCCAGTTCGTAGTCCCAGACCGTGGCCGAAGGCTGGAACGCCGGCGGCGGCAGCCCGCGGAACCAGCCCGCCTGGGTCCAACTGCGGCCGTCGAAGTGCCACAGCACCGGCCCGCGCCAATACATCTGCGAGGTCGGCGGCGCGTCGCCGTTGAAGCGCGCGCGCAGGGTCACCGTCTCGTCGTTCATCAGATCGACCATTTCGCCCGGCGACATCCGGTCCGACAGGCCGGGACGGGCGAGGGCGCGGTCGGGCACGCCCCACAGCGGCGCGGCCAGACGCGGGAACAGCCAGAACACCGCCAGCGCCAGCGGCAGGCCGATGCCGATCAGGCGCGCGACCGACCACAGCTGCTGCCGCGCCGGCGGCGCCGGCGCGCGCGGCTGGCCCGGCGCGGCCACGCCGTCGAGTTCGGCCAGCCGCTGCAGCGAGACCAAGGCGAACACCGACGCGGCCAGGCCCAACGCCAGCGACAGCGGCCCCTGATCGAGCAGGAAGGTCGCGAACGGTCCGAACAAGGCGAAACCGATCAGGCTGCGCGCATCGCGCAAGGTGTAGGTTTCCGCCGGCTTGATCGCGAACATCGCCGCCAGCAGCGCGCAGCCGGTGTCGCGGCCGAAGGAGAAGCGCGCCAGCACCAGCACCGTGCCGACCAGCGCGATCACCAGCACCAGCCGCAGCAGCGCCGGCTGCGCGCGCCGCCACGACAGCGCGCCGACGCCGATGCCGACCACGGCGATCACCGCGGCGATCGACGGCGGCAACTGCAGCAGCAGCGGCAACAGGCAGCTGGCGCCGGCCAGCAGCGCCCAGCGGCGCACGCCGGGTTCCAGCGCGATCGCCGCGGGCTTGCCGCCGCGTATCGGCGGCATCGGCGCGGCGGGCGCGACGGCGGCGGACGCGGACTTAGCCATGCGGCAGCAGCGCCAGCGCGCGCAGGCAGGCGTGGCGATGCGCCGCGCCGTTGCCGGGGCCGAGCGCGGGATGGCCGGGCAGGCTCAGGCGATAGCGGCAACCGTCGCGCTCGGCCTCGTCGATCCAGCGCGCCAGCCGCGCGATCCGCGCTTCGTGCTGCAGCCCGTGCAGGCGCTGCCATTCCAGTTCGACGTCGGCGCCGAGCGGCTGTTCGTACTCGCGCACCAACAGCATGTCGCGTCGCGCCGAATGCTTCCAGGCGATCGCCCGGCGCGCGTCGCCGGGGCGATAACCGCGCAGGTGGTGCACGTCGTCGCCGCTGGGATGGACCCGGGTCACGGTCTGATCGCCGCCGCCGACCGGCAGCGGCGGGCCGTGCGCTTCCGGCGCCGGATACACCAGCAGCGGCGCTTCCGGCCACAGGTGCGACCAGGCCCGCGCCAATCCGAGCGGACGGGTGGTGGACACGCGCAGCTTGGGCAGGTCGAGCCAGCCGCGTCGGTGGGTGGCGATGTGCAGCTCGGCTTCGCCGACGCCGTGGTCCAGGTCCAGCCGCGCCGGTTCGATCTCGCGCGCGATGCCGTCGTCGACCTGCAAGCCGCGCCGCAGCCGGTCGGGCGCGGCGCGCACGTGGACGCGCACGCGCATCGCGCTGCCGGCCGGCACCGGTTCGGCGTCCACCGCGATCACGCGCAGGCCCGAGAGCTGCAACTGCGCGGCGATCAGGCTGGCCAGGCCGGCGCCGCCGAGCAGCAGCGCCAGCAAGAACGCGGGATTGTTGTTGTAGTTCAGCGCGCCCAGCACCATCGCGCCGAGCAAGGCGCCGTAGAACGCACCGAAACCGGTCGGCAGCACGTAGATGCGGCGGCGGTCGAACTGCACGGGCAGGGTTTCGGGCCGGCGCGGCCGGGTCCAGGCGTGCATGCGCAGGCGCCAGCGCCGCCACAGCGCGCGCAGCGCGGAGGCGGGCGCCTCGTCGGTGCCGGCCATCGCCGCGTTCAATCCACGGCCACGGCGTAGAGGATCGACTTGGCCAGATCGGCCGCCGCATCGGCCTCGGCGACCAGACGGTGGGTGGCGACCGCGGCGAACAGCGCCTGCACGTCCTCGGGCACCACGTGCGCGCGGCCGAGCAGCAGCGCGTACGCGCGCGCCGCGCGCAGCAGCGCGAGCCCGGCGCGCGGCGACAGGCCCACGCGCACGCCCGGGTGCTTGCGGCTGCGCGCGAGCAGCGCCTGCACGTAGGCGATCAGCGATTCGCCGGCGTACACCGAATCGACCGCGCGGCGGATCGCCAGCACGTCCTCGCTCGACAGCACCGCGCGCGCCTGCGCGATCAGATGCCGGCGGTCGGTGCCGGCGAGCAGGTCGCGTTCGGCGGCTTCGTCGGGATAGCCCAGATGCAGGCGCAGCAGGAAGCGGTCGAGCTGCGAATCCGGCAACGGGTAGGTGCCCGACAGGTCCACCGGATTCTGCGTGGCGATCACGAAGAACGGATCGGGCAGCGGATGGGTGCGCCCGTCGATGGTCACCTGATGCTCGGCCATCGCCTCCAGCAGCGCGCTCTGGGTGCGCGGCGGCGCGCGGTTGATCTCGTCGGCCAGCAGCACTTGGGTGAACACCGGGCCGGGGTGGAACTGGAACTGGCGCGAGGTCGGATCGAACACCGACACGCCGACCACATCGGCCGGCAACAGATCCGAGGTGAACTGCACGCGCTGGAACTCCAGCCCCAGCGTCGCGGCCAGCGCGTGCGCCAGCGTGGTCTTGCCCAATCCGGGCAAATCCTCGATCAGCAGATGCCCGTCGGACAGCAGCGCGACGAACGCCAGCCGCACCGCCTGCGCCTTGCCCAGCACCAGCGCGTTGACTTGCGCCTGCGCCTGTTCGAGAGCGCCGCGCAGCGCATCGGTTAGGATGATCGCGTCGTTCGTCGCGCCGTTTGCGGTGATCTTGCCTGCGCTCATCGGGCCTGCCGTCGTAGAAAGCGTGATGTGGATGAAGCCTCGATGCCGTGAAACGCAAGGCGTCGAAACTGTCGTTTTTGTCAGGTTCGTGAGCGTCGCCGTCGTTGCGCGGAACCCGCTTCTGCGATGGGTGTCAATAAAACGCAGTGCGACGACGATGCTTTGAGCCGAGACGTTCCCCCAAGTTCCAGAGTGTAGCGAGGTCGGGTGCCGATGCGGGACAGGGACGAAGCCAGCGCGATGCGCAATGTGTTCTGGGCGCTGTGGACGTTGGTGCTGCTGCTCAAGCTCGCCGTCGCCGCCAAGCTGCCGTTGTTCGTCGACGAAGCCTTCTATTGGCAGGAAGGCCGGCATCCGGCCGCGGCCTATTCCGATTTGCCGGGACTCACCGCGTGGCTGGCGCGGCTGGGCGTGGAACTGGGCGGCAATTCGGCGCTGGCGTTGCGCGCGCCGTTCCTGGCCATCGCCGCGCTGGTGCCGTGGCTGCTGGCGCGGGTGAGCGCGCGCGAGTTCGGCGCGCGCAACGGCTGGGTCGCCGGTTGCTACGCGCTGTTGTTGCCGTTGTCGGGCACGCTCGGCCTGCTCGCGTTGCCCGACGCGATGATGGCGCTGGCGACGCTGCTGTGCCTGGACGCCGGCGCGCGATTGCTGCGTCAGGTCGATGCGCGCAGCGCGGTCGAACTCGCCGCCGGCCTGTCGCTCGGCGCGCTCAGCCATTACCGCTTCATCGCGGTGATCGCCGTCGGCTTCGCCGTGCTGATGCTGCTGCCCGAGGGCCGGCGCGCGCTGCGCGACGCGCGCGTGCTGACCGCGGTGGCGATCGGCGCCTCGGCCTGGGCGCCGCTGGTGGCGTGGAATCTCGACAACGCCGACGCCGGTCTGCGTTTCCAGTTGGTCGATCGCCATCCCTGGGCCTTCCATGCCAGCGGGCTGTGGTTCGTCGCGATCCAGGCGCTGTTGGTCACCCCGCTGCTGTTCGTCGCGCTCTCTGTGGCCGGCTGGCGCGGCGCGCGCGACCCCTCGCCGGTGACGCGCTATTTCGCCTTGCTCGGCGCTCTGGTGGTGCTGGGCTTCTTCGTGCTGGGTTTCTTCGCCGACACCGAGCGGGTCAGCTTCCACTGGCCGTTGCCGGGGTTCCTCGCGCTGCTGCCGTTGTTGCCGATGGTGCTGTCGCGCTGGCCGGAGTGGGCGCGCGGCCTGTGCGCGGGGTTGGCCGGCGCGGCGTTGCTGGCGATGCTGGGCTATTACGTCGCGGTCTCGCGCCCGGAACTGCGCGCGCGCAGCGCCGGCGAGAAGTGGTACCCGGCCAACTTCGCCGGCTGGGACGAACTGGCGCGCGCCGTGCGCGCAAAATTGAAGACGATGCCGCCGGGCACGCGCCTGGTCGCCGACAACTTCAAGGCCGGCGCCGAACTGGGCTTCGCCCTCGACGATCCGCGCATCGCCGTGCTCGATCATCCGATCAACCACAAGCACGGCCGCGCGCCGCAGCTGCGTTTGTGGGGATTGCACCGCGACGGCCGCGCCGACTGGGGCGCCGGCCCGACCCTGCTCGTGGTCGGCGCGACCGAGGTCGAATACAAGAACCTGCTGCAGCGCTATCACGACCTGTGCGCGATGGTCGGCCCGCTGCCGCCGCCGCAGATCCTCAACGTCGATCACGGCCGCCAGCGCTTCGCCCTGTTCGCCTTCGACGGCGCGCCGCGCGAGGGCGAGTGCACGACGCCGGCGATGGCCTGGATCGACGTGCCCGCCGCCGGCGTGCGCGTCGGCCCCGGCGCGTTCGCCGTTTCGGGGTGGGCGTTCAAGGACGGCGTGGGGTTGTCGAAGGTCGAGATCATGCTCGACGGACGCGTGGTGGCGCAGGCGCAGTACGGCCTGGAGCGCCGCGGCGTGCGCGAGTTCTGGACGCTGCGCGACGGCCGCCAGTCCACCGATCCGCAACACCCGCGGGTGGGCTTCAACGCCACCGTGGAGCTCGACGCCGAACCGCCGGGGCGGCATTGGCTGGGCCTGCGCCTGCACGGGCGCGACGGCAGCGTCGAGGATTGGGCGCAGCAGCCGATCGATTTGCGGCGGCCTTGAGGGCGCGCGGGCAGGGCGGCTTCATCGAAGCCGCCGCCCGCGATTTCGTCCGCGTTCGGCGCGAACGCTTCGAGCGGGGGCGACGGTCGCGAAGCGCGCGGCGTTACGGCAACGCATACCCCGCGCGGCGCAGCAGCCGCGCCGTCGCGATCAGCGGCAAGCCGATCAAGGCGGTCGGGTCGCGCGACTCGACCGCATCGAACAAGGCGATGCCCAGGCCTTCGGATTTGAAGCTGCCCGCGCAGTCGAACGGTTGCTCGGCATCGACGTAGCGTTCGATCTCCGCCGCGGTCAATTCGCGAAAGCGCACCACGGTGACGTCGAGCTCGCTCAGCGCCGGCCCGCCGTCGCGCAGCACGCACAGGCCGGTGCAGAAGCGCACTTCGCGCCCCGACATCGCGCTGAGTTGAGCGATCGCGCCCTCGCGCCCGCCCGGCTTGCCGATCGGCCGGCCGTCGAACTCGGCGACCTGATCGGAGCCGATCACCCAGGCGTCCGGGCGCTGCGCGGCGACCGCGGCGGCCTTGGCTTCGGCCAGCCGCTGGGCCAGCGCGGCCGGCGCCTCGCCGTCGCGCGGGGTCTCGTCGGTGTCGGGGCGGGCGACGTCGAACGGCAGGCGCAGGCGTTCGAGCAGTTCGCGGCGGTAGCGGGAGGTGGAGGCGAGGATGAGCGAGGTCATGGGGCCAGGAGTGAGCGGTGAGGAGCGAGCGAAAGCGGGGTGCTCGCTTCTCTAGCGCCGCTTTCTGAATCAGAAGGAGGCGGAGGCGAGGATCGGCGGAGCCGTGGGACTCAGGGGCGAGCGCAAGCTTTTGCTCACTCCTCGCTCCTCAATTCAGCCGGGCTTGCTCGATCTGGACCAACTGCTGCTCGATCCGGCCGCGCGCGGCGTCGATCGAGGCGCGGACCTCGCCGAGCTGGCTCAGACTGGCCTGGCGGCCGTGGTCGCGCAGCCACAGGCGCTGGCGCAGCATCTCGCGCATGGCCTCGCCGACCGGGTCGCGGCCCTCGTCGCCGGCCACCGCCTCGATTTCGGCGCGGGCGGTGCGCAGCCGCGCCTCCAGGGCGTCGGCGGCGTCGAGCACCTCGCGCACCGCGCGCTGGCGGCGCAGCGGCCGGTACAGCAGGGCGGCGATCAGGGCAGCGGCAGCCACCGTGGTCAGAAACATTAATAGGACGAGGGTCACGGCCGGGCCGATGGCGGGGGTCGAGGCCGGGCAGTCTGCACGTGCGGGCCGGCCAGGGGCAAATCCCTGACCGGCCCGGGACTTGCGATTTGACAATGGTTTGACAGCGCCCCGCGCGGTCTCTACCATTTCGCGGCTTATGTCAGCCGAAGTGCCACCTGGGCGGGTGCCCGAAGTCCTGGATGCCTGGCGCCTGGTGGCGGCACGGCGCGGCGTGGAAGGCCGTCTGCCGTTGTCGGCGCTGTCCCGCCTGGCGGGTTTGCTGCACGACACCGACGGCGAAGTCCGGTTCTCGCTGGATTTCGATACCGACGAGCTGCAGGTGCCCTACGCCGAGCTGAAGATCGACGCCGAACTGCCGTTGCTGTGCCAGCGCTCGCTGGAGCGGTTCCTGCTGCCGGTGCAGATCGTCCAGCGTCTCGGGCTGATCCGCGACGAGGCCGACGAAGCCGCGTTGTCGCCCGGCTACGAGCCGCTGCTGATGCCCGAAGACGGCATGCTGCAGCCGACCGAGCTGGTCGAGGACGAGCTGATCCTCGCCGTCCCGGTGGTGCCGATGGCGCCCGGCAGCGAGGCGGTCGAGCGCGACTGGCCGGCCCCCGCGGCCGAGCAGGACGCCGTCAACCCGTTCGCGGTGTTGTCGTCGCTGAAGAAGAACAACTGAGCGCGCGATCCTCCGGATTCGGAAATCCCGCGCGTTTGCTTCACAATATCCAGTTCCAACTCCGACCTGCAGGCATCGAGCGAGTCCTGCTAATCGGGCTTTCGCTATCCACCTCAGGTTTCCACCGCTTTTCCGGAGCAAGACCATGGCCGTTCAGAAGTCCCGCGTCACCCCGTCCCGTCGCGGCCAGCGCCGTTCGCACGATGCGCTGTCCAGCAAGCAGCTGGCCACCGACCCGACCACCGGCGAGACCCACATCCGCCACCACGTCACCGCCGACGGCTACTACCGCGGCAAGAAGGTGATCGACACCAAGTCGCGCGTCGCCGACGAGGAGTAATCCTCCCGGCCCGCCGCGGCGCGCGCTGGCTTAGGCGCGCGTCGCCGCGATCTGGGCCGGCGGAGGATGTCGCCCGACATCGCGCCGGCACCGGTCGGACCGCCCTCGTGGCGAGTCCGTGCGACAACAGACCTGCGGCCGCCGCGGCTTCGTTTTCCGCCAGCTTCGCGCTGGCGGTCCTGTTTCTCGATGGCCTGCGGGTGCGCGCGCGTTCGCGACGCCGCCTTTGCGCAGGCCGCCCCGGCCATTCCGCGGAGCGGTGATGACAGATCGGATTTACGCCCGGATCGCGGGCACCGGCAGCTACCTGCCGGCTCAGGTGGTGACCAACGAAGAGCTCGCCCAACGGGTCGAGACCAGCGACGAATGGATCCGGACCCGCACCGGCATCCGCCAGCGCCACGTCGCCGCCGAAGGCGAAACCACCGTCGACCTCGCCTACCAGGCCTCGCTGCGCGCGCTCGAAGCCGCCGGCGTGCAGCCCGAGGAGATCGATCTGATCGTCCTGGGCACCACCACCCCGGACCTGATCTTCCCGTCCAGCGCCTGCCTGCTGCAGCACCGCCTGGGCGCCAACGGCTGCCCGGCCTTCGACGTCAACGCGGCCTGCTCGGGCTTCGTCTACGCGCTGACCGTGGCCGACAAGTTCATCCAGTCCGGCGCGGCCAAGACCGTGCTCGTGGTGGGGTCGGAAACCCTGACCCGCATGCTCGACTGGACCGACCGCTCCACCTGCGTGCTGTTCGGCGACGGCGCCGGCGCGGTGGTGCTCAAGGCCGACAGCGAGACCGGCATCCTCAGCACCCACTTGCACGCCGACGGCGGCAAGAAGGAACTGCTGTGGAACCCGGTCGGCGTCTCGGCCGGCTTCAAGCCGGAAGAGCACAACGCCGGCGTGCGCGTGCTGATGACCGGCAACGAAGTGTTCAAGCACGCGGTCAAGGCGCTGGACTCGGTGGTCGAGGAGACCCTGGAAGCCAACGGCCTGGACCGCCACGAGATCGATTGGCTGATTCCGCATCAGGCCAACCTGCGCATCATCGAAGCCACGGCCAAGCGCCTGGACATGCCGATGGAGCGGGTGATCGTCACCGTCGACAAGCACGGCAACACCTCCTCGGGCTCGGTGCCGCTGGCGCTGGACGAAGCGGTGCGCTCGGGCAAGGTGCAGCGCGGCCAGTTGCTGCTGCTGGAAGCCTTCGGCGGCGGTTTCACTTGGGGTTCGGCGCTGCTGCGCTACTGAGCGTGTTTTGACGGGGCGTCCGTTCCTCGCGGGGCGGCGTACTCATCGCGGGCCAGCGAATTCATTCGCTGAGCCGCGCGGAAAAACGACACACGACGAACGGCCGCGGGTTGCCCCGCGGCCGTTTTCGTATTCGCACGATCGCCGCGACAACGCTCATCCGCCGGTAGGCGCTGCGTAAGCTGCGACCGCGAACCCGCGTGCGCGACGCAAGCGATGTTCCGCACCCGCAGCAGCTTTTTTATCCGCCAAAACAAGCGAACCGGATTCAAGCCAACGTTTGAATCGCCGTTCGTCGGCGCCGCCGAAACCGCCGATCCCGCACAGCCGCTCGCGTCACATTGCGACGCGCTGTGACGCCGTACCGCCGAGTACAGACGCTCGCCACTTTTCGCCTTTATCATGCGCGCTTCCAACCGATACGGCAGTGCGTGTGAGCGACCAGCGACTTTCTTTCGTGTTTCCGGGCCAGGGCTCGCAATCGTTGGGCATGTTGGCCGAGTTGTCGGAACTGCACGCTAGCGTCCGCGACGCTTTCGCCGAAGCCAGCGACGGCGCCGGCGTCGATTTGTGGGCGCTCAGCCAGGGCGGCCCGGAAGAGATGCTCAACCGCACCGAATACACCCAGCCGGCGCTGCTCGCCGCCGGGGTCGCGGTGTGGCGACTGTGGCAGGCCCAGGGTGGCGCGCAACCGGCGCTGCTGGCCGGCCACAGTCTCGGCGAATACACCGCGCTGGTCGCCGCCGGCGCGCTGTCGCTGCGCGACGGCGCGCATCTGGTGCGCCTGCGCGGCCAGCTGATGCAGGACGCGGCCCCGGCCGGGGTCGGCGCGATGGCCGCCGTGCTCGGCGCCGAGGACGCCCTGGTCGAGGAGATCTGCCAGGCCGTGTCCGGCAGCGAGGTCGTGGTGCCGGCCAACTACAACTCGCCTGGTCAGATCGTCATCGGCGGCCACGCCGCGGCGGTCGACAAGGCGCTGACCCGGCTGGCCGAAGCCGGCGTGCGCAAGGCGGTCAAGCTGGCCGTCAGCGTGCCCTCGCACACCCCGCTGATGCGCGAAGCCGCCAACCGCCTGGCCGAAGCCATGGCCGGGCTGGATTGGCGCGTGCCGTCGCTGCCGGTGGTGCAGAACGTCGACGCCCAGGTCCACGCCAGCGTCGAGGCGATCCGCGAGGCGCTGGTGCGCCAGCTGTATCTGCCGGTGCAGTGGACCGCCTGCGTGCAGGCGCTGGCCGCGCACGGCGCGCAGCGCGCCGCCGAGTGCGGCCCGGGCAAGGTGCTGACCGGCCTGATCAAGCGCATCGACAAGTCCATCGACGGCCGCGCCATCGGCACCCCGGCGGAGTTCGAAGCCGCCCTGGCCGA
Source organism: Lysobacter sp. K5869 (assembly GCF_018847975.1). NCBI lineage: Bacteria > Pseudomonadati > Pseudomonadota > Gammaproteobacteria > Lysobacterales > Lysobacteraceae > Lysobacter > Lysobacter sp. K5869. The sequence goes on along the minus strand of NZ_CP072597.1, from coordinate 4,996,750 downwards.
GTGGCGCTGAGTCCTTAATCGACGGCCGCACCTTCGCCCCGCGCTCGCTACTCAACCGCCGCCCCAGCCTGTAGGCTGGCCGCGCCCGGGCCCAGCGCCCGGCGGGGTCGCAGGACGCGGCGGTCTGCAACGGCGGCGCAACCACGAGCCAGCACTACGGAGTGAGACACATGAGCACGACCCCGCTTTCGGGCGAAATCGCGCTGGTCACCGGCGCCAGCCGCGGCATCGGCGCGGCGATCGCCGACGAACTGGCCGCGCAGGGCGCGACCGTGATCGGCACCGCCACCAGCGAATCCGGCGCCGCCGCCATCGGCGAGCGCCTGGCCGCGCACGGCGGCCACGGCCGCGTGTTGAACGTGGCCGACCCGGCCTCGGTCGAATCGCTGCTCGACGCGGTGGCCAAGGAGATCGGCGCGATCTCGATCTTGGTCAACAACGCCGGCATCACCCGCGACAACCTGCTCCTGCGCATGAAGGACGAGGACTGGCAAGCCATCCTCGACACCAATCTCAGCAGCGTCTACCGCACCAGCAAGGCGGTGATGCGCTCGATGATGAAGGCGCGCAAGGGCCGCATCATCAACATCGCCTCGGTGGTCGGCGTGACCGGCAATCCGGGGCAGGCCAACTACGCCGCCGCCAAGGCCGGCGTGATCGCCTTCAGCAAATCGCTGGCGCGCGAGATCGGCAGCCGCGGCGTGACCGTGAACGTCGTCGCGCCCGGCTTCATCGACACCGACATGACCCGCGACCTGCCCGAGGACGCGAAGAAGGCCATGTTCGACCAGATCGCGCTGGGCCGCTTCGGCGAACCGGCCGACATCGCCCGCGCGGTGGCGTTCCTGGCCGGCCCCGGGGCCGGCTACATCACCGGCGAAACGCTGCACGTCAACGGCGGCATGTACATGCCGTAAAGCCTTGACGTAGGCTAGTAAGCGATTGAACCCAAAGGGGTTTCGACGATGCCGGGGGCCGGTCTCGCGAAACATCCCGATTCCATTAGACTATCCCATCGAAAAACCCCTCACGGGAGGAGCAACATCCATGAGCAGCATCGAAGAACGCGTTAAGAAGATCGTGGTCGAACAGCTGGGCGTCAAGGAAGAAGAAGTCACCAACAACGCTTCGTTCGTCGACGACCTCGGCGCGGATTCGCTCGACACGGTCGAGCTGGTGATGGCGCTCGAGGAAGAGTTCGAGTGCGAGATCCCGGACGAAGAGGCCGAGAAGATCACCTCGGTGCAGCAGGCGATCGATTACGTCAAGGCGCACGTCAAGTCGTAATCCGCCCGGCGGCGCCGCTCGCGAAGCCATCGCGCGCGGCGGCCCCGCGGCATGCGTTGCGCATGCGTTCGCACGATCGAATGAGCAACCACTCGGGGCCGCATTGCGGCCCCGTGCTTTTCCAGCCGGTCGATACGCCGGCGTAGCGTCGAACGATCGACTCCGACCCGAGCGATCGAGCGCAGACTGATTCCAAGAGGTAAGGCTGAATGTCCAACCGTTCCTTCAACCGCCGCGTGGTCGTCACCGGTCTCGGCCTGGTCTCTCCGCTCGGCAACGATGTCGCCAGCAGCTGGGACGGCATCGTCAACGGCCGCTCCGGCATCGGTCCCATCACCCATTTCGATCCCGCCGCGTTCAGCACCCGCATCGCCGGCGAAGTGCGCGACTTCGACATCACCCGCTACGGGGTGAATCCGAAGGACGCGAAGAAAATGGACGAATTCATCCATTACGGCGTCGCCGCGTCGCTGATGGCGCTGCAGGACGCCGGCATCGTCGTCGACGATTCCAACGCCGAGCGCATCGGCGCGCTGGTCGGCTCCGGCATCGGCGGTTTGCTCGGCATCGAAGAGCAGACCATCAAGTACCACGAGGGCGGCCCGCGCAAGATCTCGCCGTTCTACGTGCCCAGCACCATCATCAACATGCTGCCGGGCCAGATCTCGCTGATCACCGGCGCCAAGGGCCCGAATTTCTCGGCGGTGTCGGCCTGCGCCACCTCCAACCACTCCATCGGCGTGGCGATGCGCATGATCCAGTACGGCGACGCCGACGTGATGGTCGCCGGCGGCGCCGAGCGCGGCTCCTCGCCGACCTCGGTCGGCGGCTTCTGCTCGATGAAGGCGATGTCCACGCGCAACGACGACCCGACCCGCGCTTCGCGGCCGTGGGACAAGCAGCGCGACGGCTTCGTGCTCGGCGACGGCGCCGGCATCCTGATCTTGGAAGAGTACGAACGCGCCAAGGCGCGCGGCGCGCGCATCTACTGCGAACTGGCCGGTTTCGGCGCCAGCTCCGACGCGTTCCACATGACCGCGCCGAGCGAGAACGGCGAAGGTCCGGCGCGCTGCATGGTCGCCGCGTTCAAGGACGCCGGCATCAATGCCGATCAGGTCGAGTACCTCAACGCGCACGGCACCTCCACGCCGCTCGGCGACCTCGCCGAGACCTTGGCGATGAAGCGCGCGATGGGCGATCACGCCTACAAGATGATGGTCAGCTCGACCAAGTCGATGACCGGGCATCTGCTAGGCGCGGCCGGCGGCGCCGAGGCGATCTTCTCGGTGTTGGCGCTGCACCACGGCATCATCCCGCCGACCATCAACCTCGAGGAACCGGGCGAGGGTTGCGATCTGGACTACGTGCCGAACGTGGCGCGCGAGAAGAAGATCGATGTGGCGGTGTCGAACGGGTTCGGGTTCGGCGGCACTAACGGGACGTTGGTGTTCAAGCGGATTTGATTCGCTCGTTCGTGCGTCGAAAGAAACCCGCGGGGCTTCGGTCTCGCGGGTTTTTTGTTTTTGCTTTGTGTAGGAGCTGCGCGAGCTGCGACAGCCGGAACGGTTCGATACCATGGAGCTTCCGAAGACCGGTGGTACGAGCGCTGGCTATCGAACCTGCACCGATTGGCCGGGCTTCGGGTAACCGCGCTTACGTAAACCTCTGCGTTTGGTCGCAGCTCGCGCAGCTCCTACAGGGATGGCTCCGCGGCAGCGCAGCGATCCGGCCGGCCGCGTAGGATGGCCGCCATGTCCGCAGCCGACGACCTCCCCGAAGCGCGTTTCTTCCGCGGCGCCGACCGCCTCGCGGCCTTGCCGCCGTTCGACCGCGGCCAGGCCTACGGCGACGCCCTGTTCGAAACCCTGCGCGCGCATCGCGGCGAGCTGCCGTGGTGGGACGCGCATTGGGCGCGGTTGAGCGGTGGCGCTCAGCGCCTGGGACTGCCGACGCCGGACCCGCGGCATGTGCGCGAGGCGGCCGCCGACTTGCTCGCCGGCCGCGACGCCGTGCTCAAGCTGATCCTCAGCCGCGGCGAAGGCGGCCGCGGCTACGCGCCGCCGGCGCGTCCCGAGCCGGTGTGGACGCTGTCGCGCCATCCGTTGCCGCCGCCCGCGCGCGCCGGCGGCCTGCGCCTGCGCTGGTGCGAGCTGCGCCTGTCCGAGCAGCCGGCGCTGGCCGGGCTCAAGCACTGCAACCGCCTGGAGCAGGTGCTGGCGCGGGCGGAGTGGGACGATCCCGACATCGACGAAGGCCTGCTGCGCAACGCCGCGGGCGAGCTGGTCTGCGCCACCGCCGCGAACGTCTTCGTCCTGCACGGGGAGCAGTGGCGCACGCCGCCGGTGGATCGATGCGGCGTGGCCGGGGTCTGCCGCCAGCGCCTGATCGAATTGAGCGGGGCGCGCATCGCCGTCCTGAGCGCCGACGAACTGCAACGCGCCGATGCGATTTTCCTGTGCAACGCCGTGCGCGGTATCCTGCCCGTGGCGCGGCTCGACGAGCGGCAATGGGCGCCGCATCCGGCCGTGGCCGGGCTGCGGCGCCGGCTCGGCGACGCCCATCCCGCCTTCGTCCCCGGCGACGACTGAGCCGCCGCATCCGCGGCCGCCGGTCCGCGGCGGCGCGGCGGGCCCGGATCGTTCGACGGAGGTTGCGTGGCAAAGGAAAAGAAGGGCAAGCGCGGCAGCGGTTGCCTGATCGTGATCGTGCTGTTGCTGGCGGCCCTGGCCGCGGGCGGCTGGTGGGCGTGGCAGCGCTACCTCGGCTTCGCCGACGCGCCGCTGCAAGGCCTGCAACCGGATCAAAGCCTGTTGGTCGAACGCGGCGATTCGTTGCCGGCGGTGGTGCGCAAGCTGCGCGCGGCCGGCGTGGCGGTCGGCGAGGAAGTCGAATGGCGGCTGCTGGCCAAGCAGCTCGGCGCGGCCGGGCGCTTGCAGGTCGGCGAGTATTCGCTGGCCCCGGGCACCAGCCCGCGCGCGCTGCTGACCGCGATGCGCGACGGCAAGGTGGTCAGCCACCGCTTCGTCATCGTCGACGGCTGGAACATCCGCGACCTGCGCAGCGCCCTGGCGCGCGCCGACAAGCTCAAGCAGCAGGCGCCGCAGCTCGACGACGCGGCGCTGATGAAGGCGCTGGGCAAGGGCGGGCAGCATCCGGAAGGGCGCTTCTTGCCGGAAACCTATTTCTACACCGGCGGCGACAGCGACCTGGACGTGCTCAAGCGCGCCTCCGGCGCGATGGACCAGGCGCTGGCGTCGTCGTGGGCCGGGCGCGACAAGGACAGCGTGCTGAAGTCCCCGTACGAGTTGCTGATCATGGCCTCGATCGTGGAGAAGGAAACCGGCGTGCCGGCCGAGCGCGCGCAGATCGCCGGTTTGTTCGAGCGCCGCTTGAAGCAGGGCATGCGCCTGGAGACCGACCCGACGGTGATCTACGGCATCGGTTCGGCCTACGACGGCAACATCCGCAAGCGCGACCTGCAGACCGACACGCCGTACAACACCTACACCCGCGCCGGCTTGCCGCCGACGCCGATCGCGATGCCGGGCTTGGCCGCGCTCAAGGCCGCCGCCAACCCGGCGCCGGGCGACGCGCTGTTCTTCGTCGCCGCCGGCGACGGCAGCGGGCGCAGCCTGTTCGCCGCGACCTACGCCCAGCATCAGGCCAACGTGCGCTTGTACCTGCAGCGCTATCGCCAGAACCAGGGCCGCGGGCAGCCGGAAGAGGGCAAGGCGGTGCTGGAAGAGGCGGCCGAAGCGCCGCCGGCCTCCGCGCCGCAGACGCCGGGGGCGACCCGATGAGCCTGCGCACCTGGCCGCGCTTCGTCACCTTGGAGGGCGGCGAGGGCGCCGGCAAGTCGACCGTGCTGGCGGCGCTGCGCGGCGCGTTCGAGGCCGCCGGCATCGCCGCGGTCTACACCCGCGAGCCCGGCGGCACGCCGCTGGCCGAACAGATCCGCGGCCTCATGCTCGACACCCATCACGAGCCCGCCACCGACGCGACCGAATTGCTGCTGGCCTTCGCCGCGCGCGCCCAGCACGTGCGCGCGACGATCCTGCCGGCGCTGGAACGCGGCGCCTGGGTGATCAGCGACCGCTTCACCGACGCCAGCTACGCCTACCAGGGCGCCGGGCGCGGCGGCGACGCGGCGTTCATCGCCGAACTCGAGGCGCGCGTGGTCGGCATCCGTCCGGCGCTGACGCTGCTGCTGGACGTGCCGGTGGACGTGGGCCTGGCGCGCATGCGCGGGCGCGGCGCCGCCGACCGCATCGAAAGCGAGCGCAACGAATTCTTCGAACGCGTGCGCCAGGGCTATCGCGACCGCGCCGCGGCCGAGCCGCACCGCTTCGAGCTGATCGACGCCGCGCAACCCGCCGAGGCGGTCGCCGCGCAGGCGGTGACGCGGCTGCGCGCGCTGATCGCCGCCACGCCGGAGGCCGCCGCATGAGCGTCGCCGCTTTCGCGCCGTGGCAGCAACGCATCTACGATCAGGCCCAGGCCTCGATCGCCGCCGGCCGGCTCGGCCACGGCTTGCTGTTCTGCGGCCCGGCCGAACTGGGCAAGCGCGCGGTCGCCGAGCGCCTCGCGCAAGGCTTGCTGTGCCGCGAACGCCTGCCCGACGGCGGGCCGTGCGGGCGGTGCCGCAGCTGCCTGCTGCTGGCCGCCGGCACGCATCCGGACTACCAGCTCGTCAGCTTCGTTCCGAACAAGGAAGGCACCAAGCTGCGCACCGAAATCGTGATCGACCAGATCCGCAGCCTGTCCGAACGGCTGGCGCTGACGCCGCAGTACGGCGGCGCGCAGATCGCGATCATCGATCCGGCCGACGCGATCAACACCGCGGCCTGCAACGCGCTGCTCAAGACCTTGGAGGAGCCGGTGCCGGGCCGTTATCTGTGGCTGGTCAGTTCGCATCCGGCGCGCTTGCCGGCGACCATCCGCAGCCGCTGCCAGCGCCTGGAATTCCGTCTGCCGCCGCAGGACGAAGCGCTGGCGTGGCTCAAGGCCCAAGGCCACGGCGACGCCGCCGCGCGCGAAGCGTTCGACGCCGCGCGCGGGCATCCCGGGCTCGCGCACGATTGGCTGACCGGCGACGGCCTCAAGCTGCGCCGCGAAGTCGCCGCCGATCTGGCCAAGCTCGGCCGCGGCGAGAGCTCCGCGCCGGAAGTCGCGCAGCGCTGGGTCGGCGACGAACACGCCGCGCTGCGTCTGCGACACGCGTCGGACATCGCGCTCGCCGAAGCCGCCGCCGGCTTGACCGACCCGGCGCGCGCGCGCAGTCTTGCCTCCTGGTTCGATCGGGCCAACCGGACCCGCGAACTGTTGCGGACCACGGTCCGCGCCGATCTGGCGGTCACCGAATTGTTGATGGCCTGGCGCAGCGACGACGCGCGCCGCGCCGGGGGAGGAAAGGCATGAACGCACCAGCGGGCGCAGCGCGACAGGGCATCTTGTCGCTGACGATCAAGGACAAGGCCGCGCTGTACAGCGCTTACATGCCGTTTCTGCGCCACGGCGGGATTTTCGTGGCCACGCCCAAGCGCTATTTCCTCGGCGACGAAGTGTTCCTGCTGCTGACGCTGCCCGAGTCCGGCGAGCGTTTGCCGGTGGCCGGCAAGGTCGTGTGGGTGACGCCGACCGGCGCGCAGGGGCACCGCACCGCGGGCATCGGCGTGCAGTTCGCCGAGACGGCGGAGGGCGATGCGGTCAAGGGGAAGATCGAGGCTTTGTTGGCGGGTACGTTGAGCGCTGAGCGGCCGACGCACACGATGTGAGGGGGCGCCGCGTCGTGCGGCGGTAGGGGCCTTGGGTTCTCGGGCTTTCACCGGTTATCGGATTTTCGACGCGGCGGTAGGGGCGCGGTCGCGGCTTGCGCCGCTCCTACAGTCGGAAACGCAACCGGCCGCAGCCCCTGTAGGAGCGGCGCGAGCCGCGACCGCGAAAACACAACTACGCCGAATCCCACTGACCGTCATTCCGGCGAAAGCCGGAATCCACTAGCCGTTGCTTTTGCCTTTTGCTGGGACGCATCCCCGCCCGAGATCATCGTTTCGCAGCCCCGGAGGGCGCGCGCATGGATGCGCGCGCGCGCCATGGGTCAGGATGACCCTTATGGCGCGGCCCCGCGCCCGGTGCTGGACCTAGTGGCTCTTGATTCGAAAACAGGGAAAGCGCCTTTCTTTGGTTACTTTCTTTGGCAAGACAAAGAAAGTAACTCGGCCGCTTGCGGACGAAAGCTTTAAGCGTTTGATCTTCGCTTGTCGTCATGCGTTCTTGCCAGAGAAAGCGGAAGCAACATCAAAATGGATTCCGGCTTTCGCCGGAATGACGGCGTGTGAGCTGCGTTTCTCGCACGTGGCGGAACACCCCACCCACCGTCATTCCGGCGAAAGCCGGAATCCATTTTGACTTTGCCGTTGGTTTTGCCTTCAACGCAGCAACGAGTGACGACAAGCCACAATCCAGAGCGTTCCGTCCGCAAGCGGCCGGGTCACTTTCTTTGTCTTGCCAAAGAAAGTAACCAAAGAAAGGCGCTTTCCCTGTTTTCGAATCAAGAGCCACTAGGGCTCACAGCGACGCGGGGCCGCGCCATAAGGGTCATCCTGACCCATGGCGCGCGTGCGCATCCATGCGCACGCCCTCCGGGGCTGCGGGGCGTGGGCTTTTCGTGGGGATGCGTCAAAGCGAAGGGCAACAACAACAGCGCGAGCGGCAGCGAACGGATCGCTGTATCGATCGCGAAATTCGCACGCAAAGAAAAAGCCGCGCAAAGCGCGGCTTTTTCTTGAAACGCAGCGAACGCTTACGAACGCAACGCCGGCGAATCCCAACCCGGACGCGGCGCGAAGCGGTCGCCGTAGCGCGCCTGCAATTGCTTGAGCCGCGCCAGCACGTTGTCCACGCCGGTTTCGCGCACGTACTGGATCGGGCCGCCGCGGAACGGGGCGAAGCCGGTGCCGAAGATCACGCCGGCGTCGAGCAGGTCGCCGTCGGCGACCACGCCGTCGTGCAGGCAGGCCACCGCTTCGTTGACCATCGGCAGGATCAGGCGGTCTTCCAGATCGTTCGGCGCCTTGTAGTCCTTCGGCAGCTCGGGCTTCTGCGCGCGGCCGTTCTCCCACTTGTACAGGCCTTGCCCGTCCTTCTTGCCGCGCTTGCCGGGCTCCACGCCCGCCAGCGCCGCCGGCACGGTCAGGCCGAGGAATGGCGCCAGTTCCGCGCCGACGCCGGCGGCCACGTCCAGGCCGACGGTGTCGATCAGTTCGATCGGGCCCATCGGCATGCCGAACTTGACCGCCGCCTTGTCGATCGCCGCGCCCGGAATGCCCTCGGCGAACGCGGTGCCGGCTTCGAGCATGTACGGGAACAGCACGCGGTTGACCAGGAAGCCGGGCGTGCCGGCGACCGGCACCGGCAGCTTGTCGAGCGCGCGGCAGAACGCGGCGAGGCGCTGTTCGGTCTCCGGCGCCATGCGGTCGTGGCGGATGATCTCCACCAGCGGCATCAGCGCGACCGGGTTGAAGTAATGCAGGCCGGCGAATTCGGCCGGACGGCGGATGTGTTCGCGCAGTTCGTCGAGCGGGATCGACGAGGTGTTGGTGGTCAGCAGCGCGTCGGGCTTGAGCTGCGGCTCCACCACGTCGTAGAGCTCGCGTTTGGCTTCGGGCTTTTCGATGATCGCCTCGATCACCAGATCCGCGTCCTTGGCGCCGTCGCCGGACAAGTCGCCCTTCAGCCGCGCGGCCACCGCCGGACGCTTGGCCTCGTCCTTCACCTTCTTGGCGAACAAGGCCTGCGCGCGCTCCAGCGCGCCGTCGATGAAGCGCTGCTCGCGGTCGCTGAGGGTGACCTCGAAGCCCTTGTACGCCGACCACGCGGCGATGTCGCCGCCCATCACGCCGGCGCCGACCACGTGCACGTGCTTGATCTTGTGATCCTTGCCGCCCTGGCTCTTGAGCCGCTCCTGCAGGAAGAACACCCGGATCAGATTGCGCGCGGTCGGCGTGCCCGACAGCTTGACTACCGACTTGCGCTCGGCCGCGAGCAGCGCCTGCACGCCGCCGCTGGAGCGCTCCCAGGTCGAGATCAGCGCGTAGGGCGCGGGGTAGTGGTCTTTCTTGGCCTTGCGCGCGACCTGCTTGACCAGCATCGGCGCGAGGATCTTGCGCGCGATCCAGGTGTTGCTGGCCCAGGCGGTGAAGCGCTGCTTGAACGGGCGCTGCGTGCCGTTGAGCGCGAGCGCTGCGGCGGTGTCGACCAGCACCGCCGGTTCGGCGGTCTTGTCGACCAGACCGATCGCGCGCGCGGCCGAGGCCGACAGGGTGCGGCCGGTGAGCATCATGTCGAACGCGGCCGGCGCGCCGACCAGACGCGGCAAGCGCACGCTGCCGCCCCAGCCCGGGTAGATGCCGAGCTTCACTTCCGGCAGGCCGATGCGCGTGGACGGATCGTTGCTGGCGACGCGGTAGCGGCAGGCGAGCGAGATTTCGGTGCCGCCGCCCATGCAGAAGCCGTGGATCGCCGCGACCGTGGGGCAGGGCAGCTCGGCCAGACGCTGGAACACCTGCTGGCCGCGGCGGATCGCGTCGCCGACCGTGCCCTTCTCGTCGAAGGTCTGGAATTCCTTGATGTCGGCGCCGGCGATGAAGCCGGTGGCCTTGGCCGAGCGCAGCACCAGCCCCTTGGGCGGGTCCAGCGCGAGGCGTTCGAGCAGGCCGTCGAGCTCGATCAACACCTCCTGGGCGAAGGTGTTGACCGGCGATCCTTCGCGGTCGAAGGAAAGCACCAGCACTCCGTCCGCGCGCAGTTCGGTATGCCAGTGGCGGGCGCGTAGCCCGTCAAACGCGGGGAGGCCGTCGAGGGCTGCAGTCATGCCGCACCATCCGTTCAGGTATGGAATAGGCCGCTATCATCCCGATCTGGTTCGGCCGCCGTCAAATCGGCGCCGTCCGAGCCCCCGGCGGCGGCCGTCCGGCGGGGCTTTCAGCCGGCGTGCGGGCACGTCCGCCCCGCGGTATGTGACACTTGGCGGTTGCGAGCGGTCGCCGGCGGCCCCATTACTCCGACGATTGAACTTTTGCCCCGACAGGGTTGTCCCATTGCTCGGCCATGCGCCGAGCCGACAGGAGTGCCGGCGCGGTATGGCCGATAACGAGTTGTTGGACCAGGAGCTGGTCAGGCGTGTCCAGCGCGGCGACAGCGCGGCCTTCGATGCCTTGGTGCGCAAGTACCAGCATCGGATCACCGCGTTGATCGGGCGCTACATCCCCGACTGGAGCGAATGCCAGGACGTGGCCCAGGAAACCTTCATCCGCGCTTACCGCGCGATGGCGAATTTCCGCGGCGACGCGCAGTTCTATACGTGGTTGCACCGCATCGCCGTGAATACCGCCAAAAACCATCTCGTCGCGCAGAACCGGCGCCCGCCGACCGACGACATCGACGCCGGCGACGCCGAGCAGTTCGAGACCGGCATCCGCCTGCGCGACACCGATACGCCCGAACACGAACTGCTGCGGCAGGAAATCGAACGCACGGTGATGCGCGTGGTCGAATCCCTGCCGGAAGAGTTGAGGTCTGCGATCACCCTGCGCGAGGTGGAAGGCCTGAGTTACGAAGAGATCGCGCAGAAGATGAATTGCCCGATCGGCACCGTGCGTTCGCGCATCTTCCGCGCACGCGAGGCGATCGATACGGAACTTCGGCCCCTCTTGGACAATCAAGACCAAGGTACCCACCGCACCAGGGAGCGCGCTCACTGATGACCTCCACCCCTCTCCATGGCGACGAACGCGAGACGTTGAGCGCGCTATTCGACGGCGAACTCGACGACGGCGCGCGCTTCGCGCTCAAGCGGCTCGGTCACGACGCGCAATGGCGCGAGGCCTGCGGCCGCTGGCAGCTGTGCGGCGACGTGTTGCGCCGCCGCGCCCACGGCGCGGCCGAGCCGGCGCCGGGCTTCGCCGCTCAGGGCTTCGCCGAGCGCGTGGCCGCGGCGATCCAGGCCGACGCCGCGTTGCAGGCCAGCCAGGCCGCGGCGAGCGCCGCGCCGGCGGCCACCGAAGTGAAGCCGCGCAAGGCGGCCGGATCGCGCCGCGGCTGGTTCGGCGGCGCGGCGCTGGCGGCCTCGGTCGCGGTGGCGGCGCTGTTCGTGGCGCGGCCGTTCTCCGACGAAACCCCGGCCGGCGCCGGCGATCCGGCCCAGGTCGCCGCGCAGGCGGCTCAGCCGACGCAGCCCGCGCCGCAACCGGTGCCGGCTCCGGCGCCGCAGGCGGTCGCGGCCAATACCCCGGCCGAAACCGGCCTGACCTCGGCCGACGCCACCGGCCTCGCGGCCGGCGCGGCGGTGGCCGTGGCCGAGCTGCCGCGCCGCCTCAACGAGCGCCGTTCGCGCGGCCAGAGCCAGCGCGCCGCGGTGCGCGCGTCCGAGCGCCAGAGCCAGGAGGCGCCGCTGCAGGTCGCCGCCGCCGGCGGCGCGTCGATGGTCGCCGACGCCCGCGCCGGTTCCGCCGCCAACTCCGGCGCCAACCCGTTCCGGCCGCAGCAGAGCGAAGCCCCGGCGAGCCGTCCGTGGCCGCGCGCGGCGCTGCCGAACTACCCCAGCAACAGCGCCTACACCGCCAGCTACGGCTCCAGCGCGGTGTCGCCGTCGTTCTACCCGTTCGAGCCGGCGCAGGAAGCCGCCGCGCGAACCCGGCCGCCGGTCCAGGAACCGCAGCCGCAGCAACCCTAAGCTGAGGCGGTGCGGCCGAGCCCGCATCGCCCCGAGCGGGCCCGCGCCGGCGACGACGGCCGGGTCTTCCCCCGAACCTTTCCCGCCTGCGCGGCCCGTCCGCGCAACGGGATCGCCTTGCCGCGGTTTTGCCGCATATCGCCCCTCACCATGGACCATCCACGTCGTATCGAGGCCGCCGCCATGAATCTTCCGTCGACCCAAGCCCCGTCTTCGAACCTTTCCGCCCGCCGCCGTCCGCGCAGCCGGCCGTTGCAGTCGCTGGCCCTGGTCGGCGCGATCATCGCGGCGCTGCCGGTGGCCTGCACCGCGCAGCCGCCGACCACGCCGATCGCGCCGCCGCCCTCGGCGACCCCGGCCGCGCCCATCGTCGCCGGCCTGCCGGACTTCACCCAGCTGGTCCAGCGCGTCGGCCCGGCCGTGGTCAACATCAGCGCCGAGGTCGCGCCTAAGCGCGAGACCCGTTCGCGCAACCAGATGCCGGACGAGGACCAGATCCCCGAATTCTTCCGCCGTTTCTTCGGTCCCGATTTCCCCGGCCAGGGCGGCGGGCCGGGTCAGGGCCAGGGCCCGCGCCAGCCGCGCGGCGGCGCGCGCTCGATCGGCAGCGGCTTCCTGATTTCCCAGGACGGCTATGTGCTGACCAACCACCACGTGGTCGACGGCGCCGACACGGTCACGGTCAAGCTGACCGACCGGCGCGAGTTCAAGGCCAAGGTGATCGGCAGCGACGAGCAGTCCGACGTGGCCCTGCTCAAGATCGACGCCAAGGGCCTGCCGTTCCTGCGCAGCGCCAACGCCAGCCTGACCAAGGCCGGGCAGTGGGTGGTGGCGATCGGCTCGCCGTTCGGCCTCGACCACTCGGTCACCGCCGGCATCGTCAGCGCGGTCGGCCGCGCCAACCCGTACGCCGATCAGCGCTACGTGCCCTTCATCCAGACCGACGTGGCGATCAACCAGGGCAACTCCGGCGGTCCGCTGCTCAACACCGCGGGCGAGGTGGTCGGCATCAACTCGCAGATCTTCTCCAACTCCGGCGGCTACATGGGCGTGAGCTTCGCCATTCCGATCGACGTGGCGATGAACTCGGCCGAGCAGTTGCGGGCCAAGGGCAAGGTCAGTCGCGGGCAGCTCGGGGTGGTGGTGCAGGCGATGACCCTGGACGGCGCCAAGAGCCTGGGCTTGCCCGACGGCAGCGGCGCGCTGATCTCGCAGGTGGTGCCGGGCGGTCCGGCGGAGAAGGCCGGCTTGCAGCCCGGCGACGTGATCCGCAGCGTCAACGGCGCCGCGGTGCGCGAGTCCAGCGACCTGCCGCCGCTGATCGGCAACATGGCGCCGGGCACCAAGGCCAAGCTCGGCGTGTTCCGCGACGGCAAGACGGTCGAGTTCAGCGTGGCGGTCAACGAACTCGACGCCAGCCTCGCCGGCGGCGCGGGCGCGGCGAATCCGTCCGACCGCGACGACGGTTCTTCGTCGGCCTCCAACGCCAAGGGCAACCCGCTTTCGCTCGCGGTCCAGGACGTCGACCCCGCCGCGCGCCAGCGCCTGGGCCTGAAGACGGGCGAGGGCGTGCTGGTGCGCGACCCGGGCGATGCCGGCGACGCCGGCGTGCGTCCGGGCGACGTGGTGCTCTCGGTCGGCCGCACCCCGGTCGGCAGCGCCGCGGCGCTGAACCGAGCGCTGGCCGGCACCCGGCCGGGCCAGACCGTGATGCTGCTGATCCGGCGCGGCGCGCAGACCCAGTTCATCGCGGTCCAGGCGGGCGAGGGCAAGTAAGCGGCGTCGGGCCGGTCCGGGCCGGGCGATCCCGGTGAAGCGGGCGGCGCGGGACGGCCCGCGCCGGCTCGCCGCGCTGCGCGGCCTTCGTTGCGGAGCCTTCCGGCCGTTTCAGCCGGGCCTGCGTACCGCCGCATCCGTCGCAACGAACGCCCGCCGTCCCCGGCGGGCGTCGTCGCATCCGCCGCCCGGCCGTGCCGGACCGGGCGAACGGTGCGATCCGTGAACCCGGACGCCCGCGGCCCTCGCACCGCCGCGACCTGCCGTCGGGGCTGTGCGATAATGTCCCGTTAATTTTCCTGTCCGCTCAACCTTGGAGCCGGCGAGTCCCGCGTCGTCCTGCATGCATCTGATCAGAAACTTCTCCATCATCGCCCACGTCGACCACGGCAAGTCGACGCTCGCCGACCGCATCATCCAACTGTGCGGAGGCCTCGAAGCGCGCGAGATGGAAGCGCAGGTGCTCGACTCCAATCCGATCGAGCGCGAACGCGGCATCACCATCAAGGCGCAGTCCGTCTCCTTGCCGTACAAGGCCAAGGACGGCAACACCTACCAGCTCAATTTCATCGACACCCCCGGCCACGTCGACTTCAGCTACGAAGTCAGCCGTTCGCTGGCCGCCTGCGAGGGCGCGCTGCTGGTGGTCGACGCCGCCCAGGGCGTGGAAGCGCAGTCGGTCGCCAACTGCTACACCGCGGTCGAGCAGGGCCTGGAAGTGGTGCCGGTGCTCAACAAGATCGACCTGCCCACCGCCGACACCGATCGCGCCAAGAAGGAGATCGAGGCGGTGATCGGCATCGACGCCGAGGACGCGGTGGCGATCAGCGCCAAGACCGGCCTCAACGTCGAACTGGTGCTGGAGGCCATCGTCCACCGCATCCCGCCGCCGAAGCCGCGCGACACCGACAAGCTGCAAGCGCTGATCATCGACTCGTGGTTCGACAACTACCTCGGCGTGGTCTCGCTGGTGCGGGTCATGCAGGGCGAGATCAAGCCGGGCAGCAAGATCCTGGTGATGTCGACCGGGCGCACCCATCAGGTCGACAAGGTCGGCGTGTTCACCCCCAAGCGCAAGGAGCTGCCCAAGCTCGGCGCCGGCGAGGTGGGCTGGATCACAGCGTCGATCAAGGACGTGCACGGCGCGCCGGTCGGCGACACCCTGACCCTGTCCGGCGATCCGGCGCCGGGTCCGCTGCCGGGCTTCCAGGAAATGCAGCCGCGTGTGTTCGCCGGCCTGTTCCCGGTCGACGCCGAGGACTACCCGGCGTTGCGCGAAGCCCTGGAAAAACTGCGCCTCAACGACGCCGCGCTGCGCTTCGAGCCGGAAAGCTCCGAGGCGATGGGCTTCGGCTTCCGCTGCGGCTTCCTCGGCATGCTGCACATGGAGATCGTGCAGGAGCGCCTGGAGCGCGAGTACGACCTCAACCTGATTTCCACCGCGCCCACGGTGATCTACGAGGTGCTCAAGACCGACGGCACCACGATCCCGATGGACAACCCGGCCAAGCTGCCGCCGGTGAACATGGTCCAGGAAATCCGCGAGCCGGTGATCCGCGCCAACATCCTCACCCCGCCGGACTACATCGGCAACGTGATCAAGCTGTGCGAGGAAAAGCGCGGCGTGCAGATCGGCATCACCTACATGGCCAGCCAGGTGCAGATCAGCTACGAGCTGCCGATGGCCGAGGTGGTGCTGGACTTCTTCGACAAGCTCAAGTCGGTCAGCCGCGGCTACGCCTCGCTGGACTACCACTTCCTGCGTTTCCAGGAAGGTCCGTTCGTGCGCGTGGACACGCTGATCAACGGCGACAAGGTCGATGCGCTGTCGATCATCGTCCACCGCAGCCACGCCGACCGGCGCGGCCGCGAGCTGTGCGAGAAGATGAAGGATCTGATCCCGCGGCAGATGTTCGACGTCGCGATCCAGGCCGCGATCGGCTCGCAAATCATCGCGCGCAGCACGGTCAAGGCCATGCGCAAGAACGTTTTGGCTAAGTGCTATGGTGGCGACATCAGCCGCAAGAAGAAGCTCCTCGAGAAGCAGAAAGAGGGCAAGAAGCGGATGAAGCAGGTCGGTCGGGTCGAGATCCCGCAGGAAGCGTTCCTGGCGGTGCTTTCGACCGACAGCAAGTAATTAGGACGACGGGAATAGGGAATGGGGGATCGGGCGTCGTCGGCGTAGCGGCCGCGATTCGGTTCCCGGAGTTTTCGTCTTCAACCACTCTCGTGGCGGCGGGTGCGGGGTAGGGAACGCGGAGCGGCTTCGGCCGATTCTCCGTTTCCGGTTCCCGACTCCCGGCATCCCCAAAAGGAACAAGCATGCGTTGGTTCGAAATCGCCCTGGTGTCGCTGACCCTGTTCACCGGCCTGGTGTGGCTGCTGGACAAGATGGTGCTGGCCAAGCGCCGCGCCGCGCGCGAAGGATTGCTCGACGACGGCAAGGAGCCGGTCCTCGTCGACTACTCCAAGGCGTTCTTCCCGGTGCTGTTCGTGGTGCTGATCCTGCGCAGCTTCGTGGCCGAGCCGTTCCGCATTCCGTCGAACTCGATGATGCCGACGCTGCTGACCGGCGACTTCATCCTGGTCAACAAGTTCACCTACGGCCTGCGCCTGCCGATCACCAACCAGAAAGTGCTGGCGATGGGCGAGCCCGAGCGCGGCGACGTGGTCGTGTTCCGTCCGCCGCACCATCCCGAGCAGGACTGGATCAAGCGCATCATCGGCCTGCCCGGCGACAAGGTCAGCTACCGCGACGGCCGCCTGACCGTGAACGGCGAGCCGATCGCCTACACCCCGGTCGGCACCTACCAGGGCCGCGGCAACGGCACGGAAATGACCGGTGCGCAAGAATTGAGCGAGCAAGTCGGCAAACACGTGCACCGGATCCTGCTGCGCACCGAATCGCCGCTGCTCGACCAGGGCGAGGGCGACTGGGTCGTCCCCAAAGGCGAATATTTTGTGATGGGCGACAATCGCGACAACAGCGAGGACAGCCGATACTGGGGCTACCTGCCGGAGCAGAACCTGCGCGGCCGCGCCTTCCTGATCTGGATGAATTTCGACGAAGGCGTGGATTTTTCCCGGATCGGTAATAGCATTCCGTAACGGCGCCGGCCGGGGGCCGGACGTCGGGGGATCGGGGTAGGGAGCGGCGCGCTTGGGACGGCACGGTCGGCATCGGCTTCGACGGCATCCGTCCGTCGGGTTCGGCACTTAGAGCAAACGGGGATTCAAGCTCATGAAGCGTAATCAGCGCGGCATCACTCTGCTGGGTTTCATCATCACGCTGGCCGTGGTCGGCGTGTTCGCCTACGTCGGCATGAAGCTGGTGCCGATGTACAGCGAGTTCTATTCGGTCAAGCGTTCGCTCGCCGATCTGGCCAAGGAGCCGGGCGCCGGCAGCATGGATCCGGCCAAGGCCCGCGATCTGTTCTTCCGCCGCATGGACATGAGCTATGTCGACAGCGTGAAGCCGGAGAACTTCAAGATCCGCCGCAGCGACCGCGGCATGGAAATCAACGTGGATTACGAAGTGCGCCGTCCGGTGATCGCCAACCTCGACGTGGTCGGCCGCTTCCACGCGACGCAACAGATGACCACGAAAGAAGGTGACTGATCCGATCGCCCACCGCTTCGCCCATCCGGCCCTGCTGGATCAAGCGCTGACCCACCGCAGCGCCGGAGCGCCGCACAACGAGCGGCTGGAATTCCTCGGCGACGCGTTGGTGAATCTGATCGTGGCCGAAGCGCTGTACCAGCGCTGGCCGCAGGCCGACGAGGGCGCGCTGACCCGCGCCCGGGCCGAGTTGGTGCGCGAATCGGCGCTGGCGCCGATCGCGCGCGCGCTGGAGCTCGGCGCGCGCCTGACCCTGGGGCCGGGCGAAATGAAGTCCGGCGGCCACCGCCGCGACTCGATCCTGGCCGACGCGCTGGAAGCCGTGGTCGGCGCGATCTACCTCGACGCCGGCTTCGAGACCTGCCGCGCCCAGGTGCTGCCGTGGTTCCTGCCGGCGATGGACGCGCTGCCGCCCGCGCACAAGGTCGGCAAGGACGCCAAGACCCGCCTGCAGGAATGGCTGCAGGGCCGGCAGAAACCGCTGCCGGTGTACGCGCTGCTGTCGGAAAGCGGCGAAGACCACGCCAAGACCTTCCGGGTGAGCTGCAGCATCGGCCAACCGGCGCTGAGCGCCGACGGCGAAGCCGGCTCGCGCCGCGCCGCCGAACAGCTCGCCGCCGAGGAAGTGCTGCGCCAGCTCAAAGCCGACGACTGAACGAAGCGGCCCAGCTACCGCCGCCCCAGGCCCGCCTTTCGGCGGGCCTTTCGTTTAAGCACCCCGCAAACCGCCACAGGCAGCCAAATCCGGCCCGCCCCCACAGTTCCCCATCCCCGCTCCACCTTTCCCGCTCCATCTTCCCCCCAATTTGCCCTCCCCGCCGCCCCAGCGGACAATTCCCCCATGACTTCCTCCCCGCACCGCGCCGGCTACGTCGCCGTCATCGGCCGACCCAACGTCGGCAAATCCACCCTGACCAACGCCCTCGTCGGCGCCAAGGTCAGCATCGTCTCGCCGCGCCCGCAGACCACGCGCCACCGTCTGCTCGGCATCGCCACCTTCCCCGAAGGCCAGTTGCTGCTGGTCGACACCCCCGGCATCCACCGCGAGCAGAAGCGCGCGATGAACCGGATGATGAACCGCGCCGCGCGCGGCTCGCTGGAAGGCGTCGACGCCGCGCTGCTGGTCGTGCGCGCCGGCCAGTGGGACGACGAAGACACCCTGGCCTACGACGCCCTGCGCGGCGCCGGCCTGCCGGTGGTGCTGGTGGTCAATCAGGTCGACCGCGTTCCCGACAAGACCAAGCTGCTGCCGTATCTGGCCAAGGTCACCGAGGGCCGCGAGTTCGCCGGCGTGCATCCGATCTCCGCGCTCAAGCGCAGCGGCCTGGAAGCGCTGGTGAAAACCCTGCTGTCGCTGCTGCCCGAACAGCCGCCGCTGTACGGCGAGGACGAAATCACCGACAAGAGCCAGCGCTTCCTCGCCGGCGAAATGGTGCGCGAACAGCTCATGCGCCAGCTCGGCGAAGAGCTGCCGTACGCGACCACGGTCGAGATCGAACGCTTCGAGGTCGACGGCGCGATGCTGCGCATCGGGGCGGTGATCTGGGTCGAGCGCGACGGCCAGAAAGCCATCGTGATCGGCAAGGCCGGCGCGCGCCTGCGCGAAATCGGCGCCAAGGCGCGCGTGCAGATGGAGCGTTTGTTCGGCTCCAAGGTGTTCCTGGAGACCTGGGTGCGCGTGCGCGAGGGCTGGTCGGACGACGAGGCCGCGCTGCGGCAGCTTGGGTACGAGTGAAGCAGGGAGCAGGGAATTAAGGGAGTAGGGAAGGGCAAGCGCGGCGCGAGATTGCGACGCTCGCCGATCGGCCGACTACGGCGAGCTCGGTTTCCGACGTAACGCAAATCACCAACGCTCCCACCATTCCCTAATCCCCTTTTTCCCCCATTCCCCGCTCTCAGCGCCATGGCCCTCACCGCGGAACCCGCCTACATCCTCCACGTGCGGCCGTGGCGCGAGACCAGCGTGCTGATCGAGGCGCTGAGCGAGCAGCACGGGCGCGTGGGCTTGGTCGCGCGCGGCGTGCAGGGACCGAAGAAACAGGTGCTG
The DNA here is from genome assembly GCF_018847975.1 of Lysobacter sp. K5869. Classification (NCBI taxonomy): domain Bacteria; kingdom Pseudomonadati; phylum Pseudomonadota; class Gammaproteobacteria; order Lysobacterales; family Lysobacteraceae; genus Lysobacter; species Lysobacter sp. K5869. The sequence goes on along the minus strand of NZ_CP072597.1, from coordinate 4,977,289 downwards.
CGCGCGGCCTTGCAGCCGTTCCAGCACGTGCGCGTGGATGCGTTGCTGCGCGGCGAGTTGGCGCGGCTGACCGCGGCCGAAGCCATCGACGCCGCGCCGCGCTTGCTCGGCGACGCCGCGCTGGCCGGGTTCTACGTCAACGAACTGGTGCTGCGGCTGGTGCCGCGCGGCGATCCGTTCTTCGAGCTGTACGAACTCTACGGCCGCACCCGCGCGCGCCTGGACGGGCCGCATCTGGCTTGGACGCTGCGCCGGTTCGAGCGCGATCTGCTCGATGCATTGGGCTCGGGCTTCGACTGGAGCGTGGACGCCGACGGCGCGCCGATCGATCCGGCCGCGCGTTACCGGCTCGACCCGGAGCAGGGCGCGCGCCGCTTGCTCAGCGATCGCGGCCACGGCGAGCGCAACGCCGCGGCGACCGGGCGCGGCCTGCTCGCGCTGGCCAACGACAGCCTGCCCGAAGCCAGCGACCTGCCGGGCCTGCGCCATGCCTTGCGCTCGGTGCTGACCCATCACCTCGGCCCGCGCGGTTTGAAGTCGTGGGAGATGATGGCGGAACTGGCGCGCGTGGCGCGGCCGGATCCCGCGCGCGGCGACGGCGCTTAGACGCTAGGGTCGTAGTGGGGCGCCCTCGCGCCAGCCTTCAGGTCCGGTGTCGCTGATTGCGGATGGATCATTCGCGAGGCGAGGATGCCATTCGGCTTTCGCGGAACGTTCTCGTGGCCGAGTTCTTCAAGCCCGATGTCGTCGCCGCCGCCGACTCTTTCGCGCTGCCACGTAACCGCCCTGGCTTTCGTGGAGACGCTCTCGCAAACGAGCCTTCGGCCCCGACGGTCCCGTCATTCGGACGAACCGGCGAAAGCCAAATTCCCCCCCCCGTCATTCCGGCGAAAACCGGAATCCTGTCCCGTCATTCCGGCGAAAGCCGGAATCCCGTCCCGTCGTTCCGGCGAAAGCCGGAATCCTGTCCCGCCATTCCGGCGAAAGCCGAAATTCTGTCCCGTCATTCCGGCGAAAGCCGGAATCCATTTTGATTTTGCTCTGCCGCCAAGAGAACGCGGAAGCAACGGCAACAGCAAAATGGATTCCGGCTTTCGCCGGAATGACGGGAGGGAGGCTTCCAACTTCGGGAGGCGCTTTGGGCTTCGCGGCGCGGCGGCGGGGCCGCCGCCTGCATCGCGACCGGCCCAATGCGCCGCGGCGATCACTCCGCCCGATCGATCGTTTCCTGCGCCGCGCGATCGAACCGCTCCAGCGACTGCGCGGAATCCGGCTGCGCCTGCAAGACCTGCACCGCCTGCGCCAATCGCGCCGCGCCGACGAAACCGCAACTGGCGCGCAGCTTGTGCAGTTCGCCGCGCAAAGCGTCGAGGTTGCCGAGCTGCGCCGCGGCCAGGATCGAGCGCCGCGCGTTCGGCAATTCCTGCACGAACAATCCGCGCAGCGTCGCGATATGGGCACGGTTGCCGTTGAGCGCGCGTGCCGCGGTGTCGTCGTCCCACACCGGCGCGGCGGCTTCTTCGATCGCCGCGGCGGCGAGGGGCACATCGCAATCGGGCAGGTCGAGCAGGCGCCGGATCGCGCCGCGCACCGCAGCGGCCGGCAGCGGTTTGACCAGCACTTCCGAAAACCCCGACGCGATCAAGCGTTCGCGCACTTCGCTCTCGCCGGTGGCGGTGTGCGCCAGCGCGGGCGTGGCGGGATGCGAGCGGCGCAGGCGCGCGAGCAGATCGATGCCGCTGCCGTCGGGCAGGTGCGCATCGAACAGCCACAGTTGGTAATCCTGAGAGGCGCCCAGCGCCATCGCCGCGGCCAGACTGTCGGCGCCGTCGACCTGCGCGGGCACGGCTTCCACGGCCGCGGTCAGAAAGGCGCGGCTGGTGGGATCGTCCTCGACCAACAACACGCGTGGGACCTGGGAATTCTTCATTGCCGGTTCGCTTCCGCCCGCTATCCTGCATCCATGCCGCGGATCATGTTACGCCTACTGGTGGGTTTGTCGCTGCCCCTGTGCTGGGCGGCGCCGGGCGATGGTGAAGCGCGCACGCTGAACGCCAAGATCGCCCGGGTCGCGACCGGCGTCGCGCAGCTCGAACAGGTGCGGGTGCGGCTGGCCTGGCCCGACGGCGCCGCGAGCGGCGAGCTGGAATTGCAGGCCGGACGGATCGAGGCGCCGGACCTGGGCTACCGCTTCCACAACGTGGTCTGGCGCTGCCCGCTGCAGCGCGACGGCCGCGGCGGCTGGCAATGCCGGGGCGAACTGCGCGGGCAGGGCGGGGCGCCGCTGGCGCTGGCCCTGGACCTGGGCGTGGCCAACACCGACGCGCGCCTGAGCCGCGGCGCCAGCGCGGTGTCGCTGCTGCGCGCCGCCGCCACGCCCGACCTGACCCGCATCGACCTCACCCGGGTGCCGCTGGCCTGGACCCAGGCGCTGGCCGCCAAGGCCTGGAGCGAGGGGCGGTTCAAGGCCGGCACCCTCGACGGCCGGATCGATATCGTCGCCCCGGCGCGCGCGCCGCTGCGCATCGCCGGCGATCTGCGCCTGGACGGCGCCGGCTTCGACACGCCCGACGGCCTGGTCGCCGGGGAAAAGCTCGCGGCCAAGCTGCGCGTGGACAGCGAACTCGGCCCGGTCACCCGGGTGCGCCTGGGCGGGCGCCTGCTCGACGGCGAAATGCTGTTCGGCAACGCCTACATCGCCCTGCAGGGCAAGCCGGTCGAACTGGACCTGCAGGCCGAAAGCGCGCCCGGCCAAGGCTGGCGGCTGCCGCGCATCGCCTGGACCGACCCCGGCGCGCTGACCGCGACCGGCAGCGCCGCGCTGCGCGGCGACGCCAGCGTCGAGGCGCTCGACCTGGAGATCGACAGCCCCGACATCGCGCCGTTGCGCGAGCGCTATCTGTCGGGTTTCCTCGGCTTGGCCGGCCTCGCCAAGCTGGAACTCTCCGGCGGCCTCGACGCGCACCTGAGCCTGCGCGGCGGCGACCTCTCGCAGGCGCGCGCGCGGCTGCGCGAGGTGCGCCTGCGCGACGAGCAAGGCCGCTTCCGCTTCGACGGCCTCGACGGCAGCCTCGCGTACTCCGACGCCGCGCCGCGCGAGAGCGAACTGAGCTGGCGCAGCGGCGCGCTGTACGGGCTGGAATTCGGCCCGACGCGCCTGCCGTTCTCCAGCGATCACGGCGAATTGCGTTTGCAGCGCGCGATCTCGTTCCCGATGCTCGGCGGCCGCGTCGGCGCCGACAATCTGCGCCTGCGCCCGCCGGCCGGCGGCAACGGTCTGGACCTGCGCTTCGGCTTGAATCTGGACAAGCTCGACGTGGCCCAGCTGTCGAAGGCGCTGGACTGGCCGGCGTTCACCGGCGAACTCAGCGGCCGCATTCCTCAGGCGCATTACGCCAACGAGCGCCTGGACCTCGACGGCGGCCTGACCATGCAGCTGTTCGGCGGCACGGTGGAAGTCTCTTCGCTGGCGATGGAGCGTCCGCTCGGCGTGGCGCCGACGCTGAGTTCGGATCTGGCGCTGCGCAACATCGATCTGGAATCGCTGACCGGCGTGTTCGGTTTCGGCAGCATCACCGGGCGCTTGTTCGGCCGCATCGACGATCTGCGTCTGGTGGACTGGCAGCCGACCGCGTTCGACGCCGAACTGCACACCGAGAAAACCCGCGGCGTGCGCCAGCGCATCAGCCAGCGCGCGGTGCAGGATCTGTCGAGCGTCGGCGATTCGTCGTTCGTCGGCAGCCTGCAGGACCGCTTGATCGGTTTCTTCGACGATTTCGGTTACGCCCGCTTGGGCATCTCGTGCAAGCTCGCCGACGAGGTCTGTCTGATGGGCGGGCTGAGCGCGGCCAAGGCCGGACCCGACGGCAAGCCCGGTTTCACCATCGTCAGCGGCGCCGGCGTGCCGCATCTGGACGTGGTCGGCTACAACCACCGCGTGGACTGGCCGACGCTGCTGGAGCGCATGGAGGCGGTGAGCAAGGGCGACGTCAAGCCGGTGGTGCAATGACCGATATCGAAGCCGGATTCGCGGCGGCGCCGGGCGCGCCGCCATGAAGCCGGCGTAGCCTTGCCGTTCAACGGCGCCGTGGTTCAATGGCGCCCACTCGTTCACCGCCGCGGACGGACCCCGCGGCCCGCCGCGCCGGACGCGCACAACCAGAAAGGACCCGCACATGCGCCGTTGGATGGGAGTACCGGTCGCCGCCGTGATGTTGACGGCTTGCGTGACCATCAACGTCTACTTCCCGGCCGCCGAGGCCAAGGAAGCCGCTAAGGAATTCGTCGAGAAGGTGATCGGCGATCAAGCGCAGCCGATCAAGCCCGAAGCGCCGAAGGAAGGCGGCAAGCCCGGTGGCAGCGCCGCGCTAGGCGCCCAGTCGCTGGAATGGCGCCAACTCGCCAGCCGCATCGACTGGTGGTCGGTCGCCGGCATCGGCAGCGCCCGCGCGCAGTCGCCGGACATCTCGATCAAGACCCCGGCGATCCAGGCGATCCAGTCGCGCATGGCCCAGCGTTTCGATGCGCAGCTGCGCGCGCAGTTCGATTCCGGCGCGCTCGGCTTTGCCAGCAACGGCACGGTGAGCGTGCGCGACGCGGCCAAGATCCCGCTGTCGGACCGGGTCGGCGTCAATCAGGCGGTGGCCGACCAGAACCGCGATTCCAACGCGGTCTACAAGGAAATCGCCGTGGCCAACAACCACCCCGAGTGGGAAGGCCAGATCCGTCAGGTGTTCTCGCGCCAGTGGATCGAGAGCGCGAAGGGCGGCTGGTGGTATCAGGATGCCGGCGGCGGCTGGAAGCAGAAGTGAGCCGGGAGCCGGGACTCAAGGGATCGAGGGGACGGTGAATCGCGCAGGAAAGCCCGCTCAGGCGGGCTTTCTTGCTTTTTGGGTGGCGCCGGTTGCGGCGCGGCCGTGGGCAAGGGGATCGAGCGGGCGGTGGCCGCGGATTCGGCGCGACGCCCGTCCCAGCGGCGCTCCCGTTCGGGCGCTCGTTCAGCCTCCGGTTTCCCCGCCATCCCCCGTATCGCGAATCTGCGACAATACCCGGCCGTAAAACCCCGCCAGCCGCTGTGGCCCGCATCGATCAAACTCCTTTCGAAATCGCCATTTCCGATTTCACCCACGATGGCCGCGGCGTCGGCCGCCGTCCCGATCCCAAGTCTCCCGACAGCGCCGGGAAGGCGGTGTTCGTGTCCGGCGCGCTGCCGGGCGAGCGGGTGATGGCCAAGCAGACCGCGCGTTCGCGCAGCTTCGACGAAGCCATCGCCGTGCAGGTGCTGCAGGCTTCGCCCGACCGCGTCGATCCGCGCTGCGCGCACTTCGGCACCTGCGGCGGCTGCGCGCTGCAGCATCTGGCCGAGGACAAGCAGATCCTGGCCAAGCAGCGCGTGCTGATGGAGAACTTCGAGCGCATCGGCCACGTGATGCCCGAGCGCGTGCTGCCGGCGCTGAGCGATTCGGCCTGGGGCTATCGCCGCAAAGGCCGGTTCTCGGTGCGCCGGGTCGAGAAGAAGGACAAGACGCTGGTCGGTTTCCGCGAGAACGATCCGCGCTTCGTCGCCGACATCTCGCGCTGCGAAACCGTGATTCCGGCGGTCGGCGACAAGGTCGCCGCGCTGGCCGCGCTGATCGACGGCATGGACGGGCGCCGCGAGATTCCGCAGGTGGAGTTCATCGGCGGCGACCGCATGAGCGATCACAGCGGCATCGCGCTGACCTTCCGCCATTTGGCGCCGCTGTCGCAGGGCGACCGCGACAAGCTGGCCGCGTTCGGCCGCGAGCACGAGTTCGCGATCTTCCTGCAGCCCGGCGGCGTGGACACCGTGCATCCGCTGTGGCCGGCCGATCCGCAGTTGCAGTTCTCGCTGCCGGAATGGGATTTGCGGCTCAAGTTCCGCCCGCTGGACTTCATCCAGGTCAACGCTTCGCTCAACGGCCGCATGATCCAGCACGCGCTGGACTTGCTCGAACCGCAGCCCGAAGACCGCGTGCTCGACCTGTTCGCCGGCCTGGGCAATTTCACCTTGCCGTTGGCGCGGCGCGTGCGCGAGGTGGTCGGCGTGGAAGGCGAGGCCGGGCTGGTCAAGCGCGCGCGAGAGAACGCCGAGTACAACGGTTTGCCCAACGCGAAGTTCTACGCCGCGGACTTGGGCAAGGATTTGAGCGGCGAGCCGTGGATGCGCGAAGGCTTCGACCGCCTGCTGCTGGATCCGCCGCGCTCGGGCGCCGATTTCGTGCTGACCCAGCTGCCGCTCAAGCAGTTCAAGCGGATCGTGTACGTGAGCTGCCATCCGGCCTCGCTGGCGCGCGACGCGGGCTATCTGGTGCGCGAGAAGGGCTGGAAGCTGCGCGCGGCGGGGGTGATGGACATGTTCCCGCATACCGGGCATGTGGAGTCGATCGCGATGTTCGAGCGCTGAGGCGCTAGCGGCGCTGGGCGCGCGGTCGTCGGTCGCGTCGGCGTTGATCGGGCGGTCGTTGATCGAACGGCGGTTGGTCAAGCCGCAGCTGATCGAACTGCAGCTGATCGAGTGGCCGTTGGTCGAGCAGCGGCTGATCCAGCCGCCGCTGATCCACCGCAGCTTATGGAACCGCCGCCGACGGAGCCGCCACTGATGGAGCATCCGCGCGACTCCCTCCCGCCGTCATTCCGGCGAAAGCCGGAATCCATTTTGATGTTGATGTTGCCGTTGCCTGTTGCGGCTGAAAGGCAAGATCAAAATGGATTCCGGCTTTCGCCGGAATGACGGGGTGGGAAGGCGAGGCGGGCCGGGACGTGTCGCGATGCGGGCGGTTGTGGGCTGCGCGAGCGACGGTTGCGGCTGCTGCAGCTGCCCGCCGACGCTAGGGCGACGTTGTTCTTACTTCAGGAGTTCCCGTGGGCATAGAAATCGAACGCAAATTCCTCGTCACTTCCGATGCCTGGCGCCAAGCCGCGCACAAAGTGGCACCGATGGCGCAGGGCTATCTCAACGACCTCGCCGCGATGGACACCGGCGCGATGAAGGCCTCGGTGCGCGTGCGCATCGCCGGCGAGGAGGCGTTCCTCAACCTCAAGTCGCGCGAGCTCGGCCACACCCGCCAGGAGTTCGACTATCCGATCCCGGTGAGCGACGCGCGCAACCTGCTCGCGCTGTGCGTCGGCGGCCTGGTCGACAAGCGCCGCCACTACGTCCAGCACGCCGGCTTCCTGTGGGAGGTCGACGAGTTCCTCGGCGACAACGCCGGGCTGGTGGTGGCCGAGGTCGAGCTGCCCAGCGCCGATGCCGCGTTCGACAAGCCCGACTGGGCGGGGCGCGAGGTGACCGATTCGGCGCGCTACTACAACCTCGCGCTGTCGACCCGCCCGTTCTCGCAATGGAATCAGGCCGAACGCGACGGCGAGGCCTGATTCCCGCGAAACCCGCTCGAACCCGGGCGCTTTCGCCGCGATCCGGCGCGAACAAAGCCCCTCCCGCAAGCCTTCCGGCCCCCGCGAGGGGCGCGGGATGCCCCGCCGCCCCATCTGCGCGACAATGCCTCCGGCGTCCGCGCCGCACTTTCCTCCTTCAGGAGTCCCCGCATGCTCGTGATCGGCGTCGCCGGTACCGAACTCACCGCGCAGGAACGCGACTGGCTGCAGCACGAGGCCTGCGCCGGCGTGATCCTGTTCGCCCGCAACTTCGCCTCCAGGGCCCAGGTCGCCGAGCTCTCGCAGGCGATCCGCGAGGCCGCGCCGCGCCCGCAGCTGATCTGCGTGGATCAGGAAGGCGGCCGCGTGCAGCGCTTCCGCGAAGGCTACAGCGCGCTGCCGCCGCTGCAGCTGCTCGGCAAGCTCTACGCCCAGGACCGCGAGGCCGCGCTCAAGCTGGCCGAGGAACACGCGCAACTGATGGCGAACGAGGTGCGCGCCAGCGGCGTGGACCTGAGCTTCGCGCCGGTGGTCGATCTGGGCCGCGGCAACCTCGCCATCGGCAACCGCGCCTTCGACGCCGACCCGCAGGTCGTCGCCGAATTCACCCGCGCCTACATCCGCGGCATGCACGCCAGCGGCATGGCCGCCACGCTCAAGCATTTCCCCGGCCACGGCTCGGTGCTGGCCGACACCCACTTCGATCAGGCCGCCGACCCGCGCAGCCTGGACGAACTGCGCCGGACCGACTTGGTTCCGTTCGCCGCCGGCATCGACGCCAAGGCCGACGCGGTGATGATGGCGCACGTGTCGTATCCGGCCGTGGCGCCGGAACCGGCGGGTTACTCGCGCCTGTGGATCGAAGACATCCTGCGCCGGCAGATGGGCTTCCGCGGCGTGGTCTTCAGCGACGACATCGGCATGGCCGCGGCGTTCTCCGCCGGCGGCGTGCGCGCGCGCATCGACGCGCACCTGGACGCCGGCTGCGACGTGGTGTTGGTCTGTCATCCGCAGTTGGTAGAAGAGTCTTTGCAAGCGGTCGCCGGCCGGCCGCTCAACACCGCCGCGCTGCTGGGCCTGATCGGCCGCGGCGCGATGGGCTGGGACGGGCTGATCGCCGACGCCCGCTACGCCGACACCCGCACCCGTTTGGAAGGATTGGCTTGATGAGCAACCACGACCTGGCCGCCGCGTTGGAAAACGCCGACCTGATCTTCGACCGCCGCCAGCTCGAGCGCGAGATCGCGCGCATGGCGGTGCGCATCCGCAACGACTACGCCGGCGCGCGTCCGGTCTATCTGACCGTCATGCACGGCGGCCTGCCGTTCGCCGCGCAGCTGGCGATGGAACTGGGCGAGCGCGGCCTGGACCTGGAATTCGATTACCTGCACGCGACCCGTTACCGCGGCGCCACCACCGGCGCCGATCTGGTGTGGAAGCACCGTCCGGCCACGCCGCTGCGCGGGCGCCGGGTGCTGCTGGCCGACGACATCGTCGACGAAGGCCATACCCTGCACGCGATCCGCGAATGGTGCTTCGAGCAAGGCGCCGCCGAGGTCCGCATCGCCGCGCTCGCGGTGAAGGCGCACGACCGCTGCGTGGAAGGCCTGCGCGCCGATTACGTCGGCGTGGACGTGCCCGATCGCTACGTGTTCGGCTACGGCATGGACTTCCACGAGCAGGGCCGCAACCTGCCGGCGATCTACGCGCTGCGCTGAACGCTTCAGCCGCGCGTACCGCCCGATCGCGCGCGGCCTGAGTTCCCTAACCCCCATTCCCGCTTTTCGCCTCCCATGACCCCACCCATCGATCTCGCCGTCATCGGCGGCACCGGCCTCTACCGCATCGCCGAACTGCAGGACGTCGAATCGCACCAGCCGGTCACCCGTTACGGCGCGCCGTCCGGCCCGGTCCGCGTCGGCACGCTCGGCGGCCGCCGCGTCGCGTTCCTGGCGCGCCACGGCGAAGGCCATTCGCTGCCGCCGCACCAGATCAACTACCGCGCCAATCTGGCCGCGCTGCAAGCGCTGGGCGCGACCCGGGTGCTGGCGCTCAATACGGTCGGCGGCATCACCGAACGGTTCGGGCCGCGTGTGCTCGGTTGCCCGGATCAGCTGATCGATTACACCTGGGGCCGCGTCTCCACGATCTGCGAAGTGGAATCCGATGGACACCTGGGCGCCGAAGTGCTGCACGTGGATTTCGGCGAGCCCTACACCCGCTCGCTGCGCGCGGCGGTGTTGGCGGCGGCGCAGCGCGCCGGCGTGGCGCTGGTCGACGGCGGTTGCTACGGCGCGACCCAAGGCCCGCGTCTGGAAACCCGCGCCGAAATCGCGCGCATGCGCCGCGACGGTTGCGATCTGGTCGGCATGACCGGCATGCCCGAAGCCGGCCTCGCGCGCGAGTTGGGCTTGGATTACGCGTGTCTGGCCATCGTCGCCAACTGGGCGGCGGGCGCCGGTCCCGATCCGGACGAAGTGATCACCCTGCAGGACGTGCTCGACAACGTCGCCGCCGCGTCGTCGGGTTTGCCGGCGCTGCTCGAGGCTCTGTTGGACGCGGCCTGAGTGATCGCGGTCGCATAAACGCGAAGCCGCGTTCGCGGCGTGGCCGGAAATTTCCTCGTTTCACGTGTCCGATGCCGTCACGCTGAGCCGTTGTCATCCAATGGCACAGTTTGCATACTCGTCGGTGCGTCATACGCCACGCGGCGGCGACGCACGTCAACGCATCCAGCATGAGGTCAATAAGGATATGCAGTACGGCACCGTGAAGTGGTTCAACGACGCCAAGGGCTTCGGTTTCATCTCTCCCGAAGATGGCAGCGCGGATGTATTCGTGCATTTCTCCGCGATCAACGCCAAGGGCTTCCGCAGCCTGCAGGAAGGCCAGCGCGTCAGCTACCAGCTGACCCAGGGCCCGAAGGGCGCGCAAGCTTCGGAAGTCACTCCGCAGGCTTGATCGTTCGCATTGCCCGCCGCGCGGGTTTCGGCGTATCGCCCTATCGTTCCACATCGGACCGGTTCGTTCAGGACAGGCCCGTCGGACAGTTTCCAAGGCCTCGCTTCGGCGGGGCCTTTTCTTTTGCGGCGCGTCCGGCTTCGCCGCGCTGCGTCGCCGCGGGGCGGCGGCGTTTTCGCCGCGCATCGCGCGCCGAACGCGGCCGCGCGCCGCGCTGAGAACCGCGTATGGAAGCGCCGCTCTAATTTTCCGGGTCTAGAATCGGGACGAATCCGCAGGAGAGACGCCCGCTCATGGACACGCCCGCCACGCTGCCGCCGTTCGCGACCCACGCGGTCGACAACCAGCCGCCGCCGTTCCCGCCGCGCGATCTGTGGGCCGACGACGCCGCGCTGCGCGAGGCGGTCGAGCGCGAGGGCGGCGGCGCCTTCGCCGCGCGCCTGCAGCGCTACGGCGCCTTCGCCGGCAACGAGCTGCTGGCGCTGAGCGTCGACGCGCACCGCGACAAGCCGCGCCTGCGCAGCCACGACGCCTACGGCCATCGCATCGACAAGGTCGAGTTCCACCCGCATTACCACGCGATCATGGGCGCGGCGATCGAACACGGCGTCGCCGGCCTGTCGTGGCACGAGCCGGTGCCCGGCGCGCACGTGGCGCGCGCGGCGCTGAGCTATCTGCATCACCAATCCGAACCCGGCAGCAGCTGCCCGCTGACCATGACCCACGCCAGCGTGCCGGTGCTGCGCCACGCGCCGGCGTTGGCGCAGTGGATGGGCAAGGCCGCCGCGCCGCATTACGACGGCCGCGACGTCGCCGCCGCCGACAAGGCCGGGCTGACGCTCGGCATGGGCATGACCGAGAAGCAGGGCGGCTCGGACGTGCGCGCCAATCAGACCGTCGCCACGCCGATCGGCGGCGACGAGTACGAACTGGTCGGGCACAAATGGTTCTTCTCCGCGCCGATGTCCGACGGCTTCCTCGTGCTCGGCCAGGCGCCCGGTGGCCTGACCTGCTTCCTGCTGCCGCGCTGGCACCCGCACGGCGGCAAGAACGCGCTGCGGCTGATGCGGCTCAAGGACAAGCTCGGCGACTGGTCCAACGCCTCGTCGGAAGTCGAATTCCACAACGCCTGGGCCCAGCGCGTGGGCGAGGAAGGGCGCGGGGTGGCGACCATCCTCGAGATGGTGATGCTGACCCGCCTGGACTGCATGCTCGGCTCGGCCGCGGAAATGCGCATGGCGCTGGCGCAGGCGTTGCACCACACGCGCCATCGCCGCGCGTTCGGCAAGGTCTTGGCCGAGCACGCGCTGATGCGCAACGTGCTGGCCGATCTGGCGCTGGAATCCGAGGCCGCCACCGCGCTGGCGCTGCGCGTGGCCGGCGCCATCGACCGCGCCGCGCGCGACCCGGGCGAGGCCGCGTTCGCGCGCATCGTCACCGCGATCGGCAAGTACTGGATCTGCAAGCGCGCGCCGGCCTTCGTCAACGAGGCGCAGGAATGCCTGGGCGGCGCGGGCTATGTCGAGGAATCGCTGTTGCCGCGGCTGTACCGGCAGGCGCCGCTGAATTCGATTTGGGAAGGCAGCGGCAACATCCAATGCCTGGACGTGCTGCGCGCGCTGGCGCGCGAACCCGAGGCAGGGCGCGCGTTGCTGGCCGAACTCGACGCCGCGCGCGGCCGCGACGGCGCGTTCGACGCTTACCTGGAGCCGCTCGCGCGCGCCTTGTCCGGCGCACTGCCCGAAGCGCAGATGCGCAGTTGGGTCGAGCGGCTCGCCCTGGCGCTGCAAGCGGCGTTGCTGCTGCGCGCGGGCAGCCCGGTCGCGGCCGCGTTCTGCCGCAGCCGCCTCGGCGGCGGGCACGGGCTCGGCTTCGGCACCTTGCCGGACGATCTGGATTTCGTCGCCATCGCCCAGCGCGGTTTGCCGGCGTGAGCGCGCGCATCGTCCTGACGCTCGCGCTGCTGCCCGCCTGCCTCGCACCCGCGTTCGCGCGCACGCCGCCGGCGATGGCGCCGCAAGCGCAGCAGGCCGACCGCATCCAGGTCGGCAAATCCGAACGGCGCATGCGCCTGTACCGCGACGGCAAACTGATCCGCACCTACGCGATCCTGCTCGGCGACGCGCCGGTCGGGCACAAGCGCCAGCAGGGCGACGAGCGCACGCCCGAGGGCGATTACCGCGTCAGCGGGCGCAATCCCAACAGCCGCTTCCATCTGTCGTTGCGCGTGTCGTATCCCAACGAGGCCGACCGCAAGCAAGCGCGGGCGCGCGGCGTCGATCCGGGCGGCGACATCATGATCCACGGCGGTACGCCGAAGGGCTATATGCGCGATTGGACCGACGGCTGCATCGCGCTGACCGACGCGCAGATCGAGGAAGTCTGGAGCCTGGTGCCGACCGGTACGCCGATCCGCATCGATCCTTGAACCTCGCGCCAAGCCCGGACCGCGCTCCAGGCCGTCGGTCGCATCGATTCGTATCGACGCCTGAGATGCGCGCGTTGCACACTCGCTTGATCGTCCGACACGGGAACCGTTGGCCATGGGCATGACTTGGAGCGCCACCGCGATGGATCCGGCGCGTGCCGCCGCGCTGCTGGAGCGATCGCACCGGATCGAGGAAGCGCTGTACGAGCGCGAAGACGCGCAAGGCGGGCAGGACGCTTACCTCGACAAAGCCTGGCACGCGATCCACTTCGTCCTCACCGGTTCGGCCTGGGCCGGTGAAGCGCCGTGGGCCTGGGCGGTGTTCGGCGGCTCGCCGGTGGGCGAGGACGACGCCGACGCCAACTGGCGCCATCTGCCGGCCGAGCAGGTGCGGCAAGTCGCGCAGGCGCTCGCCGAACTGCCGCCGGCCGAGTTCGCCGCGCGCTACGACGCGCAGGCCTTGGCCGATGCGCAGATCTATCCCGACGTGATCTGGCTGCGCGACGGCGACGAGGCCAAGGAGTACGTGCTCGATTACTACGCGCAGTTGAGCGGGTTCTATGCCGCGGCGGCGCGGCGCGGGGACGATGTGTTCGCGACGATCGGTTGAGCGTTCGCGGCGGTTTCATCGCTTCGTCAGTTGTCTGAATGCGTGCGGGCGGCCATCCTCGCGCGATGCCGGTACCGCCGGTCGCGCGCCGCGCACCGTCGGGTCGGGCCGGGCGCGAATGGGTGTAAGGTCGGATGAGGCGGCACGCACGCCGCCGCGGGAGGCGCGCCATGCGTGGTTCACGTAAATCCCAAGCCCTGGCCTTGCTCGCCCTGACGGCGGTGCCGCCGCCGGCGCACGGTTCGGATTTTTCGTTCGCGTTGATGTGGCTCGGCCGTGGCGCCGGGTTGCTGGCGCTCGCCGCGCTGATGGTGTGGCTGTGGGCGCGGGCCGAGGCGCGGGGTTAGGCGTCCGCGCGATCAAGGCGATCGATGCGATGCAGCGACGAGGCGATGCAGCGATGACCGCCGCGGCGACGCCGTGCGCCGGAGCGCCTGCGGCTTGCTGCATCGAAGCCGTCATTCCCGCGACTGCGGGAATCCAGGGCTTCATCGCGAGAGAACTTCGTCACCTCTGGATCCACGCGTTCGCGGTGATGACGCTTTGTGGTTGAACGCGCTGTATAGCGGCAGAGAAAATGCTCAACGCGCGCACCAATGCGCGCCGCCGCATAAAACCGCTTTCGTGGATCGCGCTCCACATGCACGAACAAACACACTTGCCGGCGTGCGTTGCAACGCAGCAACGCGCATCGCGATGTTCGCGCGACGCGCGGCGAACTCGCTCAGCTTCCGCAATGCGCCGGCGAATGCGCGGTCTTGTGACGCGCCTCGTACTGCGCGTGTGATCCGGCCTTGCGCCAGCGTCTTGCGCCGGCGCCGCGCATCTTTTTAGCTGGCACAGCCCCGCGAACCGGCGTCCAAGGACGGCGCTGCGCTTCGCCCCTCACGGGCCGCCGTCCGCGCAACGGCGTTCGCGAAGCCATATCGCCGGTTCGGCGGGCTTCACCTTCGATTCCATGAAAGATTCCCCTAGGAGTTTTCGCATGTACGTATCGAACCACCGTTCGCGCCGGATCGCGCGCGTGTCCGCTTCCTGCCTCGTCGCCGCGCTGGCGGCGCTGTCTTGCGGCGCCGCGCTGGCGGCCGATCAGGTCGATCCCGAATTGAAATTCGCCATGCAGCGCGATCTGGGCATCTTCCCGGCTCAGCTGCCGCAGTACCTGCAGACCGAAAAACTCGCCCGCGCCCAGTCCGCCGCCATCGAGCGCGAATTCGGCGCGCAGTTCGCCGGCCACTGGATCGAACGCAAGGCCGACGGCAGTTTCCACGTCGTCGCCGCGACCGCGGGCGCGCGCAAGTCCAGCGCGATCGGCGCAGTGGAAGTGCGCAACGTGCGCTACAGCCTCAAGCAACTGCAGGCCTCGATGGATCAGCTCGACGCCGGCGCCCACGCGCGGGTCAAGGGCATCAGCAAGCCGCTCGACGGCGTGCAGAGCTGGTATGTGGATGCGCGCAGCAACGCGGTGGTGGTGAAGGTCGACGAAGGCGCGACCGAGGCCGGCGTCGATTTCGTCGCGCTCAGCGGTGCCGATAGCGCGCAGGTGCGGATCGAAACCGCGCCGGGCAAGCTGCAGACCACGGCGAACATCATTGGCGGCATCGAATACTCGATCAACAACGCCTCGCTGTGCTCGGTCGGCTTCTCGGTCACGCGCGGCGCGACCAAGGGCTTCGTCACCGCCGGCCATTGCGGCACGGTCGGCGCGATCGCGCGCATCGGCGGCGCCCAGGTCGGTAGCTTCGCCGCGCGGGTGTTCCCGGGCAACGACCGCGCCTGGGTCAGCCTGAGCAGCGCGCAGACCTTGTTGCCGCGCGTGGCCAACGGCAGCAGCTACGTCACCGTGCGCGGCAGCGCCGAGGCCGCGGTCGGCGCGGCGGTGTGCCGTTCGGGCCGCACCACCGGTTATCAGTGCGGCACGATCACCGCCAAGAACGTCACCGCCAACTACGCCGAAGGCGCGGTGCGCGGCTTGACCCAGGGCAACGCCTGCATGGGCCGCGGCGATTCGGGCGGTTCGTGGATCACCAGCGCGGGTCAGGCGCAGGGCGTGATGTCGGGCGGCAACGTCCAGTCCAACGGCAACAACTGCGGCATTCCGGCTTCGCAGCGCAGCAGCCTGTTCGAGCGCTTGGGGCCGATCCTGAGCCAGTACGGGCTGAGCTTGGTCACCGGCTGAGGCCGGCGCGAAGGTCGGCGGAAATCGACGGCGCCGCGCCTGCAGCGCCGTGGATGCGGACGCCCCGCTTCGCGCGGGGCGTTCGTTTTAGCGGCGCCGTGCGTCGGCGCGCGGGCTCACCACTCCGGCCCGAACGGCAGTTCCTCGGCTTGCCACGCCGCGCGGCTGGCCGGCGCGAGTTCGCGCAGATCGCGCGTGGCTTGCGCGTCGAACTTGAGCGCGACTTTCTCGCGCTCGCCGGGCGCGTCGGGCTTGTAGCCGTCGCGATGCTCCAAGGTGCCGCTCAGCAGCTTGCCGCTGAGGCGGCCGTCGAATCGGAACAGGTCGCGGCTGGGGCGGCCGTCGGGGCCGGACTCGCGGCCGTATTCGCGGCCTAGGGTGAGTTTGGCGCGGAACGACAGCGCGCCGCTGGCGGGGTCGTAGCGCAGGTCCTGCAAACGCCCGCGCGGGGTGTCGCCGACCAAGCCTTGGTCGGAATAGAGCAGGCCGAACAACTCGCCGTTCTGGCGATACAGCTCGACGGTGTAGCCGTAGGCGTGCGGGTCTTCGCTGTGGCTGACGCGCACGTTGCTGTATTCGCCGACGGTTTCGACCGCGGCGTGCGCCGGCGCGGCGGCGGTCGCCGCGAAGGCGAGGGTGGGCGCCGCGGCGGTCAGCGCGAAGGCGAGGGCGAGGGTTGCGATCCGTTGCATCTCTTAGTCCATGAGCGAGGCCGGCGGCGCGCCGGCCGGTTCAATCCAGAAACTGCAGCTTGGCCAGTTCCGCGTACAAACCGCCCTGCGCGAGCAGCTCCTCGTGGGTGCCCTCGGCGACGATCCGCCCGCGGTCCATCACCACGATGCGGTCGGCCTTGAGCACGGTCGCCAGACGGTGCGCGATCACCAGCGTGGTGCGGCCGCGCATCAGCGCTTCCAGCGCCTGCTGCACGGCGCGTTCGCTCTGCGCGTCGAGCGCGCTGGTGGCTTCGTCGAGCAACAGGATCGGCGCGTCCTTGAGCAGGGCGCGGGCGATGACGATGCGCTGTTGCTGACCGCCGGACAGGCGCGCGCCGCGTTCGCCCAGTTCGGTCGCCAGGCCGTCGCTCAGATCCTGGATGAAATCGCTGGCGTGGGCCGCGCGCACGGCTTGGTCGATGTCGGCGTCGCTGGCGTCGAGGCGGCCGTAGCGGATGTTGTCGCGCGCGGTGGTGGCGAAGATGGTCGGCTGCTGCGGCACCAGGGCGATGGCGTCGCGCAGGCGCGACAGATCGGCCTCGCGCACGTCCACGCCGTCCACGCGCACCGCGCCGTGCTGCGGGTCGTGGAAGCGCAGCAGCATCGAGAACACCGTGCTCTTGCCGGCGCCGGACGGGCCGACCAGGGCGATGGTCTCGCCGGGCTTCACCCGCAGGTTGAAATCCTGCAGCGCCGGCAGGTCCGGGCGCTGCGGGTAATGGAAGCCGACTTGGTCGAACACGATTTCGCCGCGCACCGGCTGCGGCAACGGCGTGGGCCGCGCCGGCGGCGCCACCGCGCTGCGCTCGGCCAGCAGTTCGCCGATCCGGCCCATGCCGCCGGCGGCGCGCTGCAGTTCGTTCCAGACCTCGGCCAGCGCGCCGATGGAGCCGCCGCCGATCAGCGCGTACAGCACGAACTGCGCGAGCGTGCCGGCGCTGAGGCGGCCGGCGACGACGTCGTGCGCGCCCGACCACAGCACCAGGGTGATCGCGCCGAACACCAGCACGATGGCGATGGCGGTGACCCAGGCCTGGGCGCGGATGCGCTTGCGCGCGGTCTTGATCGCGACCTGCAGCGAGGCGTTGAAGCGGCCTTGTTCGTAAGGCTCGCGCGCGTGCGCCTGGACCGTGCGCACCGCGCCGAGGGTTTCGCTGGCCAGGGTGTTGGCGTCGGCGACGCGGTCCTGGCTGGAGCGCGAGATGCGCTGCAAGCGGCGGCCGCCGGCGACGATGGGCAGCACCGCCAGCGGGATGCCGACCAAGGCGTAGGCGGCCAGTCGCGGGCTGGTCACGAACAGCATGCCGAGGCTGCCGGCGAAGGTGACGATGCTGCGCAGCGCCACCGACATGCTCGAACCGATCACGCTGCGCAGCAGTTCGGCGTCGGCGCTCAGGCGCGAGACCAACTCGCCGCTGCGGTTGCGGTCGTGGAAGCCGGCGTCGAGCGCGATCAGGTGGCGGTACAGCTGCTCGCGCAGGTCGGCGACGACTTTTTCGCCCAGCACCGAGACGAAATAGAAACGCGCCGCGGTCGCCAAGGCCAGGGCGATGGCGACGACGAACAACAGCAGGAAGGCCTGATCGATCGCGCCGCTGCCGCCGCCGGCCGCGCTTTGGGCGAAGCCTTGGTCGATCATGGTCTTGAACGCCACCGGCAAGGTCAGCGTGACCGCGCTGGAGGCGGCCAGGGCGAACAGCCAGGCGACGAACAGGCCGCGGTATTGGCGTACGAACGGCCACAGGATGCGCAGGCTGCCGATCGGCGGCTTGTCGCGGTTAGGGGCGGCCTGGGAGCCGGCGCTGGCGTCGGTCATCGGGTTTTCACGCGGGGGAGGGCGGTGCGTCGGGTTCGTCCAAACGCACGCGATTACGAGTGGCGTCGCGCAGCTGCGCTTTCAAGGCGGGCAGCTGCGCGGCCGGCAGGCGGATGCGTACCCGCGCGCCGGCGGCGTCGAAGCGTTCGTCGGCCTTTTCCGCGCCGAAGGCGTTGAGTGTCGCATGGACCGCGCCGGTGTCCGCGAACGGATACGCCAGTTCCAACTCGGCGTAGGTCACCAGTTCGCGGCGCGGGGCGCGGCGCAGGCATTCGGCCGCGGCGCCGCCGTAGGCGCGGACCAGACCGCCGGCGCCGAGCTTGATGCCGCCGTACCAGCGAGTGACCACGACCACGGTCTGATCGCAGCCCTGGCCGTCGATGGCGGCCAGGATCGGCCGGCCGGCGGTGCCGGAGGGCTCGCCGTCGTCGCTGGAGCGGTATTGTGCGCCGATCCGGTAGGCCCAGCAGTTGTGGGTGGCGGCCGGGTCGGCGACTTCGGCCAGGAACGCCAGCGCCGCCTCCGGCGAGGCCACCGGCGCGGCCAGGGCGATGAAGCGGCTGTGCTTGACCTCGAGGAGGTGGCTGGCGCGTTCGGCCAGCGTCGCGGCGCTCATTTCAGCAGCGGCCGCAGATCCTCGGGGATGCGCGCGCGCGGATGCAGGCGGCGGAATTCGCGCAGGCTTTGGCGGGCGCGGTCGAGGTCGCCGTCGTCGCGGTAGTCGCGGATGCGCTGCAGCCATTCCTGCGGCGGCAGCTGGGCGTCGGGCGGGGCGGCGATGCGCGAGCCGGTGACTTGGATGGCGTCGAGATCGGGTTTGCTGGCGTCGGCGGCGCGTTGGGCGGTGGCCGGCGCGGCTGCGGCGGGCGCCGGCGGGGCCGGAGGCGGCGGCGCGGCGACGGCGCCGGTCGCTGCGGCGGTTTCGCCCAAGGCCTGCGGCGCGCTGCGGGCGCGGGTTTTCTCGCGCGCCGACAGCTCCGCCGGCGCTTCGGTGCGCTTCGCGGCGGTCGCGCGGATTTCCGCGTCCTGCCGGCGGTCGGCGGCATCGGCCGGCGTCGGCGTGCCTTGGTAGCCGTAGTTTTGGACGGCCGGCGTCGAGGTCGGCGGCATCGGCGGCGGCGCCGGCGGTTCGGGGAGGGTCATGGCCGGCGCCGCGGCGACGGGCGCCGGTTCGATCGCCTGTTGCGGCGGCGCTTCGCGTTTGAGCGTGCGCGCGAAGTCGGACGCGGGCGCCGCAGCGGCGTTGGCGGCCGGCGCCGGGCGCGGCTGCGCCAGCGGCTTGGCCGGCGGCATAGGTTCCGGCGCGAACGCTTCGGTGGACTTGGCTTCGCTGGCGGCGGCCGCGTCGGCGCGCGCGGCCTCTTGCGCTGCGCCGCCCGAAGGCAGGGGCGCGGCGCTGTCGGCCGCGGCATCGGCCGCGCTGGGCATCATCGGCGCGGCGGCCGGGGCGGCCTGGTCCTGCGCGATCGAATCCTGCGCGCTTTGCGCGACCTGCGCCTCGCTCATCGCCTGCGGCGCCTTGTCCAGCGGGCGCAGCTGCCAAGCCACGCCGACGGCCAGCGTCAGCGAAGCGGCGATGCCGATCCAGGCCGGCCAACGGTTCTTTTTCTGCCGCACGCGCGGCGTCGCGGCTTGCGGCGCGGCGGCCTGCGGAGGCGCAGCGGCGGCCTTCGCCGTAGCGGCTTGCGGCGCGGCCGCGCGCACGGCGGCGATCTCCGGCTCGGCTTCGGGCGCCGCTTCGGGCGCGACCGCGGCGCGCGCGGCGGCGAGGATCTTGGCGTCCAGCGCCGGCGACGGACCGTCGTGCGGGCCCAGCCGCAGCAGGCGCTCGGCCAGATCGCGCTCTTCCGGCGACAAGGGATCGGGAGCGTCGGGATGGCGGTTCATTCGGTCAACCTCGCGCGCAGCTTGTCCATCGCGTACCGCAGCCTGGACTTCACCGTTTCCCGACCCACCCCCGTAATGGCGCCGATCTCCTCCAGACTCAACTCCTGCTCCAGGCGCAGCAGCACCACTTCGCGCTGGTCCTCGGGCAGTTCTTCGATCGCGCGCTGCAAGCGGCGGCGCTGCTCGAACTCGGACAGCTCGCGTTCCGGCGTGGTCGGGTCGGGCACGCGCGCGGCGCGCTCGTCGCCGTCCTCCGGCGCCGCCGGGCGGTGCTTGAGCCCGCGCCAGTAGTCGTTCAGCCGGTTGTGCGCGATCCGGAACAGCCAGGTGTTGAACTGCGCGTCGGGCTTCCAGCTCTGGCGCGCGCCGATCACACGCTGCCACACGTCCTGGAAGAACTCGTCGGCCAGGGCCGAATCGCGCAGCTGGCGCAGCAAGAACCGGTACAGCGGGCCGCGGTGGCGCGCGTACAGCGCCTCGAACGCGCCGGCGTCGCCGGCCGCCCAGGCCAGCATCAACACGTCGTCGCTCGCGTCCGCACCGGAATTCATCGGCGGCAGGTTAAGCGTTGCCGGCGCCGACGGGAAGCGCTTGCCTGTCGCGGCCGGGTCGTATAGCGGGAGATGAAGCGCCAGGATCATGACAGGACCAACGGATCACGGCCGCGGACGGGGTTCGCGGCGCAAGCCGGGCGTTCGGCCGCGGTCGAACTAAGACCGCGAGCGGATTTCGCCCTGCCGCCGCCGTAAAGCACGCGTTATCCTTCGGACTTGCTCGAAAACGGGCGGTTCAGGACAGGCGGTCCGGTGCGGGGCGATCCGGTACGGAATGAGGCGATGCGGGCGGCCGCGGAGAACGCGCCGGCGGACGGCGCGTGGCCGGGCCAGGCGCTGGCCGCCGCGTTGCTGGACGCGTTGCCGCTGGGCTCGCAGATCGCGGTCAGCTGGCGCACCGCGCAGGGCCGGGTCGCCGAATCCTTCACCCCGGGCGCCGACGGCGCGCTGCGCGCCAGCGCGCTGGACCGGCTGGAATGCGACCCGCCGGCGATCGGCGCCTCCGAAGAGCGCTACGCCGATCGGATCGAGGCGGCGTGGTGGCTGGAAGACCGCAGCCGCGCCAGTCTGGTCGCGCAGATGCCGCGCGCGCTGCCGGCGCCGCTGCGCGCGGCGTGGCTGGCGATGGCGCGGCGCGTGGTCGCGGCCGAACTCGCCGCGCTGCGCGCGCACGCCCGCGCCGAGGCGCTGGAGAAGTCCGAGCGCTTGCAGCAGGCGCTGTTCGGCATCGCCGATCTGGCCGGTTCCGGCCTGGAGATGAACGATCTGCTCAGCCGCATCCACGGCGTGGTGTGCGGGCTGATGTACGCCGAGAATTTCTACATCGTGCTCTACGACGACATCGCCGACACGATGCGCTTCCTGTATTTCGCCGACCGCCACGACCCGTACGTGGCCAACCCGCTGCAGGCCATCCGCGGCGAAGACATGCCGACCAGCCTGACCCTGGCGCTGCTGCGCCACGGCGAGGCGCTGCAAGGCAGCTCGGCGCAACTGCGCGAGCGCCTGAACGTGCCGCACGACGAGCGCCACGGCCCCGACAGCGCCGACTGGCTGGGCGTGCCGATGCGGCGCGAGGAGCGCGTATGCGGCGCGGTGGTGGTGCAGAACTACGACAGCGCCGACAGCTACGGCGAAGAGGACCGCGCGCTGCTGTCGTTCGTGGCCCAGCACATCCTCACCGCGCTGGACCGCTTCCGCGCGCGCGAAGAGCTCGAACGCCGCGTGGCCGAGCGCACCTACGCGCTGCAGCTGAGCAACCGCGACCTGCAGGCCGAGATCATCGAGCGCCAGCGCTCCGAACGCCTGCAGCGCGCGCTGTTCCGCATCGCCGAGCTGACCATCACCTCCGATACCCTGGAGCGGTTCTACTCGCAGGTCCACGACGTGGTCAGCGAGTTGCTGTACGCGCGCAACTTCTACATCGCGCTGCTTTCCGACGACGGCTCGCGCCTGCAGTTCCCGTATTCGATCGACGAACGCGACATGATCCGCGAGACCCGCCAACTCGCCGGCGGCCTGACCGAATTCGTGATCCGCCAAGGCCGCCCACTGCTCGCCGACCGCCACCGCATCGCCGAGCTCAACAGCCGCGGCGAAGTGCGCAGCCACGGCTCGGCCGCGCACTGCTGGCTGGGCGTGCCGCTGTACCGCGACGACGCCGTGGTCGGGGTGATCGCGATCCAAAGCTACTCGCGCGCGATCAGCTTCAACGCCCGCGATCAGGAACTGCTGACCTTCGTCGCCCACCACATCAGCATCGGCCTGGCGCGCAAGCAGGCGCAGGACCGCTTGCTGACCGCGCACGGCGAACTCGAACAGCGCGTGGCCAGCCGCACCCGCGAGTTGGCCCACACCAACGCCGAGCTGGTCGCGCAGATCGGCGAGCGCGAGCGCGCCGAGCGCAAGCTCACCCATCTGGCCCTGCACGATCCGCTGACCGAACTGCCCAACCGCAGCCAGTTGCTGGAACGGCTCGACCACGCCATCGCCCGCGCGCGCCGCGAGCAGCGTCCTTTCGCGGTGCTGTTCCTGGATCTGGACCGGTTCAAGCTGGTCAACGACAGCGTCGGCCACGCCGCCGGCGACGAACTGCTGGTGGAAAGCGGCCGCCGCATCGTCGGCGCGGTGCGCGGCGACGACATGGTGGCGCGGCTGGGCGGCGACGAATTCGCGATCCTGGTCGAGCACATCGACGGCCTGAGCGTGGCCGAGGAACTGGCCCAGCGCGTGCTGCGCGCGCTCGGCGAGCCGTGCTGGGTGGCAGGGCGCGAGGTGTTTCCCTCCGGCAGCGTCGGCATCGCGCTGTGGCATCCGCGCTACCGCAGCGGCATCGAACTGCTGCGCGACGCGGACGCGGCGATGTACCGGGCCAAGGCCGCCGGGCGCGGCCGTTTCGCCGTGTTCGACGAAGAGATGCGCGAGCAGGCGATGCGCATCCTCGATCTGGAAGCGGACCTGCGCCGGGCGATCAACTCCGACGCCTTCATCGCCTATTACCAGCCGATCGTGCGCCTGGACGACGGCGCGCTGATCGGCCACGAAGCGCTGCTGCGCTGGCGTCACGAGAAGCGCGGGCTGCTGCTGCCGCGCGAATTCATCGGCCTGGGCGAGGACAGCGGGCTGATCGAGGAAGCCGATTGGATCCTCTACGGCCGCGTCGCGCAGGAACTCGCGCGCGGTGGCGAGGGTTACATCTCGGTCAACGTTTCGCCCAAGCACTTCCGCGCCGGCGACTTCGCCGACCGCCTGCTGCGCCTGCTCGACAGCGCCGGCGCCGACCCGCGCCGGCTGCGCATCGAGATCACCGAAGTGGCGCTGCTCGACGACGTGCCGCGCGCGCTGCGGATGCTGCGGACCTTGCGCAATCATGGGGTGTTGGCGCAGTTGGACGATTTCGGGACGGGGTTTTCGGCGTTGTCTTACCTGCATCGATTCCCCATCGAGTGTCTGAAGATCGATCAGAGTTTCGTCGCGGGGTTGGTCGGCGAATCGCGGCCGGAGAGCGTGGCCGTGGTGCGCGCGATCCAGGCCTTGGCTGGAACCTTGGGTATCCACACAATCGGCGAAGGCGTCGAGACCCAAGCGCAGCGCTCGGCGCTGCGCGAACTGGGCTGCGTATTCGGCCAGGGCTATTTGTTCGGCCGCCCGGCGGAACGTATGCAGAGCGTGCAACCCGCCGCGAACCAAAGCTGACGCGGGTTCGTATCCCCCTGTAGGAGCGGCGCGAGCCGCGACTGCGACGACTCAACTGCGTCGAAGCTGTCGACGTAGCTGCGTTGTCTCAGTCGCGGCTCGCGCCGCTCCTACAGGTAGCTCCGGCAACAAAAACGCCGCCGGTGCCGGCTGCGACGGGCCTGACTGCGTCGCAGAACGGTACCGGCGGCGCGCGCAACGCCTGTGCTGGGGGATTACTCGCTCACCGCCACCTTCGCGGCCGGCTTGAGTTCGCCGATCTGCGCCTTGGCCCGCTCGACCAGGCGCACGAACTCGGCGCGCTGGCCCCAGGGATCGGCCAACTTCACCCCGCGCGCCGCGCCGAGGATCTGCTCCCAGCCCCAGCCGTCGTACTGGCTGCCGCCGCGCAGCGCGTCGGCGAAGGCGGCGACCGCGGCGGCCATGCGCAGCGAATCGCTGGCCGCGGCGCGCTCGCCCGAACGCAGGATCGGCGTTTCGATCAACTGGCTGCGATCTTCGCCCGGACGCTTGTAGCGCAGCTTGAGGTTGGCCATCTCGCCGTTGCCGGCGCCCGCGGCCGGCGCGGCCGCGGCGTAGCGCAGCGGCGGTAGGCGCGTGGCCTTGGAACCGACCGGAGTGATCTCGTACAGCGCGGTCACTTCGTGGCCGGCGCCGATGTCGCCGGCGTCGACCTTGTCGTTGGCGAAATCCTCGCGCTTGAGCAAGCGGTTTTCGTAGCCGATCAAGCGGTACTCGGCGAC
The DNA here is from genome assembly GCF_018847975.1 of Lysobacter sp. K5869. Lineage (NCBI taxonomy): Bacteria > Pseudomonadati > Pseudomonadota > Gammaproteobacteria > Lysobacterales > Lysobacteraceae > Lysobacter > Lysobacter sp. K5869. Next base: position 4,952,808 of record NZ_CP072597.1, on the reverse strand, counting down.
CTGCGCCGGGTTGAACTCGATCTGGATCTTGACGTCGCGGGCGATGGTCAGCAGCGTTGCGCCCATTTCCTGCACCAGCACCTTGCGCGCTTCCTGCAGCGTGTCGATGTAGGCGTGGTTGCCGTCGCCGACGTCGGCCAGCTTCTCCGACAACTCGTCGTTGTAGTTGCTCGCGCCGAAGCCGAGCGTGGTCAGGGCGATGCCGCTCTTGCGCTGATCGGCGACCAAGGTCTGCAGCGCGTCGGTGCCGACCGTGCCGACGTTGAAATCGCCGTCGGTGGCCAGGATCACCCGGTTCACGCCGTCCTTGATGAAGGCCTGGCGCGCGGTGGCGTAGGCCAGACGGATGCCGTCGCCGCCGTTGGTGCTGCCGCCGGCTTCCAGGCGTTCGAGCGCGCCGAGGATCTCCTCCTGCTTGTCGCCCGCCGTCGGCGGCAACACCAGGCCGGCGGAACCGGCGTAGACCACGATGGAGATGCGGTCCTGCGGCCGCAGCTGCTTGGTCAGCATCGAGAACGCGCTCTTGAGCAGCGGCAGCTTGTCGGGTGAGTTCATCGAACCGGAGGTGTCGATCAGGAACACCAGATTCGACGGCGGCAGCGTCTGCTTGGGCACGTCATAGCCCTTGATGCCGATCATCAGCAGTTGCCGCTGCGCGTTCCACGGCGCCGGCGCGAGTTCGGTCGAGACCTTGAACGGCACCGCGCGCGACGCCGGCGCCGGGTGGCCGTAGTCGAAGTAGTTGATGAATTCTTCCGCGCGCACCGCATCGGAGGGCGGGCGGATGCCGTCGTTGAGCATGCGCCGCACGTTGGCGTAGCTGCCGGTGTCGACATCGATGGAGAAGGTGGACAGCGGCTGCTCGCTGGCGCGCTGGACCGGGTTGTCCTCGCGTTCGGCGTATTTCTCGGTGTTGGCCGGCTGGCTGTAGTACGCCGGCGCGGGCGGCGCGGCGGGCGCGGCGTAGCCGTAACTCGCCGGCTGTGAGGTCACCGCGCGGCGCTCGAGCGCGCTCTTGGCCTGCATGCGCGCGTTGACGCGCGAGCCGGTGACGACGATTTGTTCGAGGCGCTGATCGGCGACGGCGCCGGCCGGCGCGATGGCTTGCGGCTTGGCCGGCGCGGGCGGCGCCGGCGGGGGCGCGGGAAGCGCTAACGGAACGCTGGCGGCGGGGTTCGACGCCGCGTCGGCCGGCGCGGCTTCGGCCAGCGCGGGCGCCTGGATTTTGTCGACGCGCTCGGCATCGGCCTTGGCGTCGGCGGGGCTGCCGGTGGATTGGCAGCCGGCGAGGGCGAGAGCGGCGAGCAGCGCCGCGCTGAGGCAGTGGACGGAAACGCGCGGCGATTGCGGACGGACGGCGGCGGACATGTCGGCTTCCCTGGTGTGTGGACCTGGGAAGGCGAACGGGCGGGGTTGGGGCGTGGGGTTAGCTTGGGGCGATTTTTTTTGGGTGGCGGGAAACGGGTGGCCCCCACACCGTCATTCCGGCGAAAGCCCCCACACCGTCATTCCGGCGGAAGCCGGAATCCATTTTGATCTTGGCTTTTCGCTTTCCCACGCGGAAAGCCAAAGCGGAAAATCAAAATGGATTCCGGCTTTCGCCGGAATGACGGGGGGGGAGGACTGCGGCGCCGGGACGGAGTTCGTGGCGTTGTGGTCAGTAGCGGGTGGGGTTCTGGGCTTCGGAAGGGGCCGGGGTTACGTTGCTTCGGTTGGATCCCGAATCACCAACAACCGCTGCTCACTCATGTCCTCGATCGCATAGCGCACGCCCTCGCGCCCCTGGCCCGAATCCTTGACCCCGCCGTACGGCATGTTGTCCACGCGGAAGCTCGGCACGTCGCCGACGATCACTCCGCCGACATCGAGCCGGTCCCAGGCGCGCATCGCGTGATCGAGGCGGCCGGTGAACACGCCGGCTTGCAGGCCGAAGTCGCTGTCGTTGACCCGGTCGAGCACGGCGTCGAAATCGTCGAAGGGTTCGATCAGCGCGACCGGGCCGAAGGCTTCCTTGCGGTACAGCTCGGCGTCGCGCGGCACGTTCTCCAGCAAGGTCGCCGGGATCATCGTGCCTTGGCGCGCGCCGCCGGCGATGCGCTTGGCGCCGACCTTGAGCGCGGCGTCGATCCACGCCTGGATGCGCTGCGCGGCCGGTTCGTCGACGACGGGACCGATGAAGGTTGTATCAGAGCGCGGATCGCCCATGCGCAGCGCGCCGACCGCGGCCTTGAGCTTCTTGCGTAGCTTGTCGTAGATATCGGCGTGGGCGTAGATGCGCTGCACGCTGATGCAGCTCTGGCCGCTTTGGTAGTACGCGCCGAACACCAGGCGCTCGACCACGTGATCCAGGCTCGCGCCCGGTTCCGCGTCGACGATGCAAGCCGCGTTGCCGCCCAGTTCGAGAGTGACCTTCTTCTTGCCGGCGCGCGCCTTGAGGTCCCAGCCGATCAGGCCGCCGGTGAAGCTCAGCAGCTTGATCCGTTCGTCCTCGACCAACAGCGAGGCGTCCTCGTTGGAGCAGCACAGCACCGAGAACGCGCCTTCGGGCAGATCGGTCTCGGCCAGGATCTCGCCGATGATCAGCGCGCCGACCGGCGTCTTGATCGCCGGCTTGAGCACGAACGGGCAGCCCGCGGCAATCGCCGGGGCGACTTTGTGCGCGACCAGATTGAGCGGGAAATTGAACGGCGTGATGAAGCTGCACGGCCCGATCGGTACGCGCTTGACCATGCCGCGATAGCCGCGGGTGCGCTGCGAAATCTGCAGTTCCAGCAGCGTGCCCGGATCGCGCGTGGCTTCGTTGGCGGCGATGCGGAAGGTGTCGATCAGGCGGGTGACTTCGCCGCGCGCGTCCTTGATCGGCTTGCCGGCCTCGATGCACAGCGCCAGCGCCAGTTCCTCGAAGCGCTCGCCGAAGCGGCGCACGCAGTGTTCGAGCACGTCGCGGCGGCGGTCCGGGGTGAACTGCGCCATCGCCTCGCGCGCCTTGTGCGCGGCGACGATGGCTTTGCGCACCGCGGCCGCGTCGGCCATCGCCACGCGCGTGGCGCGCTTGCCGCTGTACTTGTCGAGAACCTCCAGATCGCCGTTGGCGGCGACCGCGCGGCCGGCGAGGTAATAGGGATAGCTGCTCTTGAGGCCCTTGGCGGGCTTGGCGGCTTTGTTCTTGGCCATGGCGAAGATGCTCCGTTGATGCGCCGCGCTCAAACCACCGCGGCGGCGCGCTGGGGAATGTCTTGGTTGAGGATGGTGTCGTCGTCGCTGTAATCGATGGGCACTTCGATCAGATCGACGCCCGGCGTGTCCAGCGCGCGCCGCAGCAGCGGCGCGAACTCGTCGGCGCTGGCCGGCCGATGGCCGCGCGCGCCGTAGCTGTGCGCGTATTCGACGAAATCGGGATTGCCCAGGTCCATGCCGAAGCTCGGATAGCGTTCGTGCGCCTGCTTCCACTTGATCATGCCGTAGGCGTCGTCGCGCAGCACCAGCACGACCAAGTCCAGGCCCAGGCGCACCGCGGTTTCGAGCTCCTGCGAATTCATCATGAAACCGCCGTCGCCGCAGACCGCGACGACTTTGCGGTCGGGGCAGACGATGCGCGCGGCGATGGCCGAGGGCAGGCCCGCGCCCATGGTGGCGAGCGCGTTGTCGAGCAGCAGCGTGTTCGGCTCGCGGCAACGGTAGCTGCGCGCGAACCAAAGCTTGTACAGGCCGTTGTCGAGGCAGACCACGTCGCGCGGCGACAGTTCGCGGCGCACGTCGGCGACCAGACGCTGCGGCGCCATCGGGAAACGGTCGTCGTCGGTGCGTTCGCGCAATTGGTCCAGCAGCGCCGCGCGGACCCGGTTGAAATAGCCGAAGTCCCAGTGCGCCTGCGGCTGCAGCGCTTCGCTCAGGCGCCAGACCGAGTGGGCGATGTCGCCGATCACCTCGATCTGCGGGAAGTACACCGCATCGACCTCGGCCGCGGCATAGTTGACGTGGATCACCGTGCGCCGGCCTTCGCGCATGAAGAACGGCGGCTTCTCGATCACGTCGTGGCCGATGTTGACGATGCAGTCGGCCGCGTCGATCGCGCGGTGGACGAAATCGTGGTCCGACAGCGCGGCGTTGCCGAGCCACAGCGGGCCTTCCTCGTCGAGCACGCCCTTGCCCATCTGGGTGGTGAAGTAGGGGATGCCGAGCTTGGCGACGAACTGGTCGAGCGTGTTGGAGGTGGTCTTGCGGTTGGCGCCGGCGCCGATCATCAGGATCGGGTGGCGGGCCTGGGCGATGGCTTCGGCGGCGCGTTCGATGGCCTTGTCCTCGGCGACCGGACGGCGCGAGAACGAGGCGGGGATCAGCCGCGCCTGGGTCGGATCGCCGGCGATGTCCTGCGGCAGTTCCAGGTGGGTCGCGCCGGGGCGCTCTTCCTCGGCGCGGCGGAAGGCTTCGCGCACGCGCGCCGGAATGCTGTCGGCGGCGACGATCTGACGGGTGTACTTGGTCAGCGGGCGCATCGTGTCGACCACGTCGACGATCTGGAAATGGCCCTGCTTGCTGGTCTTGATCGGCTTCTGCCCGGTGATCATCAGCATCGGCATGGCGCCGAGTTGGGCGTAGGCCGCGGCGGTGACGAGATTGGTCGCGCCGGGGCCGAGCGTGGACAGGCAGACGCCGGCCTTGCCGGTGAGGCGGCCGTAGGTCGCGGCCATGAAGCCGGCGGCTTGTTCGTGCCGGGTGAGGACGAGTTTGATCGAGGAGGTGCGAAGCGATTCGAGCAGGTCGAGATTCTCTTCGCCGGGAATGCCGAACACGTATTGCACGCCTTCGGCTTCGAGCGCGGCGACGAACAGGTCGGACGCCTTGGTCATGCGGGACTCCGGGGACGGAAACGCAGGACGCCCAGGATCGCGCAAACCGCGTGAGCGAGGGGAGACGGCGGTGGAACGATGCGGGCCGCATGCGGGTTCCGCCAGATCGGGACAAGGCGCCGTGGCGCCGGCGCGGATCAGTCTTCGCGCGGTTCGACCTGGACCCGGATCTGCCCGTCCTGCACGCGCGCGCTCAAACGGTCGCCGGGCGCGGCGTCGAGCACGCTGCGCACCACGCGCCCGTCCTCGTGCTGGACGATGGCGTAGCCGCGCGCGACCGTCGCCAGCGGGCTCACCGCCTCCAGCGAGCGCGCCAGCCCGCGCAGGCGCAGCGCGTCGCCGTGCAGGCGCCGCGCGACCGCGGCGCGCGGGCGCGGGGCCAGCGCGGCCAAGCGCTCGCGCAGGCGGGCGATGCGCCGCTGCGGGTGGTGCGCGCGCAGCACCGCGTCGCTGTGGCGCAGGCGCGCGGTGTCGCGTTCCAGGCGCAGGCGCCAGGCCTGTTCGAGCCGGCGCAGCGCGTCTTGCTGGCGGGCGCGCAGCGTCGCCAGCCGCGCTTGCGGGCGCAGCGCGTTCAAGCGCAGGCCGGCGCGGTCGGTGCGCTGCATCGCCTGATTCAAACGCTGCCCGTGCAGGTTGCGCAGCCGCGCCTCGAGCACGCGCAGGCGGTGCAGCAGGTCCTCGCGCTGCGGCACCAGCAATTCGGCGGCGACCGAGGGCGTCGGCGCGCGCACGTCGGCGGCGAAATCGGCGAGGGTGAAGTCGGTTTCGTGGCCGATGGCCGAGACCACCGGCACCTCGGAGGCGGCGATGGCGCGCGCCAGGCGTTCGTCGTTGAACGCCCATAAGTCTTCCAGCGAACCGCCGCCGCGCGCCAGCACGATCACGTCATAGCGTTGCGAGGCTTGCGCGCGCAGCAGCATCGCCACGATCTTCTCGGCTGCGCCGTCGCCTTGCACCGGTACCGGCAGCACCTCGGCCTGGGCCAGCGGGAAACGTCGGCCGAGCACGCTGAGCACGTCGCGCACCGCCGCGCCGCTGGGCGAGGTGATCACCGCGATGCGTTCGGGAAAGCGCGGCAGTTCGCGCTTGCGTTCGCGGTCGAACAGGCCTTCGGCGGCGAGCCGCGCCTTCAATTCCTCGAACGCGCGCCGCAGCGCGCCTTCGCCGGCCTCTTCCATGTGGTCGAGCACGAGCTGGTAATCGCCGCGCGCCTCGTACAAGGTCAGCCGGCCGCGCGCGAGCACGCGCAGGCCTTCGCGCGGGACGAACTTCAGCCACGTGCTCTTGGGCTTGAACATCGCGCAGCGGACCTGGGCGCGCGCGTCCTTGAGGGTCATGTAGAGATGGCCCGAGGACGGCCGCGACAGATTGCCCAGTTCGCCTTCGACCCAGATCAGCGGGAAGGTGTCCTCGAGCAGGTTGCGCGCCAGGGTGTTGAGCTGGCTCGGGGTGAGGACTTCGTCGGGAGAACTGGGGGGCATGGGCGGACGAGAGCGACGCCAGCCGCCCAAAAGAAACAGTGGCGCCGATGGTAACCCGTCCCGCGCGGCGCTTCCGGGGCCGGGTTTGCCGAGTCGGATCGCAAGCCGGCGAGCGGCCTTCCCAGGCCGGAACGTTGTGTCCGATCGCGCCGAAACCCAAGCCCCGCAAGCGCTGGGCCCGCGTCAGCCGCGCTTCACTCCCGCCGCACCTGCGCGCATCGCCCCGGCGCTACAATGCCGCCCATGAATTCCGATGCCGTCCTGCCTTGCGCCCTCCCTGATTTCGGCCCGCTGCCGCGCCGCCTGACCCGCGAGGTCCGGATCGGCGGCGTTCAAGTCGGCGGCGGCGCGCCGGTGGTGGTGCAGTCGATGACCAACACCGACACCGCCGACGTCGCCTCCACCACCAAGCAGGTCGCCGAACTGTGGCGCGCCGGTTCGGAACTGGTGCGGGTCACCGTCAACACCGTCGAAGCCGCCGCGGCGGTGCCGCGCATCGTCGACAAGCTGGCGATGATGGGGATCGAGGTGCCGATCATCGGCGACTTCCACTACAACGGCCATCAGCTGCTCACCGCCGAGCCGGCCTGCGCCGAAGCGCTGGCCAAGTACCGCATCAACCCGGGCAACGTCGGCTTCGGCAAGAAGAAGGACAGCCAGTTCGCGACCTTGATCGAACTGGCGATCAAGCACGGCAAGCCGGTGCGCATCGGCGCCAACTGGGGCTCGCTCGATCAGGCCCTGGCCGCGCAACTGATGGACGAGAACCACACTCGCGCCGAACCGTGGGACGCGGGCAAGGTGCTGCGCGAAGCGCTGATCCGCTCGGCGCTCGACTCGGCCGCGCGCGCGGTCGAACTCGGCCTGCCGGCCGAGCGCATCGTGCTCAGCGCCAAGGTCAGCGGCGTGCAGGAACTGATCGCGGTCTATCGCGAACTGGCCACGCGCGGCGATTACGCGCTGCACCTGGGCCTGACCGAGGCCGGCATCGGCAGCAAGGGCATCGTCGCCTCCAGCGCGGCGCTCGGCGTGCTGCTGCAGGAAGGCATCGGCGACACCATCCGCATCTCGCTCACGCCCGAACCGGGGCAGGCGCGCAGCAACGAAGTCATCGTCGCCCAGGAACTGTTGCAGACCATGGGTCTGCGCGCGTTCACGCCGATGGTCACCGCCTGCCCGGGTTGCGGCCGCACCACCAGCACCTTCTTCCAGGAACTGGCGCAGACCGTGCAAGAGCACGTGCGCAACAAGATGCCGGAGTGGAAGATCACCCATCCCGGCGCCGAGAACCTGACCCTGGCGGTGATGGGCTGCGTGGTCAACGGCCCGGGCGAGTCGCGCCACGCCAACATCGGCATCTCGTTGCCCGGCACGGGCGAAGCGCCGTCGGCGCCGGTGTTCGAGGACGGCGAGAAGACCGTGACCTTGCGCGGCGAGAACATCGCGCGCGAATTCGTCGACCTCATCGACGGCTACGTCGAGCGCCGCTACGGCGCGCGCGCGGCCGGCGGAGCGGCGTGAGCGAGCCGTCGCGCGCGGACGACGCGTCCGCGCGCAGCGAAGAAGCGCGCGCCGCGCAGCCGCGCGGCACCGGCGACAACGCGCTCAAGCAGGAAGCCCGCTTCGGCGCAGCGCTGCTGCGCCGCCACGGCTGGAGCCTGCTGCTGGCCTTCGCCGGCCTGCTGCTGCCGTTGTGGGGCTTCGCCGAATTGGCCGAGGACATCCACCGGCAAGAAGCGCTGGTGTTCGACGTGCCGGTGCTGCAATACGCGCACGGTCTGTCGCGCGCCAGCCTGGATGCGCTGTTCACCCTGGTCTCCAAGCTCGGCTACCAGTGGGGCGTGGTGCCGTTCGACCTGGTCCTGGTCCTGGCCCTGACCGCGCTGCGGCGTTTCCGCGAAGCCAGCTTCGCCGCGCTCGCGCTCGGCGGCTCGGGGCTGCTCAACATCGCGGCCAAGCAGTTCTTCGCCCGCGAACGGCCGTCGCTGTGGGAATCGATCGCGCCGGAACACAACTACAGCTTCCCCAGCGGGCATGCGATGGGGTCGATGACCTTGGCCGTCGTGTTGATCTTGTTGTACTGGCCGACGCGCTGGCGCTGGGCGGCGATCGGCTTGATGGTTCCGTTCACGCTCTTGGTCGGCTTCTCGCGCCTCTACCTGGGCGTGCATTACCCCTCCGACATCCTCGCCGGCTGGGCCGTGGCGACCGCTTGGGTCGTGGCGGTGTACCTGCTGGTGTACGGCAGCGCGCTGCGGCCCTGGGGCCGGGCCGAAAACTAAGCCTCTTTGCGGTTTGTCAAGCGCTCCGCGCGGGGCGGGCGGCCGTTCGTCCGAAAACTGCTTGATCCGTTCATCAGATTGTCGCGCCCGCCTGGTAGGGGGGTGAAGGCCTGTGCGCGTTGGCACAAATAGGGGCGTATTTGTGCACGCTTTGGCGTGTAGGTCAGATTGCATCCCGATCACGGTCCGCCGGCCCCGCCCACGCGCGGGGCCGACGGGTGTTTGCACACTGAAAGTAGGGGATGTTTCAGATGCAGAAGATGTTGAAGAGGAGTTCCATCGCGCTCGGCATCGCCGCGGTCGCGGCGATCGCGGGGGCGAGCGTCATGAACCTGGGCGGCGGCGCGAGCAGCGCGCCGGTCGGCGGCGCGCCGGCACCGGCGGGGAAGGCCGGAAAGTCGGTCGGCGAGTATGAGCGCTACATCGTCGTGTACCGCGAAGCGCCGCTGAGCACCTACCAGGGCGACGTGCAGGGATTGCCCGCGCCGCAGCGGTTGGCCGAGGTGGCCGGCGCGCGCGGCGCCGGCGCGAACGGGGCGCGCATCGACGTGCACAGCGCCGCTGCGCGCAGCTATGTGAGCTATCTCGACCGCGTCCAGGCCAGCCACGAACGCAAGATCGATGGCCTGCTCGGCCGCCGCATGCACGTGCAGCATCGCCTGCGTCACGCGCTCAACGCGGTGGTGACCGAGCTGACCCCGGCCGAAGCCGCGCGCATCGCGCGCTTGCCGGAAGTGAGCATGGTCAGCCCCGACCGGCTGCTGCCGCTGGCCACCGACGTCGGTCCGCAGCTGATCGGCGCGCCGGCGCTGTGGAACGCCACGCCGACCGGGTTCCGCGGCGAGGGCGTGGTCGTCGGCGTCCTCGACACCGGCATCAACTTCGGCAGCCCGTCGTTCGCCGCCGTGGACGACAGCGGCTACCACCACATCAATCCGCTCGGCGCCGGCACCTATCTGGGCACCTGCGCACCCGGCGGCGTCGACGAGGGCCGTTGCAACGACAAGCTGATCGGCGGCTACGATTTCGTCTGCGGCGCTCCGGGCCAGGCCTGCGACAAGACCGGTATCCGCGAGGAGCCCGGCTTCGGCGACACCAACGGCCACGGCAGCCACACCGCTTCGACCGCGGCCGGCAACGCCCGCACCGCCAACTTCAAGGGCCGCGACATCCGCATCTCCGGCGTCGCGCCGCACGCCAACATCGTCGCTTTCGACGTGTGCTACACCACGATCTCCACCGGCCAGGGCAGCTGCCCGTCGTCTTCGTCGGCGCGGGCGGTCGATCAGGCCATCGCCGATGGCGTGGTCGACGTTCTGAACTTCTCCGTCGGCGGCGGCGACAGCCCGTGGGGCGATCCGGTCTCGCTGGCCTTCCTCAACGCCACCGATGCCGGCATCTTCGTCGCCGCCGCGGCCGGCAACGACGGCCCCGGCGCGGGCACGATGAGCCACAACGAGCCGTGGGTCTCCACCACCGCCGCGGCCCAGCACGGGCGCGGCGCGTTCGCGTTGCTGATGCAGGTCACCGGCCCCGGCGCGGTGCCGCCGGCGCTGCAGGCGATCCAACTGGTCGAAGGCAACAGCGGCACCGCCTTCGCCGCCGCGCTGCCCAACGACACCCCGCTGCGCATCAGCGCCGGCATCGACACCGCCAGCGACGGTTGCGCCGCGTTCCCGGCCAACACGTTCCAGAACGCGATCGCGGTGATCCGCCGCGGCACCTGCAGCTTCGTCATCAAGGTCAACAACGCTGCCGCCGCCGGCGCGCGCGCGGTGCTGATCGCCAACAACGCCGAGGCCGCGATCTCGCCGACCGTCACCGGCACCACGATCCCGGTGTTCGGCGTGCCGCTGTCCACCGGCAACGCGATCCGCGACTTCGGCAACGGCAGCGGCAACACCGCCACCGCCGGCATCAGCTATCCGCCCACGCCGCTGCCGAACACGCCCGACGTGCTGGCCGCTTTCAGCTCGCGCGGCCCGGCCGGCGCCTACGATCTGGTCAAGCCCGACGTGACCGCGCCGGGCGTCAACATCCTGGCGGTGAAGTCCGGCACCACGCTCACCGGCAACGAGAACCTCGTCGATCTCGACAGCGGCACCTCGATGGCTTCGCCGCATCAGGCCGGCGCCGCCGCGTTGATCCGTCAGGCGCGTCCGAACTGGAGCGTGGCCGAGATCAAGTCGGCGCTGATGATGACGGCCAAGCAGGAGATCTTCAAAGAAGACGAAGTGACTCCGGCCGACCCGCTGTCGATGGGCGCCGGCCGCATCCAGATCGATCAGGCGATCAAGGCCGGCCTGCTGCTCAACGAGACCAAGGCCAACTTCCTCGCCGCCGATCCGGCGGCCGGCGGCAATCCTTCGGCGCTCAACCTGGCCAGCCTGGGCAAGTTCAACTGCATCGGCTCGTGCAGCTTCACCCGCACCTTCCGCAACGCCTTGACCACGCGCCAGACCTGGAGCGTCAAGGCGCAAGGGGTCAGCGCGCTGGTCACGCCGTCGCTGCTGACCTTGAACCCGGGCGAGAGCAAGCAGGTCAAGGTCACCGTCAGCGGCAGCTCGCTGCCGGCCAGCGGCGCGTTCGCCTACGGCAAGCTGGTGTTGGCGCCGTCCGGCGGCGATACCGCGCAGCCGACGCTGCGTCTGCCGATCGCGGTGGCGCTGCAGCCGGCCAAGCTGGCGTTGGAGCCGGCGCAAGTCGCCTTGAGCGTCCCGGCCGGCGGCACCGGCAGCGCCAACTTCCGCATCCGCAACATCGGCGGCGGCTCGTTGGACTACCAGATCGACAACACCGGCTCGGGCGGCCGCACCCTGGTCGTGCAGGGGACCAATCCGAACCGTCGCGGCTACTACGCCACGCGCTTCACCGATGCGGCTCAGGCCGGACGCGCTTCGCTCGCCGCGGAGGACTTCGTGCTGAGCGATGCGACCAGCATCACCAGCATCGTCGCCAACGGCTTCGTGATCGGCGGCGGCGCGTTGGCCTCGCAGAACCTGGATTGGTCGATCTTCCGCGACGTCAACGGCAACCCCGAAGGCAACTCGGAGACCACGCCCAATCTGGCGGTGTGGAGCTACCGCGCGAGCCAGACCTCGGCCGGCGTCACCGTCCAGGCCGGCACGATCCGCTTGAATCTGGCCGCGGCCGGGCAAGCGGCGAACCTGCCGGCCGGCCGTTACTGGCTGATGGTGTCGGCGCGCGCGCCCTCGGCCACCGGCTGGGCCTGGTTCGGCTCGCTCGACGGCGATGGCCAGTACCGCCTGATCGGACTCGACCAGAACGGCGCGGGCGATTGGGAGGCCGACAACGAGCACGCCGGCTTGGCCTACGCGATGCAGGGCTCCAACGCCTGCGGCGCGACCTGGGTCGGCGCGCCCAACCGCGCCTTCGGCCGCATCGCCGGCAACGGCGGCTACGACACCCAGGTGCAGATCAGCGCCGCGGGTCTCGCGCCCGGCAGCTACTCGGGCTACGTCTGCGTCGCCAGCAACGACGCCACGCAGCCGAAGGTGGCCATGCCGGTGAAGCTCACCGTGACCTCGGCGCCGTAACGGCGCCGCGCGCGCTCCGGCGATCCGGCCGCGCAGCGCAACGGCAGTGCCGTTGCGTTGCGCGCGCCGCCGTCGCGGCGCGTTCGCTTGCTTCGGCAACGCATTCGCAGTCGCGGCCGCGCGGCGTTCCCGCGCGGCGGCTGCCCGACAACCCGAATTCTGGAGAAACCCCTTTGAGTACTCTGCACAAGACGCTTCTCGCCGTGGCGCTGTCGCTGGCGACCGGTTACGCCTGGGCCGGCGACACCTGCCAGGTCGACGACGGCACCGGCACCGTCAGCAACGGCGGCGCGACCGCTGCCGGCGCCGACGCCATCGCCTGCGGCAGCGGCGCCAACGCCGCCGGCAACGGCAGTGCGGCGATCGGCGCCGCCAGCAACGCCGCCGGCGGCAGCGCCACGGCGGTCGGCAACGCCAGCGCGGCCGGCGGCGAACAAAGCACGGCGATCGGCGCCGGCGCGCAGTCCAGCGGCGATTTCAGCTCGGCCATCGGCGCCGGCAGCAGCGCCAGCGCGACCGGCGCGCTGGCCATCGGCGCCGGCGGCAGCGCCGCGGGCGAGCAAAGCACGGCGATCGGCGCCGGCGCCAACGCGGCCAACGCCAACAGCGCCGCGATCGGCGACGGCAGCAGCGCCACCGCCGATTTCGCCGCGGCGTTCGGTTCCAGCAGCAGCGCCAGCGGACAGTTCAGCGTCGCCGGCGGCGCCGGCAGCAGCGCCAGCGGCGCCAACAGCGCGGCGTTCGGCGCGCAGAGCGCGGCCAGCGTCGACAACGCCACCGCCATCGGCGCCAACAGTTCGGCCAGCGCCGCCAACTCGGTCGCGCTCGGCGCGGGTTCGGTCGGCGACCGCGCCAATGCCGTGTCGATCGGTGCGACGGGCGCGGAGCGCCAGCTCATCAACCTCGCCGCCGGCACCGCCGACACCGACGCGGTCAACGTGCTGCAGCTCAACACCCTCGCCGGTGCGCTCGGCGGCGGCGCCAGCTACGCCGGCGGCACCTTCGTCGCGCCGACCTACACGATCCAGGGCGGCAGCTATCGCGATGTCGGCGCGGCCTTCGCCGCGGTGGACGGGCGCCTGACCGATCTGTACGGCAAGGTCGCGGCGATTCCGGCGGGGCCCCAGGGCCCGGCCGGTCCGACCGGCCCGCAAGGCCCGACCGGTCCGCAGGGACCGCAAGGCCCGGGCTCGACCTTGTCGGCCAACTACGACGACGCCTCCAAGAGCACCATGACCTTGCAGGGCGCCGGCGGCACGCGCGTGGCCAACGTCGCCAACGGCACCGCTTCGACCGACGCGGCCAACGTCGGCCAGGTCCAGGCCGGCGACGCCGCGACGCTGCGCAGCGCCAACGCCTACACCGATTCGCGGGTGAACCAGATGCTGGCCGCGCCGACCGAGGCGATCAACCGTCTGCGCGACGACATGGAATGGAAGCTGCGCAAGCAGGATCAGCGCATCGACCGCATGGGCGCGATGACCGCGGCGATGGTGCAGATGTCGGCCAGCGCCTCGGGCCTGCGCACGCAGAACCGCGTCGCGGTCGGCGCCGGTTTCCAGGGCGGCGAGCAAGCGCTGTCGATCGGTTATCAGCGCGCGATCAGCGACCGCGCGACCTTCACCGTCGGCGGCGCGTTCAGCGACAGCGAAAGCTCGGCCGGCGTGGGCTTGGGCTTCGGTTGGTGACAACGACGACGATGCGGCGCCGCGACGGCGCCGCATCGAAACGACGGCGCCCCGCGGGGCGCCGTTTTTTTGTCCGCAACGACGCGCGCGCAACCGACGTCGAGCCGTCGCACATCGTTACGAAACTGAATCCACGCGCATCCACCATTCGCAAGCGCACAGTGCGTAGCGCGGTCGCGGCGGTTTAGCCAAGTGAAGTTTCAATCGCGCAACATGCCGCCGATGCCTCTGTAACCGAATGCGATTTGTGCGCATGATCACGCCGAAATCTTCCCGCCTCTTGCAGTGTTCGGCGTGGGTAGGAAGGTTCGGCCCGGCACGGTGAGTGCGCGGGCACGGTGGCAGGAGCGATCGGCCGATGCGTGGTAGCGAGCGCATCGGTTCACGGACGACGCTCGATCACGGCGATCCCTCCCTGGCCCGACCTCGAACCGCGACGTGCCTGTGAACAGGGGACAGGCGTGGGGCGGTTTCTTCGCGAACGATACGTGGAGGACCTCTCGATGCCCAATGCAAACCACCTCAAAGCCAAAAACCGTCTGACCCTCGCCATCGCGCTCGGCCTGACCGGATTGACGGCGCTCGCCGCCGCGGCCGCCGTCAGCGGCTTGCGCGACGACAATGCGAACCCGAGCGCCGCCGCCGTCGGCGGCGCACCCGCACCGCAACGCGCCGCGGCCGATCATCGCGGCGAACGCTATCTGGTGCTGTACAACGAAGCGCCGCTGAGCAGCTACAACGGCGAAGTGGCCGGACTGGCCGCGCCGCAGCGCATCGCCGGCGCGCAGAACGCCAACAGCGACGCCGCCCGCGCCGCCGGCGGCGGCACCGCGCGCATCGACGTGCGCAGCGCGCAAGCCAGCAAATACCTGAGCTATCTCGACGGCGCGCAGCGCACCCACGAACGCGGCATCAATGCCGCGATCGGCCGTCCGCTCAACGTCGAACGGCGCCTGCGCCACGCGGTCAACGGCGTGGTGACGCAGATGAGCGCGAGCGAAGCCGCGCGCGTGGCCAAGCTGCCCGGCGTGGCGCTGGTGGAGGCGTATCACGAGTATCCGGTCGCCACCGACGTCGGCCCGACCTTGATCGGCGCGCCGGAACTGTGGAACGCCAAGCCCGGGCGCTGGCGCGGCGAGGGCGTGGTGGTCGGCATCCTCGACACCGGCATCAACTTCGGCAGCCCGGCGTTCGCCGCGGTCGACGACACCGGCTATCACCACGTCAATCCGAACGGCACCGGCCACTATCTGGGCACGTGCGCGCCCGGCGGCGTCGACGAAGGCCGCTGCAACGACAAGCTGATCGGCGGCTGGGACTTCGTCTGCGGCGAACCGGCCGGCGCCTGCGGCGTGCCCGGCATCCGCGAGGAACCCGGCTTCGGCGACACCAACGGCCACGGCAGCCACACCGCTTCGACCGCGGCCGGCAACGCCTGGACCGCGAACTTCAAGGGCCGCAACATCCGCATCTCCGGCGTCGCACCGCACGCGAACATCATCGCTTACGACATCTGCTACACGAACATCGCCACCGGCCAAGGCCTGTGTCCGAACGTGTCGGCGGTGGCGGCGATCGATCAAGCCATCGCCGACGGCGTGGACGTGATCAATTACTCCATCGGCGGCGGCGCCAATCCGTGGGGCGAAGCGGTCTCGCTGGCCTTCCTCAACGCCGCCGACGCCGGCATCTTCATCGCCGCCGCGGCCGGCAACAGCGGCCCCGGCCCGAGCACCACCGGCCATCGCCAGCCGTGGACCTCGACCACCGCGGCGACCACGCACGGCCGCGGCGATTTCGCCTCGCTGCTGCAGATCACCGGCCCGGGCACGGTGCCGTCGGGTCTGCAGGCGGTCCTGCTCACCGAAGGCACCGGCGGCGTCGCGTTCTCCGCGTCGATTCCGCCGACCACGCCGGTGCGCGTGAGCGCCGGCATCGACACGGCCGCCGACGGTTGCGCCGCGTTCCCCGCCGGCAGCTTCAGCGGTGCGATCGCGGTGGTGCGCCGCGGCACCTGCAACTTCTCGATCAAGGTCAACAACGCCGCCGCCGCCGGCGCGGTCGCGGTGGTCATCGCCAACAATCAGGTCACCGGCGCGACGCCGAGCGTGCCGGGCACGACGGTGCCGGTGTTCCTGGCCAGCCAGGACGACAGCAACGCGCTGCGCGATTTCGCGGCCGGCAACGGCAACGTGTCCACCGGCGGCATCGGCTATCCGCCGACGCCGATCCCGAACACGCCCGACGTGCTGGCGGCCTTCAGCTCGCGCGGCCCGGCCACCGGCTTGAATCTGATCAAGCCCGACGTCGCCGCGCCGGGCGTCAGCGTGTTGGCGGTGTTGGCCGGCACCACGATCAGCGGCAGCGAGAATCTGGTCGGCTTGCTCAGCGGCACCTCGATGGCCTCGCCGCATCAGGCCGGCGCGGCGGCGCTGCTGCGTCAGGCGCGCCCGGACCTGACCGCGCCGGAGATCAAGTCGGCGCTGATGATGACCGCCAAGCAGGAAGTGTTCCGCGAGGACGGCGTCACCCCGGCCGATCCGTTCGACACCGGCTCGGGCCGGATCCAGGTCGATCAGGCGGTCAAGGCGGGGCTGGTGCTCAACGAGACCACGGCGCGTTATCAGGCCGCCGATCCGGCCGCCGGCGGCGATCCGGCCGCGCTCAATCTGGCCAGCATGGAGCAGAGCGCCTGCGCCAACGCGTGCACGTTCAAGCGCAGCTTCCGCCACGCCCAGCGCCAGCCGGAGCTGTGGCTGGCGCAGGTGCAGGGCGTGGACGGCATCGCGTTCCCGCCGGTGTTCGCCTCGGTGCGCGGTGCGACCACGCCGATCAACGTGATCGTGCTGAGCCGCAAGTACGCGGCCGACGGCAGCTGGCACTTCGGCCAGTTGCAGCTCAAGCCGCTGCTGACGCGCAAGTCGCCGACGCTGCATCTGCCGATCGCGGTGTCGGTGCCGGCCCCGGCGACGCCGGACGCGCCCAAGCCGACCGCGGTGGTCACCGGCAGCGCCGCGCCGGTGGGCGATAGCGAAAGCGTGCGCTGAGTCTTCGCGCGGCCGGCCCGCGCGCGGGCCGGCCGTGGGGACGAAGCGGGTAGGGCGGCCGCACGGCTGCCGGAGATACGACCGGGCCCGTTCGCGGGCCCGGTTTTTTTATCGCCGCGAGCGTCGCGCCCGGCGCGTTCGCCGCCTCGCGGCGCGGATCGCGCCGGTCGCGCTCGCGCGCGGCTTCACCACTCGCGCCAAGGCTCGGTCGGATCTTCCACCCCGCGCAGCGCGCCGATTTCGGCGAGCGCGCCGCGGATCAACTCGCACAGGCCTTCGCGCTGGTCGGTCTCGATCAGGTTGTAGCGGCAGCGCGCGTTGAGCGCGTTGAGCGCGCGCACCGTCTGCTCGACCGCCGCGCGCGCGGTGCGGTCCAGCGCCGCGCGCGAGGGCACGCGTTCGCCGTCGCCCGCGGCGTTGCGCAGGCTGGCCAGGAAGCCTTCGAGGATGCGCTCGCATTCGTCGATCTCGGCCGCGCCGTAGCCGGCGTCGGCGCCGTCCTGGGCCACGTCCTCCATGAAGCTGCGCATGCCGTCGAGGATCTCGTGCTTGAGCTCGACGTAATCGTTGGTTTCCACCTGCACCCTTTGCCTCCCTCGCCATGGCCGCCGCGCGCCGCATCGCGGTACGCGCACGCGAGTCTATCGGCGCGACATTGCAGGCGAAGGAAACCGCGCCGTGCCCGCGTCGCGTCGCGGCTGTGACCGCCATCGCCGCTTGGCGGACCGACGCCCGCCGGCGCTTGACGCGGCCGCGCGCGCCGGCTTGCGGACGCCGCCCCCGCGCTTGCTAGACTGCCGGCGCAGGCCGCGCGCGCGGCCGCGCCGTTTGGCAGCCGACCGTCACTTCGATCGCGACCGTCACCGTCCGGACACCGCCGTGCAAAAACCCGCCACGCCCGCCAACGAAGCCCAGCGCCTGGACGCGCTGCGCCGCTACGACATCCTCGACACGCCGCCGGAGCGCGACTTCGACGATCTGGTCGCGATCGCCGCCGCGGTCTGCGACGTGCCGATCGCCTTGGTCAGCCTGATCGACGAGCAGCGCCAGTGGTTCAAGGCGCGGTTGGGCCTGGGCGCGGAGCAAACCCCGCGCGAACTGGCGTTCTGCGCCCACGCCATCCTGACCCCCGACCGCACCCTGGTCGTGCCCGACGCGCGCGACGACGCCCGCTTCGCCGACAACCCGCTGGTCACCGACGACCCCAACATCCGCTTCTACGCCGGCGCGCCGCTGGTGACGCCGGATGGGGAGGCGCTCGGGACCTTGTGCGTGATCGACACCAAACCGCGCCAATTGCCCGCGCATCAGCAAAAAGCGCTGACCGCGTTGTCGCGGCAGGCCTCGCGCGCGATGGAACTGCGCCGGGTCAGCCACGCGCTGGCGCGGCAGTTGCAGGAAAGCGAGTGGTACGAGCGCCGCCTGCTCGATTACCAGGGCGAGTTGGAAGCCAGCCACGCCGCGCTGCAAGCCAGCAATGCCGACCTCACCGCGCTGACCCGCACCGACGCGCTGACCGGCCTGCCCAACCGGCGCGCGTTCGCGCTGGCGCTGGAACAGGCGGTGGCGCGCAGCCACAGCGCCGCGCCGCTGCAAGTGGCGGTGCTCGACATCGACCACTTCAAGACCATCAACGATGTCCACGGCCACGCCGAGGGCGACCGCGTGCTGCAAGCGGTCGCCGATACGCTGCGGCTGTATTCGGCCGGGCCGAACAGCGTGGCGCGCTACGGCGGCGAGGAGTTCCTGATGCTGTTCGAGGCGCCGCTGCATCAGGCGCTGCTGCAATGCGAGTTCGTGCGCGAGGCCATCGCCAACCTGCCGATCGGGCTGCCGCTGACGGTGAGCATCGGGCTGGCCGGTTACCGCGCCGGCGAGGAGAGCGCAACGACGTTCGCGCGCGCCGATCAGGCGCTGTACGCGGCCAAGCGCGGCGGGCGCAACCGGGTGGTGTTGGCGGAGGACGAGTGAGGGCGCAGCGTCCGCGAGCGCGGCGCGCATCGAACGCGCGATGTTCGGCGTTCGCGCGTTCTTGGCGAACTGGATTCGGCGCGCGTCGTTCGGGCGCGTGAGCGGAGCAGGGGAGCGACTCTCAAGCCGCTCCCCATCCTCTCAGCGATAAATGCGCTCGCGCTCGGCCTGCAGACGCCGGCGCAGATACTCGTCGCGGGTCAGCCCGTCGGGAAACCGCTGCATCTTCAGGGTCTCGGCCACGATCTGCGCTTCGCTGCGCTTGTAGGCCTGGAACTTCGGATCGTGCGCCTGCTGTTCGACCCACGCCTGCTCGCGCGCGCGCGCCTGAGCCCGGTACTGCTGGGCCAGACGCTGCACCATCAAGGCCTGCTGCGCCTCGTCGGGCACGGTGGCCTGGATCAAGCCCACGCGCAGCAGCATGGTTTCGCCGGCCGACAACTCGTCGGCCTGTTCGTAGCGATCGATCTGCGCTCGCAAGGTTTGCGCGCGGCGTTCGCGCTCGGCCGGTCCCAGGGTCTTGGCATCGCTGAAGAAACGCTTGGCCTCGTCCTGGAATTGCCGGCGCTGCTGGAATTGCCGCCCCTGCGGCGTGGCCAGCATCGAGGGCAAGGCGGCGCCGCCGTCGGCGCCGTCGCCGGCTTGCGCGAGCGGCGCCGCCGCGGCGCGGCCGGCGTCGAACGGATGCCAGCCCAGGCTGACCGCCGCGGCCAACGCCGCGACGGTCAGGGCCAGACCCAGCATGACGGTGTTTCGCTTCATGCCGTCGTTCCGCTCAGATCAGCTGATCGACCAGCCAGTACAAGAAGTTGAACGGCTTGGCCTTGTCGGCCGCGTCGCTGGTCTCGCTGGCGTCGAGCACCTTGCCGTTGCCGTCGAGCACCGAGTCGATGAAGCTCTTCAACTCCAGGTTCTGCGCCTGCACGTCGCCGTTCTTGAAATCGACGATGGTGGTGCAGTGGCTTTCGTTGAGCGCGCGGTACTGCGGGAAGTAGCCGCCGAAGTTGTCCAGCCCGTTGAGCCGCGCGGACAGGCGCTGGGTGTCGGCGCCCCACTTGGCGTGGATCAACGCTTCCTTCGCCGCTTGGTTCGGCGCTTGCTGGATGTC
This sequence comes from Lysobacter sp. K5869, assembly GCF_018847975.1. NCBI lineage: Bacteria > Pseudomonadati > Pseudomonadota > Gammaproteobacteria > Lysobacterales > Lysobacteraceae > Lysobacter > Lysobacter sp. K5869. The sequence goes on along the minus strand of NZ_CP072597.1, from coordinate 4,932,824 downwards.
GTCGTGGAAACGCTCGTAGGAATACGACGAGTAGTTCAGATCCTGCCAGAAGTGGGTCTGGCCGAGACGGTCGCCGCGGTGCTTGTTGGCCAGCGCCGGATAGATCGAGCCCAGTTCGTTGAGATCCATCTGCGGCAGGCCGGCGGCGAGGAACTGCAGCGGGCCGTTGGGCGCGTCCAGACCCCACACGTCGCGGATCTTGGTCATCAGCGGCTGCGAGGGATACTCGGCCGGGTTGCCGTTCTTGGGCGTCGGGAAGATCGGGCCGGAGTCGTCGATCAGGAAGCCGTTGGTCGGCGCGATGTCGGTGCGGAAGGTGTCGTAGGAAATCAGGCTGCCGGCGCCGCCGGCGCTGCAGCCGGTGTTGAGCATCTGCGCCGGCCGCGGCAGGTTGTCCTTGAGCCAGGAAATGATCGCGCGGCTGTTGCGCAGGCCGTTGTGGTGCCACACCAGCGGCGGCTTCTGTCCGCTGGGATCGTCGTACACCGCGACCTTGTCGCCGCTGTAGATGTCGCCGGTGCAATAGGGCACGTAGACCATGTTCCAGCCCTGGGTCTTGACCGCGTCGAACGGACTGACGCGGGTGACGAAGGGGCTGACCAGGCTCGCGCCCGGGTTGAGCAGCTTCATGTAGTCGTCGGGCACGCCGTTGGGATTGCGCGCGCCGCGCACGCCGGTGGCGCCGGTGCAGCTGGCGTAATCCCAGCACGCGCCGCCGCCTTCCATGTAGATGATGGTGTTGGTGGTGTTGGGAACGCGGTTGACGAAGATCTTGTACGGCGAACCGTTGCCGCAGATCGCGCCGGTTTCCGCCGGCAGCTGCACGGTCTGCCATTGGTAGTACGCGGCCGGGTCGAAACCGTCGGCGCGCGCGGTGTCGCGGCTCAGCAGCGGATAGCTGCCGGTGCGCTGCTGCGGCTGCACCTTGTTGTCCGCCTTGGGCGGCGAGAACAGGTTGCGCAGCGTTTGGAAAAATCCGTAATCGCCCTGCTCGGCCTGCGAGGGCAGGCTGGAAAACGCGACGGCGCCGCCCACCAGGGCGACGGCGACGTATCGGCTCAATGCGGCCATGAGAACTCTCCTGTGATCGTCATGAAGGCAGAGCGAAACGCGCATCCGGCGCGTGCTAGGGCGTGCGCGCGGCCGGTTCCTCTCCGTACTGCAGCGTCTGGATAACGGCGGGGAGATGACGGGTCAATCGGCCTTGGCGGCGATTTCCCGCGACGGGGCAGATTGGCCGCGAATGTGGCCGCCGCTGACCGTTTTTGCCCCGCTGCGCGTCACGCAAGCGGGCCCCGCGCGATGCGGGTTCGTGCGCTGCAGCATGTGACCGACATCGACGAATGCGCCGATGTGCCGCGAATCAAGGCGGATGCGTGATGCGGGTGCGCGGGAGCGGTCTTGGGGGAGATTTCGTCGTGGTTTGCGGTGTCGCGGTCGCGGCTCGCGCCGCTCCTACAGGGGCTTCGGCCGGTTCGCGTCTGACTGTAGGAGCGGCGCGAGCCGCGACCGCGCCAACCCGACGACGTCGAAAATCGCCTACACCGCCCCACTCGCCGAACGCCGCGCCTCACTCCCCAGGCACCGCCCCCGCCGTAGCCGCCGCCGACGCCCGCTTGCGCGCCAGCAACGCTTCGCGATGCGCGATGTACGCATTCGACCCGAGAATAATCGCCGCGCCGATCACCGTGTAGCGATCCAGGCTTTCGTTGAACCACAGCCACCCGGCGATCGACACCAGCGGCAACTGCACGAAGCTGATCGGCGTCAGCGCCGACACCTCGCCGAGCTTGAGCGCATGCGTCCACAGCACCTGCCCGCCGGTGCCGAACACGCCGGCCGCGACGATCCACACCCAGGCGACGCCCTGCGGCCACTGCCACACGAGCAGGGCCGGAATCAGCGACATCGGCACCCAGAACGCATAGGTGTAGAGCACGATGGTGTTGGCCGAATCGACCTTCGACAGCTGCTTGATCTGGATCGAGATCACCCCGCCCAACACCGCCGCGGCCAAGGCGGCGAGGCTGTCGATGGAGAACTCGGTCGAGCCCGGCCGCACGATCACCAGCACGCCGACGAAGCCGGCCGCGACCGCGGCCCAGCGCCGCGCGCGCACTTGTTCGTGCAGGAACAGCGCCGCGGCGATGGTGACGAAGATCGGCGTGGAGTAGGTCAGCGAGATCGCCTGCGCCAGCGGCAGATGGCCGATGGCCCAGAACCCGCACAGCATCGAGACGATGCCGATCGCGCAGCGCACGAAATATTTGGGCAACTGGCGCGTGCGCAGTTCGGCGCGGCGCGCGCTGAGCAGCAGCGGCAGCACCGCCAGCAAGCCGAACATATTGCGGAAGAACGCGACCTCGAAGGTGTGCAGCGACTGCGAGGCCAGACGGATGGCGATGGCCATGACGCCGAAGCTCAAGGTGCTCGCCAGCATCAGGCCGGCGGCGCGCATCGGCTGCGTCGGGGCGGGAGGCGAAACCGGCGCCCCGGCGCTCACCAGCGCGCGCCGACGATGCGCGGTTCGGGTTCGATCGCCACGCCGAAGCGTGCGCGCACCGAGTCGGCGATGCGCCGGGCCAGATCGAGCAACTGCGCGCCGCTGGCGCCGCCGTGGTTGACCAGCACCAGCGCGTGCGCGGCCGACACGCCGGCGTCGCCGTCGCGATGGCCCTTCCAGCCGCAGCCGTCGATCAGCCACGCGGCCGAAAGCTTGCGCGTGGCCTCGCTGTCGCCGCGGAACATCGGCATCGCCGGATGCTGCGCGAGCAAGGCTTCGGCTTGCGCCGCGGGCACGATGGGGTTCTTGAAGAAGCTGCCGGCGTTGCCGAGCACGGCGGGGTCCGGGAGCTTGCGCTGGCGGATCGCGATCACCGCTTCGGCGACCTGCAGCGGCGTCGGCGCGTCGATGCCGCGCGCGGCCAGCTCGTCGCCGATGCCGGCGTAGTCGAGCTTGAGCGCGGCGCGGCGCGGCAGCGCGAACTCGACCGCGGTGATCAGAAAACGGTCGGCTTCGCGCTTGAACAGGCTGTCGCGGTAGGCGAAGGCGCAGGCGGCGTTGTCGAAGCGATGCCACCGGCCGGTGGCCGGCTCATAGGCGTCCACCGCGTGCACGAACTCGCGCACTTCCACGCCGTAGGCGCCGATGTTCTGGATCGGCGAGGCGCCGACGGTGCCCGGGATCAGCGCCAGATTCTCCAAGCCGGCGTAACCGTCGGCCAGCGACTGCATGACGAAGCCGTGCCAGACCGCGCCGGCGTCGGCGCGCAGGATCGCGCGCTCGCCGTCGTCCTCGATCGCGCGCACGCGGCGGCCGCTGAGTTCGAGCACGGCGCCGTCGGGGTCGCCGGCGAACAGCAGATTGCTGCCGCCGCCGATGGCCAGGGCGAGGCCGTCGCGCAGCGGCGGCGCGGCCAGCGCCTCGGGCAGGGCGTCGGCGTCGTCGACGCTGACCAGCCACGGCGCGCGCGCGGCGACGCCGAAGGTGTTGCGGGTTTGCAGCGGCGCATCGCGCACGATGCGGACGTTCGGATTCATGCGCGCGGCGGCTTGGCGGTGGGGTTGGGACGCGGAATGACGGCGGCTCGGAAAGCGGCTGGGACGGAAGCGTTCAAATCTGCGGCGGCACGTGGCCGCGGCTGGGGGCTTCCTTGCGCCGGCGGATCGCGTCCACGCATTCGCCGATCAGGGCCGGGCCGCGATAGACCAGACCCGAATAGACCTGCACCAGACTCGCGCCGGCCGCCATCTTGGCGGCCGCGTCGGCGCCGCTGAGGATGCCGCCGACGCCGATCATGGGAATGTTCTCCGGCAAGCGCGTGCGCATCTTGCGCAGCACCGTGGTGGCCTGGGCCAGCAACGGCCGGCCCGACAGGCCGCCGACTTCGCTGGCGTGCGGGCTGCCTTCGACGCCGTCGCGCGCGACCGTGGTGTTGGTGGCGATCACGCCGTCGACCTGCAACTCGCTGAGCACCCGGCTGGCGGCTTCGATGTCGTCGTCGCTGAGGTCGGGCGCGATCTTGACCAGCATCGGCACGCGCCGGCCTTCGCGCGCGGCGAATGTCTCCTGCGCTTCGCGCAAGCTGCCGATCAGGCGGCGCAGCGACTGCTCTTCCTGCAGTTCGCGCAGGCCCGCGGTGTTGGGCGAGGAGATGTTGACGGTGATGTAGTCGGCCAGCGGATACACCCGCTCCAGGCAGTGCAGGTAATCGCGCTCGGCCTGATCGTTGGGGGTGTCCTTGTTCTTGCCGATGTTGATGCCGAGCAGGCCGCCGCCGCGGCGGCGCGCCTTGGCCACGTTGCGCACCAGCGCGTCGACGCCGAGGTTGTTGAAGCCCAGGCGGTTGATGACGGCTTGTTGCTCGGGCAGGCGGAACATGCGCGGACGCGGGTTGCCGTCCTGCGGGCGCGGGGTGACGGTGCCGATTTCGACGAAGCCGAAGCCCAACGCGAGCAGCGCGTCGATGTGGGCGCCGTTCTTGTCCAGGCCGGCGGCGAGGCCGACCGGGTTGGGAAAGGTCAGGCCCAGGGTCTTGGTCGGCAAGGGCTTGGGCGCGCGCGCCACCAGCGGGTTGAGGCCGCTGCGATAGGCCGTTTCCAGCGCCGTCAGGCCCAGGCCGTGGGCGCGTTCTGCATCCAGTCCGAAGAGGAAGGGTCGGGCGAGGCTATACACGAGTTCGGTGCGGACGGCTCGGCTGGGGGAAGGCCGATTATCGCCCAATCGATACCGCTCGGGCGAGCGCGATGTGCGGGGCGACGGACAAAACCGACAGGCCGGGGCGGACCGGACGCGACGCCGCCGCGCCGGCGGCGGCCGGCGCGGCGGCGCGCGCAGCGGATTACGGCTGCCGGAGCGCTTCGGGCGCGGGGCAATCGAGCTTGCTGGTGCAGCGCTGGTGTTGGTTGTAGCAGCCCTGCGTCGCCATCGGCGACTCGGCGCTGAGCAGACAGCTTTCCAACTGCAGGCGGCAGCGTTCGCATTCCTCGACCTGGGCCGAGGCGGTCAGCGCGGCGGCGAAGCCGAACAGGCCGACGGCGAGCAATGGCAGGCGGCGGGAGCCGGTTTTGCGCGGCTGCGGCGCGGACGAGCGGGGTGCGGGCGAGCGGAATTCCATGGCGGTGCGTCCTGTGCGTGGCGCCAGTCCTTCTGGCCGGGCCACGCTAGCGGCCGCCGTTCGCGCGCGGCAAGCGGCGGCGCAGCACGCCGCTCAGTGCTGCTGGCTGAGGAAGGCGAGGATCGCGGCGAGGCCGCCGAAGAACACCACGAGCGCGATCACGCTGAGCACCGCGATGATGACCGAGGCCCAGCCCAGCACGAGGCCGGCGATGGCCAGCCCGTCGCCGTCGAGGCGGTCGGGTTCGCGGCGGATCTGCGCGCGCGCCATGTGGCCGCTGACGATCGCGGCGATGCTGCCGAGGAAGGGCAGCAGGGTCCAGCCGAGCACGCCGGCGATCAGGCTGAAGATGGCCGCGCCGCTGGTCTGGCGAACGGGGATTTGCATGGCGACGTTCCTTCGCGAAGTGATAGCCGTCACAGCATATCGCGAGCGGGCGGTGCGCGACTGCGAACGACGGGCGCGCTCATCGACGAGCGAGCCCGCGGACGCGCGTCCGCGGGCTCGCCGCAACGCGGTTGCGCGCGGCTTCGCAATCAGAAATCCGGCGGCAGGCTGATCGCGCAGCCGTTGGCGGTTTCGCAATCCCAGAACGCGTTGACGCAGGCTTCGTATTCGCCGCCGGCGCTGCGGCAGCCGTAGTACTCGCCCAGGCAATGATCGCAGCGCGGAACTTCGGCGGTGGCGGTCAACGCGGTGGCGAAGCCGAACGCGGCCAGGGCGAGCGCGCCCAGGCGCGGGCGGATGCGGCGGTTGCGGGTGTTCATCGGACCTCCCATGTCGTGAGTGGAACTGCGGGTGTTGCATGGATGAGTGCGGATCGCGCGTCGCGCAGCGATCCGGGCGCGCCATGGTGGGGCGCGACAGAGCGCGAGTACGGATGGGGCGCGGAAACGCGGTCGATGTCGGCGCGGATGCGCGACGTGTCGATGCGGCGGATCGAAGCGTCGTGCCGACGCGATGGATCAATCCGGCGGCAGCGTCGGCTCGCAGCGGCCGGCGACCTGGCAATCGAAGAACTGCTCGACGCAGCTGGGATTGGCGTCGGGCGTGTTCTCGCGGCAGAGGTAATAGTCGTGCACGCAGTGATCGCAGTTGGGAATGCCGGCGGTCGCGGTGAGCGCGGCGGAGAAGCCGAACGCGCCCAGGGCCAAAGCGGTGAGGCGGTAAGTGCGTCGTGACATCGCAAGACCTCCTTGTGTGGCCAGTCCATCTGGCCCGCCGATGCTAGGCGCGCGCAGGGCCTCGGGTCATGTGCGGGGGGGCGGCGTTTTCACGCGTGCGATCACAGAACGCAGCGGCTGTTGCGGTGCAATAGCGAAAGCCGTGCGGCGCCTCGCATTGCGGCAGCTTCGAGCATCTCCCTCCTAAGGGGACGACCGCACGTTCGGTCGCCCTCGACGCCTTAGTCGCCGCGCGGCGCGATAACGACGAGTGCGATGCACCGCCGCAAACGCAACGAGGCGGCCGTCGCCGGCCGCCTCGTGCGTTGTCGCAGCGATCGATCGCGCCTAAGCGCGACCGGCGCGATTACAGATCGAACTTGATGCCCTGAGCCAGCGGCAACGCGTCGGAGTAGTTGATCGTGTTGGTCTGACGGCGCATGTACGCGCGCCACGCGTCGGAACCCGACTCGCGGCCGCCGCCGGTTTCCTTCTCGCCGCCGAACGCGCCGCCGATCTCGGCGCCGGAGGTGCCGATGTTGACGTTGGCGATGCCGCAATCCGAACCGGCCGCCGACAAGAACGCTTCGGCCGCCTTGAGGTTGGCGGTGAAGATCGACGAGGACAGGCCCTGCGGCACGTCGTTCTGCAGTTCGATGGCTTCTTCGAGCTTGCTGAACTTCATCACGTACAGGATCGGCGCGAAGGTTTCGGTCTGCACGACCTCGGCGTCGTTGGTGAGGCCGGTGACGATGGCGGGCAGCACGAAGTTGCCCTTGCGGTCGATGCGCTCGCCGCCGGTCTCGACCTTGCCGCCGGAGGCCTTGGCCTTGGCGATGGCGTCGAGATACGCCTGCACGCCGTCCTGGCTGTTGAGCGGGCCCATCAGGTTGGCCGGATCGGTCGGGTCGCCGATCTTCTTCTCGACCTGCTTGTACGCGGCGACCAGCTTGGCCAGCACGTCATCAAAGATCGACTCGTGCACGAACAAGCGGCGGGTGGTGGTGCAGCGCTGGCCGGCGGTGCCGACCGCGCCGAACGCGATGGCCGGGATCGCCAGCTTCAGGTCGGCGCTGGCGTCGACGATGATCGCGTTGTTGCCGCCCAGTTCCAGCAGCGAACGGCCCATGCGGCGGGCGACGCGCTCGCCCACGGCGCGGCCGACCTTGGTCGAACCGGTGAAGCTCACCAGACCGATGCGCTTATCGTCGACGAAGCTCGAAGCCAGCTCGGTGCCGGCGTCGTTGAACAGGAAGAACAGGTCGGGGAAGCCGCCGGCGCGCAGCGCTTCGTTGCAGATCTTCATCGACGCGATCGCCGACAGCGGGGTCTTGGGCGAGGGCTTCCAGATCGAGATGTCGCCGCAGATCGCCGCGACGAAGCTGTTCCAGGCCCATACCGCCACCGGGAAGTTGAACGCCGAGATGATGCCGACCAGGCCCAGCGGGTGCCACTGTTCGTACATGCGGTGGCCGGGGCGCTCGGAGTGCATGGTCAGGCCGTAGAGCTGGCGCGACAGGCCGACGGCGAAATCGCCGATGTCGATCATTTCCTGCACTTCGCCGTCGCCTTCCGGCTTGGACTTGCCCATTTCCAGCGCGACCAGCGAACCCAGCGCGTCCTTATGCTTGCGCAGCGCGTCGCTGCACAGGCGGATCGCTTCGCCGCGGCGCGGCGCCGGGGTGGTGCGCCACACCGCGAAGGCGGCCTGGGCGCGGGCGACGATGAGGTCGTAATCGGCCTGCGAGGACGCCTGCACGCGCGCCAGCACTTCGCCGTCGGTGGGATTGACGGGTTCCAGCACGCCGGCGTCGGCGGTCTTGGACCATTCGCCGTGGCCGAGGTAGGTGCCGGACTCGTTGTCTTTGAGTCCCAGGGCGGCGAGAACGGGGTGGGTCATACCGAAAGCTCCAGATGGTGCGCGCGGGGGGCGCGCGAAACGGGATGGCGGATGCGGCGTCCGCGCGGGACGCGCCGGCGCGCACTGCGCGCCGCGATGGAAGCTGGCGACCCCGACACGATTCGAACGTGTGACCTTCCCCTTAGGAGGGGGATGCTCTATCCAGCTGAGCTACGGGGCCGTCTTTGAAATCAATGGCTTATGCGGGTTCTCCGAGGGTCGGGCGCATCGCGGCGCGGTGCGGACCGTGTCGGAACGCGGGGCCCTGCCATCGCCCTATTGTAGCCACGGGCGGCGCTCGGGCGGCAGGGGCGGGGCGCTGGAGCGGTGCCGGCGCGGCCGGGGCGCACCGCTCGCAGCGCGGGATTTCGCTGAATTCGCGGCGGGCCGCGGCTCGCGCCGCGCCGGCCGCGCGCTAACCCGACGCTTACATTCGTCGCGGACCCCTTGGCTATTCTTCGGCCGGCCCTGCCGCGCGCGGATCGGATCCGCGCCGGGCCATGCCCCGCGGGCATCCCCCGATGCCCCCTCGCAGTCGCTCTACAAGGAGTTTCGCCATGACGTCTTTCGTTTCGCCGCGCCGCCCCGCCGCCTTCGCGATCGCCGCCGCGCTGTTGCTCGCCGCCACCGCGGCCCACGCACAAAGCGACGCCGAGGTTTACGAATCGGCCATCGCCCAGGCCGCGAACCTGTGTCCGGGCCATTCCAAGGAACGCACCACGCCTGGGGTGCGCGCGGTTCCCGTCGGCGCGTTGCGGGTATTGGCGCAGCGCCGCTACACGATGTGCCCCGACCGCCGCATCGATGCCGCCACGCCGGCGGTGTGGTACGGCAAGGCCGGCGTGTTCGCCTGGAACCCGGACGCGCCGGGCGCGCCGCAGCTGATCGCCAAACAGGTCGACGCGATGACGCGGACCCAGGCGTTCCCGGTGGAAACCCTGGTCTGGAAGGCCGACGGCAGCCCGGCCAAGGGCGCGGTGGTGCCGGCGTTCGAGGCGCGGCCGCGGCCGGTCGGGTCGTACTGACCGTTGCGCGTCGGCGCGGCGGTTCCTTTGGCCCGCGCCGCTCATCGCTGCCGCGCCGCTTCCGGCGCGGCAGCGATGGCGAGTCGCCGCAACGCGGTCTTCTGCCGATGTTGCCGATCCCGGCGTTTGCGCGCGCCCGCGGCTGACAACCGCGCCGCGCCTGACCTATCGTCGCAAGCCTCGCCCCGCCGCGGCCATCGAACTCGACCATGCTGGAACAAGCCGACCTGCTGATCGCGTTGCTGACCCGGGTCCGCCTGGAAGCGCGATTCCTTTGCGACACCGCCTCGCCGCAGCGCTGGCAAGAGCCGCATGCGGCCGGCGTCAACGGGCTGTTCGTGTATGCCGCGCGCGGTCGGGTCGAACTCGACGACGGCGGCCGTCCCTTGGTTCTGCAAGAAGGCGAGTTGGCGCTGTTTCCGCACAGCGTCGCGGAGCGGTTGGGGAGACTGGAGGTTTCCATGCCGCTGCCCGACGCGCTTTTGCGCGCGCCGGCGGCGGCGTCGGCAGGCGACCCCACATCGCTCCCGCGCGTGCTCTGCGCGGGACTGCATTACGACGCCACCAGCGCGATGCCGCTGTGCCGCCTGTTTCCGCCGACGATGATCGTCGATGCCGCGGCCATCGCCGGCGCGCCGATGCTGAGCCACGCATTGCGCGGGCTGAGCCAGGAACTCGAACGCGCCGCGGCGCTGCGCAATCCGGTGCTGTTGCGGGCGCTGGAACTGATCTACAGCCTCGGCCTGGAACTGGCCGTCGCCGGCGTCGACAGCGAGCGCGACGACGGCACCAGCGCCTTGCGCGATCCGCGCATCGCCCGCTGCCTCTACTACATGTACACGCACTTCGGCGAGAAATGTTCGCTGGAAGAACTGGCCGCGCACGCCGGCATGTCCAAGTCCGCGTTGTCGGCGCGCTTCAACGCCTTGGTCGGCGAGCCGCCGGCGCGGCATCTGGCGCGCATCCGCGTGGCCGAGGCGCGGCGCTTGTTGCGCGGCACCGAGCTCTCGCAGGAAGCGGTGGCGCAGCAAGTCGGTTACGCCTCGGTGGTGGGCATGCATCTGGCGTTCCGTTCCATCGCCGGCGAAACCCCGGGCGCGACCCGGCGCCGCGCGGAGGCGGGCTGAGTACGACGCCGGCGGTGTACGCCGCAAGACGGTTCGATGCGAATCGATCTGCGGTGCGGGCCGTACGCATCCGTGGACGATCGTTTAAAGACCCAGCACTCGGCTTAATGGCGGCGCTGAAGCGACGCGCCTAAATTTCGCTTCGCCCGATGCGCGCGCCGACGCGGCCGCCATCCGGTCCTCCGGGCGACGCGCCTCCAACCCAAATCGAACCGCGGGCCCATCGGCCGGCGCACGGGCGCGCGTTCGTCTTCGATCCCCCCCAACACGGACACCGCCATGAACCATCCCACCATTCGCACCCTGGCCGGCGCCGCCGCGCCGCGATCGCTGCCGGCCGGCCGCACCGCGTTGCTCGTCATCGATTTCCAGAACGAATACTTCAGCGGCCGCATGCCGATTCCCGACGGCGCCGCGGCGCTAGGCAACGCGCGCAAGCTCATCGCCCACGCCGACGCGCACGGGCTGCCGGTCTTCCACATCCAGCACGTGACGCCGCCGGAAGCGCCGGTGTTCGCCGAGCACGGCGACGGCGTGCGCTTCCACGACGACCTGCAACCCGGCGCGAACCATCGCGTGGTGCGCAAGACTTCGGTCAGCGTGTTCCCGACCACCGACCTCGAGCGTCAACTCAAGGACGCCGGCATCGGCACGCTGGTGATCTCCGGCCTGATGACCCACGCCTGCGTCGCAGGCGCCGCGCGCGACGCGGTGCCGCTCGGTTTCGAAGTGATCGTCGTCAGCGACGCCTGCGCCACCCGCGACCTCGACAGCGGCGACGGCCGCGTGCTGCCGCACGCGGATCTGCACCGCGCCGCGCTGGCGAGCATCGACGACACGTTCGGCGCGATTCTGAGCACCGGGCAGGTGCTGGCGTTGCCGCTGGACTGAGCGCGCGGCCGCGCGGCGCCGTTGCCTCCGGACCGGCGGCGCGGCGTCCGCGCGGCGGCGCTCAGGTCGCGTGCTAGGCTGCCGTCGCATCGGGCCCGCGCCCGCATGGACGCCCGGCCGCGCCGGGCCGCGAAAGGATTTTGAGGCGCCCGCATGAACTATCCGAACTTCACTGCCGAGATCGCCAAGGGCAAGATTCTGTTGGCGAGCGCGTTCCTGCTCGCGCTGGGCATCGGCTGCGCCTATCTGCTGTTGCGCGGTCCCGATCCGGACAGCCTGCGTGCGGTGCTGCGCGATCCGCGCATCTTCTATCCGATGACCGCGTTGGGCTGCGTCTTAGGCCTGAGCATGGCCGCGCTAGGCGCGATCAAGGCGCGCGGCGGCAGCCCGCTCAAGGCGGGCCCCGACGGCTTGGACTTGAACGGCGCGATCCGGATCAAGTGGAGCGATATCGCCGGCGTGCAGGCCCACACCGACCTCACCGGTTCCGGCCTGCACGGCTACAAGATCTTGTTGAAAGACCCCGAGCGCTTCCTCGCCGCGCATCGCGACCATCGCTTCTACAAGCGCATGGCCTCCGCGAACTCCACCGTCGGCACGCCCGTGCTCGTCTACACGAACGGCTTGCGCTTCGACGAACGCAAGTTCCAGGAGGTGGTGGCGCATTACCTGGACGAAGCGAACCCTCGTCCCGCGTAAGGCTCGCTGCCCCCTGTAGGAGCGGCGTGAGCCGCGACCGCGCCGCTACGACTACGGCGCTGCAACCCCGCGATCACGACTCGCGTCGCTCCTACAGAAGCTGCGGGCCGCGTCGCGGGGAATTGCGTCAACCGTCGGAAGAGCGCGCCACCACCAGCTTATCGACGATGGCGTTGTACAACGACGCGACGAACTCGGCGTCGCCGCCGGTGTCCTCGCTCATGGCGTACTGGCCGCTGGCCAGCATCCCCGCGGCGAGATGCGCCGCGATCTGTTCGGCTTTTTCGCGATTCATATCCATCTCCACTCCATGTCAACGCGCGGGATCGCCGCGCCGCGCCGACGGCGCGTGCAGGCAGCCTACGCCCGCATCCTGTTGCGCGGGTTGGCGGAAATGGAATGGTTCGGCCCAGCGGTGTCGTTCGGGCAGGGTGGGCAAGGCGGTCTCGCCAGAGTCGGCAAGGCGGCGCCGACGGACCAGCAATTCGCATGCAGCGCGCAAATGCACAAATCATTACGTACCAAAACGGGCCGACCCGGTCAGTGCGTTCGATATCGGCCTAAGCGACTATTGCCAGAGAGATTGGCTTGGACAATCATGCTTGGGCTGCGTCACAAGGACTGAGTGGCCCGTCTCGCGCCAGACACGGATATGTCATATGCCGCATTCACCGCCTGCCGTTATCTACTCCGCTGCGAGATCGAGCGCGGCGCTCGGCATCGCTCAGCACCAGTTCCCGTCATTTGTTCCCGTCGAAGGCGGTCCTCCACGGTTCCCTGCGCGGCCCGCGGGCACTTCGTCGTTTGTTCGAACAATGTTCTTGACCGTACGAGGCGAACCGTTTCGCCCGCGCGGCCGTAGTCGTCTGAGCCCGGGCACCTGACTGCCCCACAAGGAGAACGTGATGTCCATGAGAAAAGGAATTTCAAATCGCGCTTTACCGCGCCGCCCGATGTTGGCCGTCCTCGCGGTCTGCGTCGCAGCAGCGCTCAGCACCAGCGCCCAAGCCCAGGAGGCCGGCACGCTTTGGACGACCAATTCGGTGCCCGCGCAACCTCAGCGCACCGAAGCGGGCATGCAGCAGGAAATCAAGACCTTCCTCTCCACGCTGACCGAAGGAGTGGAGCCCAAGATGCTGGTGACCAAGGCCGTCGTCTTCGGCAACCGGACGCTTTACAACTACGATTTCGAGCCGCTGCCGCCGGTCGTCGACCCGTGGATCTACAACGATTTCAGCACGTCGGGCGCGCCCGACGTCGGTTCCATCGAGGAACTCAAAGCGCAGATTACCGCGCGCTTCAATCAGGAAAGCACGGGGGAGGGCTGCCCAGCCGCCACGGCGATCCAGATCGCCCCGGATTGGGCCGAGCAAGCCTTGTGGGACGACAACAGAACCTCCACGCACGATTACGGCGAGTACACCGGGACGCGATCGGCATGGACCGGGAGCCAATGCGAAACGGTCTCCGTCAGCGGTTCCCTGACCCGCGTGCGTACCGTGGGCTGCCCGATTTCGGTGCTGTCTTGGAACGAGGAAAAGAAAGCTTGCGCCGGGCCGGATTTCCAGATCGTTTATGAAACCAAGCCGCTGCCCAAGAACGAGTGTCCGGTCAAGAACCCCTGCGATCCGACCACCGGCGACAAGTCCGAGCCCGCGCCCGACTTCGATCTGGGCTGGATCGCGTTCGAGCGCCATTTCCATTCGATGGCGTCGGCCGGGCGTACCGGCTTCGGCGTCGGCTGGACGCACTCGCACAATATCCAACTGGCCATGGGCACCGACCCGGCGGATTCGAATCAAACCTTCCAGATGGGTTTGATCGAAGCCGACGGCTCGCAGATTCCGTTCACCGCCGTGGGCGCGGCCTACGAGGCCGGCGACGGCAGCGGCAACCGCATCGTCGCTGACGGCGCCCAATGGTTGTTGTACCGTTCGGACCGGGTGCTGAGATTCAATGGCGACGGCCGTCTGGTGGAGCAGCGTCTGGAAGACGGCACTTCGCTGACGTATGGCTATGACGAGTCGCGGCGCCTGGCGACGATCACCCACAGCAGCGGCCGCGGCCTGGTGTTCGAATACGGCGCCGGCGGCGACAACGCGCCGATCCTGGCGATCCGTTCGGCCGGCGTCGCGCTCGCCAGCTACGCTTACACCGCGGGCGGGCAGGTCGGAACCGTCACCTATCCCGGTGGCGCGACCCGCACTTACCACTACGAGGATTCGCGCTATCCGCGCTTCCTGACCGGCGTGACCCGCGAAGATGGACAGCGTTACAGCACCTTCGCCTACGACGATAAGGCGCGGGTCGTATCCACTACGCATGCGGATGGCGCCGATTCGGCGACCTTGAGTTATCCCTCAAACGGCGGCTCCGTCGTGACGGACTCGCTGGGCAACGTTATGACGTATGGCTTGGACGCCGCCGGGGCGAGTGGCCTGCCGCGCAAGCTCAATGCCTTCACCGATGTGCGCGGGGTCTTCTCTCGTACGTTCCAGCCGGAATCCACGGACTTCCGTCGCCGCCTGAGCAGCACGACGGACCGGCGCGGCGTGCAGACGGTGCACAGCTACAGCGAGGCCAACGACCCGATCACCGGCCAGGCGGCGCGGACTCATACGGTCAAGGAAGCGGCCGGCCTCACCGACGAACGCATCAGCCAATCGCGCACCGACATCGTCAGCAACCGAGTGGTGCTGACCAGCGCGGGCAACCGGGAAACCCGCATTGTCCGCAACGTACGCCTGCAACCGGCCAGCATCGCCGTGCGCGACACCACGACCAACGAGGTGCGCACAACTACGTACGCTTACTGCGAGGCGGCCGATGTCGCCGCGGCCAACAGCACTTGCCCCACTTTGGGACTGCTGAAGTCCGTCGACGGCCCGCGCACCGACGTCAGCGACATCGTCAGCTACCAATACTTCGGCAGCGACGACAGCACCTGCGCCACGCAGCCCGCGCTGTGCACTTATCGCAAGGGCGACTTGCGCAAAGTCACCAACGCGCTCGGCCAGACCACCGAAATCCTCGGCTACGACCCGCTGGGCCGGCCGCTGTCGTCGCTGGACGCCAACGGCGTGGTCACCGATCTGGAATACGACGCGCGCGGCTTGTTGACGGCGACCAAGGTCCGCGGCGCCAACAACAGCGTCGAGACCGACGACCAGATCACCCTCATCGAGTACTGGCCGACTCAATTGGTGCGCAAAGTCACGCTGCCGGGCGGCGTCTACACTCGCTACGGCTACGATGCCGGGCACCGCCTGACCAGCATCACCGACAATGCCGGCAACACGCTGACCTACACCCTCGACAAGGACGGAAACCGCAAGCAAGAGGACATCAAGGCCGGCGGCACGACCCTGCGCAAGACCTTGTCGCGGGTCTACAACACGCTGAGCCGGTTGGAGTTCCTCAAGGACTCCGCGCAGAACGCCACCGGCTACCGCTACGATGCCAACGGCAACCCGGACCGCGTCACCGACGCGCTGGGCCGCAAGACCGACAACTTCTACGACCCGCTCAACCGCTTGAACCGCACCCTGCAGGACATCGACGGCCTCGCCGTCGAGACCAAGCTGCAGTACAACGCGCTCGACCAAGTCACCCAGGTCACCGATCCCAAGGGGCTGAACACGGTCTACGCGTACAACGGCTTCGGCGACCGCACTAAGCTGACCAGCCCGGACACCGGCGTCACCGACTACACCTACAACGCGGCCGGCTCGCTGGCGACCAAGAAGGACGCCAACGACGCCGTCGCCCATCGCTACACCTACGACGCGTTGAACCGTCCGAAGGCGGTCTTCTACACCGCCAGCGGCCCGGCCGATGTCGAGTACGACTACGACACCGCGCCCGGCGTCTGCGCCACCGGCGAAACCTTCGCCAAGGGCCGCCTCGCGGCGATGCGCACCGAAGGCACCGAGCTCAAGTACTGCTACGACCGCTTCGGCCGCGTGGTGCGCAAGGTACAGACGGTCGACAGCAAGAGCTTCGTCCTGCGTTACGCCTACAACATGGCCGGCCAGCTCTACACGACCACGTATCCCGACGGCACCACGGTCGATTACGTCCGCAACGCCCAGGGACGGATCAAGGAAGTCGGCGTGCGTCCTTACGGCGGCACCCGCGCAGTATTGTTGAACAATGCCGCTTACGAACCGTTCGGTCCGGTCACCGGTTGGACTTACGGCAACGGCCGTAACCTGAGCCGCACTTACGACCTCGACTACCGGCCCAAGACCGTGTTCGATCCGGCCAGCGGCGGCTTGTCGCTGGGCTACGGCTACAACACCGTCGGCGAACTGGTGGAGCTCAAGGACGGCTTGCTCAGCGCGAATCAAGCCAAGTACGACTACGACAGCCTCGGCCGACTGACGGTGACCCGCGACGGCGCCAGTTCGACCGCGTTGGACACCTATGGTTACGACAAGACCGGCAACCGCACGAGCCTGTTGCACGGCGGTATCACCGACACCTACGTCTATCCCGCCAACAGCCATCGCCTGAGCAGCGTCGCCGGCGTGGCGCGCGGTTACGACGCGGTCGGCAACACCACCAGCATCGGCGGCGCGGCCAGGGAGTTCGTCTACAACGCCAACGACCGGATGCAGCAGGTCAAGCAGGGCGGCGTGGTGACGATGGGCTATCGCTACAACGCCAAGGGCGAACGTGTTGCGGCGACGAACGGCGGGGTGGGGGCGGTTGGCGTCTATACGCTATACGACGAAGCCGGGCATTGGATCGGCGATTACGACGGTGCTGGGGCGCCGGTGCAGCAGGCGGTGTGGTTCGATAATGCGCCGGTGGGATTGGTGGTTGGCAGCGGTGTCGGGCAGTCGTTGAAGTATGTGCAGCCGGACCACTTGGGCGCGCCGCGGGGGGTAATTGATCCAAATCGTAACGTGGCTATCTGGCGATGGGATACTAAAAGTGAAGTTTTCGGCAGCGATGCGCCAGATCAAGATCCTGATCAGGATGGTGTCGAACTTATCTTCAATATGAGATTCGTGGGCCAAGCTTACGATCGTGCATCGGGACTCGTATACAACTACCTTCGGGACTACGATGCTGTTTCAGGGCGTTATGTTCAGGGCGATCCTCTGGATCTCGGTGGGGGGATTAACCGCTTTGCCTATGCCGAATCAAGTCCGCTTACCAGGATTGACCCATTCGGATTGATGGCGCAAGTCAGTTGGTTTGTCGATGACTCCGGGACCGAGGCTCCAAGAACATTTTATTACAGTGCGATTGCGTATGATCCGCCGCCTGGGGCTTTTGCGATTGCGACCCATGGTGTTTCAGGGACTAAATTTATACGTGGTCCCGGCCAAAAGCAGGTCTCCGCTCAAGAAGTCTGGGATTTGATTAAAGATAACTACAGGAAGGGTGGGTATAAGAAAATTCTCATCCTGGCGTGTGAGGCTGGCGTTCCGGATGCGGATGGAAAGAGTTTTCTTTCTGAGTTGGCCCGTGTTTCAGGCGAGGACGTAGAGGGGACGCGTTACATGGTTGGCTATCCGGAGGGCGGCAAGATCTTCATTGGCGACCCCGTCCCAGGTTCAATTCCGCCGAAGGCGACTCCTCGGCCGGGTGCTCAGTGGGAACTGTATCCGGGAAAGAAAAATAAGAAATAATTTTGAGGTTCGATGAACATTAACGGATGGAGGCTGCTATGAGATTTGTGACGAGCGTAGTGCTGATTGCGTTAGGTGTCTTACTGGGTGTTTCTATTGGTCAGGGGTATGCAGCCTCTCAGGGAGGCGGGCAATTAAGGGCAGCCTCCTGCGACGACACTAAGCTTGGTGAAATCGCTGATTTTGTTAAAAAGGACCCGGCTTCCAGCGCGCAGCTGAAGCGTGCCGTTGCCGGCGATGCGGAGGCTGCTCTGAATCTGGCCGTTATGTTCGGCAAGATCGATTTTGCGAAGATGATGTGCTTCGAGAGGATGGCGGCGGAGAACGGCGGAAAAGTGTCGCAGGACAACTACGGGAAGTACCTCCTGGAGTCTAAAGATCCCCTGGCGCAAGCGAGAGGCAAGTATTGGGTGGATAAATCCAAACGTCCCGGCAAGGGGGGCTGATTCAACGCTTGAAAGGCTCCGGAACGGGGCCTTTCTTTTATAGGGTCAGTCGCATGCGGATCTCGGCGTTGGGCCCGTTATCAGATGACTGGTCTTCGCGCAATTGAAGAACGCTTGGTGATAGGTTGTTATGTCTTTCGGGAGTTTGTTGGATTATTTATTGGGCTTGTGCGGGACGTGCTTTCTGATTGCGAGTGCAGAAAATGAAATACTTTGTCGGGGCTGTCGCCATTTCCTTGTCGCTGGCCGGCTGTGGAGTCGGATCCGCAGATGATTTCGCAGGGGAATGGAAGAGCACGGACTCATCCTTGGATAGCTCCATCGTTCTCGATAAGCGCAGGAAGTTTCGGCCGATGAATTTCCGGCCGATCTGGCTTGCTCTGCGAAAGTTGGCGGCTACATTGATGGGAACGGCAAGTGGGAATATCAGCCTGAAGGCGACAGGATTTTTCTGGTGTTCTCATCAATTGACAGCCCGAAATGCCAAACTCCATTTGGTGTGATGATCTTCGTGCGAGGCAAAGACGAACTGGCCGCCATGCGTGATGTTGACAGGCCGTCCGGTTCGATTATTTATCGGCGTGAAGCAACGAAGGGCGATTGAGTTGTCGCCCTCTGAGGCCCCGGCAACGGGGCCTTTTCCTGTTGGCGCTGATTGCGGCGTGCCGCGCAGTTCAGTGGTTACGACGCCTTGCCGGCTAGGGTGTTCAGTCGGTCAACTCGCGACCAGACTGCGCTCTATCTGCTGCGCCCACAGCCGAAACACGCGAGCGAGCGCGCGGCGCCGGGATTGTTCGGGTTTGCGCACGCCGGGAAGCGGTGTGGCGACGGGATCGATAGTGTCGGCGATACCCACCAGTTCATCGCGGAACTTCTGCAGTTCCAGGTAAGCATCCAGAGGCAGCACAACGCTGTCCGCGCGGCTGGCGGACGGGGATTTGCGTGGCATAAGCGGCGCTCCATTGCATGAGTCATGCGGCCCGCCTGCGAGGATTCGCAGGCGGGAAGTCGGGAGGCTAGAAACCGCACATACACGGCGGGCGTATTCCCCTTGCGGGTGTTGTATTAGCCGCCCTCCCGACGCATGACGCATACGCCGAGCGCGCCTGCGAAATCGCAGGCACAAAAAAACCACCAAGTCTTTCGGAGGTGGATACCGGTATGTGAGGAGTTTCTAGGCTCCGCGTGTAGGTTGCTTCCGCGCAAACGTCGTTGTCAATAGCTTCGCATCGATTATTTTCGATGTGCTGTATTTCTTGCGCAAAAAAGAAACGCCCCGCGATGCGGGGCGTTGTTTCGAGACTTCGATGTGTTCGTTGGAACGCCTGACGTCGTGGATAGATGCTCCCACCCGAGGGCGTCAGAGCAAGATCAAAATGGATTCCGGCTTTCGCCGGAATGACGGCTGGGGAGAGGCGCGGTGTGGCGGCGGCCCTTACTCGACCGCCAACCCTTCCACCTTCTGCCACCCCCGCGGCAACAACCCGCCACGAGTCGCCCGCGCACCCAGATACGTATCGAGATCCTTGAACGACAAACTCATCGTCCGCGCCCCCGACTTCACGCTCAGCGTCTGCCCCGGCGCCACCACCGCCACCGCGACCACGCGCTCGGTGCCGAGCTTGGCCTTCGGGATGTCGATGATCTTGTTGCCCTTGCCCTTATCGAGTTCCGGCAGTTCGGCCACCGGGAACGCGAGCAGGTGGCCGACGTTGGTCACCGCGACTACGCGGTCTTGATCGACGTCGCCGATCTGCGCCGGTTGCAGCACCTTGGCGTTCGGGGTCAGCGACAGCATCGCCTTGCCGGCCTTGTTGCGGCCGGTGAGGTTCTCGAAGCGGGTCACGAAACCGTAGCCATGACTGCTGCCGAGCACGAAGCGCATGTCGTTGTCGCCCGCGGCCAACGCCTGGAACGAAGCGCCCGCGGCGGGGGAGAACCGACCCGTCAACGGCTCGCCGTTGCCGCGCGCCGACGGCAGGCTGTGGATCAGCGTCGAATACGCGCGCCCGGTCGAATCCAGGAACGCGACCTGCTGGGTGCTGCGGCCGCGCGCGGCGGCGAGCAGGCTGTCGCCTTCGCGGTAGCTCAGCGTGGCGGCGTCGATGTCGTGGCCCTTGGCCGCGCGCACCCAGCCCTTTTCGCTGACCACCACGGTCATCGGTTCGCTGGCGACCAGTTCGGTTTCCGACAGCGCTTGCGCGGCGACGCGCGAGACCAGCGGCGAGCGGCGGGCGTCGCCGAATTTCTTGGCGTCGGCCAGCAGTTCGTCCTTGATCAGCTTCTTGAGCTTGGTCTTGCTGGCGAGGGTGGCGATCAGTTGCTCGCGCTCCTTCTCCAACTCGGCCTGCTCGCCGCGGATCTTCATCTCTTCCAGCCGCGCCAGCTGCCGCAGGCGGGTTTCCAGGATGTAGTCGGTTTGTTCCTCGCTGAGGTCGAAGCGCTTCATCAGCACCGGACGCGGTTCGTCCTCGGTGCGGATGATGCGGATGACTTCGTCGAGGTTGAGGAACGCGACCAGCAAGCCCTGCAACAAGTGCAGGCGGCGCTCGACCTTCTCCAGCCGGTGGTTCAAGCGGCGGGTGACGGTGTCGGCGCGGAAGCTCAGCCATTCGCTCAGGAACGCCTTCAGGCCCTTGACCTGCGGGCGGCCGTCGAGGCCGATGACGTTGAAGTTGACGCGGAAGCTGCGTTCCAGGTCGGTGGTCGCGAACAGATGGCCCATCAGCTGATCGGCGTCGACGCGGTTGGAGCGCGGCACCAGCACGATGCGGGTCGGGTTGGCGTGGTCGGACTCGTCGCGGATGTCTTCCAGCCACGGCAGCTTCTTGGCCCGCATCTGCGCGGCGATCTGCTCGATCACCTTGCTCGGCGAAGTCTGGTAGGGCAGCGCGGTGATGACCAGGTTGCTGCCGTCCTTCTCGAACACGGCGCGGGCGCGCACGCTGCCCAGGCCGGTTTCGTACATCTGCAGCAGGTCGGCGCGCGGGGTGATGATCTCGGCCGTGGTCGGGTAGTCCGGGCCGAGCACGTGCTCGCACAGATCGCGCGTGGTCGCGTCGGGATCGTCGAGCAGACGCACGCAGGCGCTGACCACTTCGTTCAAATTGTGCGGCGGCACGTCGGTGGCCATGCCGACCGCGATGCCGGTGGTGCCGTTGAGCAGCAGGTGCGGCAGCCGCGCCGGCATCCAGGTCGGTTCGTCCAGGGTGCCGTCGAAGTTCGGCGTCCAGTCGACCGTGCCCTGGCCGAGCTCGCCCAGCAGCACTTCGGCGATCGGGGTCAGCTTGGACTCGGTGTAACGCATCGCCGCGAACGACTTGGGATCGTCGGTGGAACCGAAGTTGCCCTGGCCTTCGACCAGCGGGTAGCGGTAGGAGAACGGCTGCGCCATCAACACCATCGCTTCGTAGCAGGCGCTGTCGCCGTGCGGATGGTATTTGCCGATCACGTCGCCCACGGTGCGCGCCGACTTCTTCGGCTTGGACTGGGCGTTCAGGCCCAGCTCGCTCATGGCGTAGACGATGCGGCGCTGGACCGGCTTGAGGCCGTCGCCCAGGAACGGCAGGGCGCGGTCCAGGACCACGTACATCGAGTAGTCCAGGTAGGCGCGTTCGGCGTATTCGCGCAGCGGGATCTGTTCGAAGCCGTGGAACGCCGTACGTACGGAATCTGTCATCTGAAACTGGCAACCGGGTGGGGCAGAGCCCCGGATTCTACCCGGGGACAGGTCGCACGGGGTGCGACGGGGGCGGGGCGGGCCTTCAGGTTCGGCGCGTTCGCCGAGGTTCGGCGCGGCTCGGCGCGAGGCGTCGCGCCCCGGCGCATCGCCGCCGGCCGGTCCGGCGGCCGCGCCGCGCGCTATTCTGGCGGCCGGTTTCAGGAACCCGCCCATGCCCCAGCGCCGCCCGTCCTCGCGTCCGCTCGCTCTCGCCGCGCTCGGCGCCGCCTTTGCCAGCGCCGTTCTCGCCAGCGCCTGCGCGCCGACCCCGGCCGCGCCGCACGCGGCGGCCACGCCGGTCTATTCCTACAAAGTGATCGCGCGCCACCCGCACGATCCGCAGGCCTTCACCCAGGGGCTGATCTGGAAGGACGGCTATCTGTACGAGAGCACCGGCCTCAACGGCCAGTCCTCGGTGCGCAAGGTCGAACTCGCCAGCGGCCGGGTGCTGCAACGCACGGCGCTGCCGAACGACGTGTTCGGCGAAGGCATGACCGACCGCGGCGAACAGTTGCTGGTGCTGAGCTGGACCAACGGCGCCGGCTACGTGCTCAACCGCGCCGATTTCTCCTTCGCCGGCACCTTCCGCTATCCCGGCGAAGGTTGGGGCCTGACCCGTTCGGCCGACACGCTGTATATGAGCGACGGCACCGCGCAGATCCGCCTGCTCGATCCGGCCACGCTGCGCGAGCGCTCGCGCATCCAGGTCAGCGACCACGGCCGCGCGGTCGATCAGCTCAACGAGTTGGAGTGGGTCAAGGGCGAGATCTACGCCAACGTCTGGCAGACCGACCGCATCGCCCGCATCGATCCCAAGACCGGGCAGGTGCGCGCCTGGATCGATCTGTCCGGCCTGCTGCGCCAACACGGCAGCGGCACCCGCGGCGCCGACGTGCTCAACGGCATCGCCTACGACGCGGCCGGCGACCGTTTGTTCGTGACCGGCAAGCTGTGGCCGGACCTGTTCCAGATCGAACTGGTGCCGCCGGCCAAGGCCGCCGCCGGCAAGCGCTGAGCCGCGCGCGGCCTAGACGCCGCGCAGCCCGCCGTTCTCGCGCACGTACACCGCGCCGGCGAAGCGCGGGTGCGCGGCTTCCACGTCCTGCAGGAAGCGGTGCTCGACCGCGAAGAAATGCAGCATCGAATTCCACGGCTGCGCCAGCAGCTCGACCCGGCCGTCGCGGAAGAAGCAGATATCGTCCGCGCACAGCTCGGCGTCGTTGCAGTTCCAGTGGTTGAACACGGTGCGGCCGAGCAGGTAAGCGGTGTAGGCGTTGAACTCGCACACCTGCAAGTCGTAGCGCTGGCCGTCGATGGCGTGGCCCGGCATCGCCTCGGCCGCCTCGAGCTCGAGCGCGCGGGCGATGCCGCTGCGCAGGAAATCCTCGCTGCCCGCGCCGACGCGGATGCCGAACCCGAAACCGAAGCCGATCCGGTCGTAGCGCCCGGCCAGCACCGGCGCGAGCGCGCGCCAGGTCGCGTCGGGCAAGCGCGCCCACGCGCTCAGACGGCCGTCGGAGGCGAAGGCCGCGTCGAGGATCAACGCGGCATCGACCTTCCAGGCCGGAGCCGGAGCGGGCGAGGACGGAGGGTTCATGCGCGGCCGGTCGCTTCCTGATTGGCGGGAGCGCCAATGTTAGCAACGTAGTGAAGAGGAACGAGGAACGAGTCGTTGTGACTCGTTGCTCGTTCTTCTTCGCTCGTTTTCGCGTCGTTCCGTCGGCGCTGGCCGCTGCGTGGCCGGACATCGAGCTCCCGCCGCGAGCCGCCGCGACAACCCAGCCGCCGCCACTCGTTCCTCGTTCCTCTTCACTCGTTCCTGCCTTCCGGCCGCCCCGCTAGGCCGAAAGTCACGCCGCCCCACATGACACCAACTGTCGAATTTGTCAGCCCGACGACAGCGTGGCGTAGGCGCCGCGCTCCTAGAGTTTCGCCGTGGCCCGCGTCCTCCCCTCGCGGGCCGCGGGCGGCGCTTTTCTCCAAGGGCGCCGCTCTCCTCATTCCGCTCCGCCGTCAAGGATGCCGTCATGCCGGATTCCGCCGTTTCCGTTCCGTCCTCGCGGCTGCGCAAACGCGCGCTGGCCGCGGCCGGTCTCGTGGTCGTCGCCGGCGCCGGGCTGGCGCTGGGCGATTGGAGCGACAGCCGCGGCGCCGCGCCGCCGGCCGCGCCGCCGCCGGTGCCGGTGGTCACCGCCCAGGTCGAACGCCGCGACGTGCCGCATTGGCAGGACACCATCGGCACGGTCACCGCGCTCAACCGCGCGACCTTGCGCACCCAAGTCGACGGCGTGCTCACCGACGTGCTGTTCCACGAAGGCCAGACCGTGCAGCGCGGCCAGCTGCTCGCACGCATCGACGACCGCGCGATCCGCGCCGGCCTCGACGGCGCGCAGGCGCGGCGGGCGCGCGACGCGGCCCAGCTGAGCGCGGCGCAATCGGACCTGACCCGCTTCCGCCAGCTCTCCGGCGGCCAATTGATCGCGCGGCAGATGCTCGACCAACAAGCCGCTTCGGTGCAGCAGTTGCAGGCCACCGCGCAGGACAACCAAGCCTCGATCGACGCCGCGCGCGTGCAACTGTCCTACACCCGCATCCTTTCGCCGATCGACGGGCGGGTCGGCCTGCGCAAGGTCGACCCCGGCAACGTGGTGCGCGCCAGCGACGCCGACGGCTTGGTTACGGTCGAACAAGTCGATCCGATCTCGGTGGTGTTCGCGCTGTCGCAAGACCAGCTGCCGAACCTGCGCCAGGCCACGGCCGGCGGCGCGGTCGCGGTGCAGGCGCTGGACCGCGACGCCGGCCGCTTGCTGGCCGAAGGCGAGCTCAAAGTGATCGACAACCGCATCGACGAAGCCACCGGCACGGTGCGCCTGCGCGCGGTGTTCGCCAACGCCGGCGACCGGCTGTGGCCGGGCCAGTTGGTCAGCGTGCGCGTGCGCACCGGCCGCGATGCCGGCGCGCTCACCGTCGCCAGCGAAGCGGTGCAGCGCGGGGTCGAGGGCAGCTTCGTCTACAAGGTCGGCGCCGACAGCAAGGTCGCGGCGGTGCCGGTGAAAGTGGGCTATCAGGATTCGGCTCTGGCGGTGATCGCGGCCGAGGCCGGCGCGCTCAAGCCCGGCGACACCGTGGTCCGCGACGGCCAATCGCGGCTCAAGCCGGGCGCCGCGGTGGCGTCGGCGCGGCCGCGCGCGACGGTGCTGCGATGAGCGGCGGGTCCGCGCCCCTGGCCTCGCGCTTGTCGGTGTCGGGCTGGTTCGTGCGCCATCCGGTGGCGACGGTCTTGCTGACCGCCGCGGTGGTGCTGCTCGGCGTATTCGCGCAGCCGCGGCTGCCGGTGGCGCCGTTGCCGCAGGCGGATTTTCCGACCTTGCGCATCCTCGCCGACCTGCCCGGCGCGAGCCCGGAGACGATGGCCTCGGCGGTGGCGACGCCGCTGGAAACCCAGCTCACCGCGGTGCCCGGCGTGGCCGAGATGACCTCGTCCAGCGCGCTCGGCCAGACCACGATCACCTTGCAGTTCGTGCTCGAAAAGAACATCGACAGCGCGGTGCAGGAAGTGCAGGCCGCGCTCAACGCCGCGCAGAGCCAACTGCCGGCGGACATGCCCGCGCCGCCGCGCTGGTTCAAGGTCAATCCGGCCGATTCGCCGATCCTGGTGATCGGCATGAGCGCGCCGCAGTTGCCGCTGACGCAGCTGAGCGATCTGGCCGAGACCGCGCTGGCGCGCAATCTGACTCAGATCGACGGCGTCGGCGAGGTCTACGTGGTCGGCCAGCAGCGTCCGGCGATCCGCATCCAGGCCGCGCCCGAGCGACTGGCCGCGCTCGGCCTGACCTTGGCCGACCTGCGCCAAGCCGCGCGCAACGCCAGCGTCAATCAAGCCAAGGGCGCGCTGGTCGGCGAGCGGCGCATGAGCACGCTCGACGCCAACGATCAATTGTTCGACCCGCGCGAGTACGAAAAACTGGTGGTGGCCTATCGCGATGGCGCGCCGGTGCGCTTGGGCGACGTCGCCAAGATCGGCCTCGGCGCGGAGAACGATTACGTCGCGTCCTGGCCCAACGGCGAGCCCGGCGTGTCGCTGATCGTGTTCCGCCAGCCCGGCGCCAACATCATCAAGACCACCGACGGCGTGCTGGCCGCGTTGCCGACGCTGCAACGCTCGCTGCCGGCGACGGTGCGGGTGGAGGTGCTCAACGACCGCACCCGCACCATCCGCGCTTCGCTGCACGAAGTCGAGATCACGCTCGGCCTGACCGTGATCCTGGTGGTGCTGGTGATGGGGCTGTTCCTGCGCCAACTGTCGGCGACGATGATCGTCGGCGCGGTGCTGGTGGTCGCGCTGGTGGCCACGTTCGCGGCGATGTACGCGCTGGGCTACAGCCTCAACAACCTGACCCTGGTGGCGCTGGTGATCGCGGTCGGCTTCGTGGTCGACGACGCCATCGTCGTGGTCGAGAACATCCACCGCCACCGCGAGGCCGGGCTGGGTCCGGTCGAGGCCGCGCTCAAGGGGGCGGGCGAGATCGGCTTCACCGTGGTCTCGATCAGCCTGTCGCTGATCGCCGCCTTCATCCCGCTGCTGTTCATGGGCGGCGTGGTCGGCCGCTTGTTCGCCGAATTCGCGATGACGGTGACGGTGGCGATCCTGATCTCCATCGTCGCCTCGCTGACCCTGGCGCCGATGATGGCGGCGCAGCTGATGCGCAAGCCGCTGCGGCCTGCGCACGGCCGCGACAGCTTCTCCGACCGCTTGCTGCGCCGGTACGACCGCAGCCTGCAATGGGCCTTGAACCATCAGCGCAGCGTGCTCGCCGGTTTCGCCGTCACCGTCGCCATCGCGGTCGCCGGCTACGCGTGGATTCCCAAGGGGTTCTTCCCGTCGCAGGACACCGCGTTCGTGTTCGCCACCACCGAGGCGGCACAAGACATCTCTTACGACGAAATGGTCGCCAAGCACCGGCAACTGGCGAAGATCGCCGCCGAAGACCCGGCGCTGCTGGCCTACAACCACTCCGTCGGCGCCACCGGCGGCAGCCCGAGCATGAGCAACGGCCGCATGTGGTTCACGCTGAAGGACCGCGGCGACCGCGACGTGTCGGCCGATCAGTTCATCGACCGCATGCGCGCCAAGCTCGCCGCGGTGCCGGGGATCGCGATCTACATGCGCTCGGCGCAGGACATCAACCTCGGCGTCGGCCCGGCGCGCACCCAGTACCAATACGCGCTGCGCAGCCAGGACAGCCGCGAACTGTCGGTGTGGGCCGAGCGGCTGACCGCGAAACTGCGCGAATCGGCGCTGCTGCGGGACGTGTCCAACGATCAGCAGATCGGCGCCAGCGTCACCCGCCTGAGCATCGACCGCACCGCCGCGGCGCGCTTCGGCCTGAGCGCGGCGGATATCGATCAAGCCCTGTACGACGCCTTCGGCCAGCGCCAGATCAACCAGTTCCAGACCGAAACCAACCAGTACAAAGTGATTCTGGAAATCGATCCGCGCCTGCGCGGCAAGGCCGAATCGCTGGCGTATTTCCATCTGCGCTCGCCGCTGACCGGGCAGATGGTGCCGCTGTCGGCGGTGGCGCGGCTGGAGCCGCCGGACACCGGCTCGCTGGCGATCAACCACAACGGCCTGCTGCCGGCGGTGACGATTTCCTTCAACCTCGCGCCCGGCGTCGCGCTCGGGCAGGCCGTGGACGCGGTCGCGCAAGTCGGGCGCGAGATCGGCCTGCCGGCCGCGGTGAGCGGCAATTTCCAGGGCACCGCGCAAGCCTTCCGCGATTCGCTGGCGACCCAGCCGCTGCTGATCCTGGCCGCGCTGCTGGCGGTCTACATCATCCTCGGCGTGCTCTACGAGAGCTTCGTGCATCCGCTGACGATCCTGTCGACGCTGCCCTCGGCCGGCATCGGCGCGGTGCTGATGCTGTGGCTGTGGAAGCTGGATTTCTCGATCATGGCCTTGATCGGCATCGTGCTGCTGATCGGCATCGTCAAGAAGAACGGCATCTTGCTGGTCGATTTCGCCCTCGACGCGCAGCGCCAGCGCGGCCTGAGCCCGCGCGAGGCGATCCACGAGGCTTGCCTGATCCGCTTCCGGCCCATCGCGATGACCACGCTGGCGGCGCTGCTCGGCGCGATCCCGCTGATGCTCGGCTTCGGCACCGGCTCGGAACTGCGCCAGCCGCTGGGCGTGGCGGTGGTCGGCGGCTTGCTGATCAGCCAGGTGCTGACGCTTTACAGCACGCCGGTGGTGTACCTGACCCTGGACCGGCTGTTCCTGCGCGGCCGCCGCGAGCGCCGCCGGGCGCCGGCGCCCGCCGCGCAGCCCGCGGCCGCCTGAGCGGAGTTAGGATGTCGGCACGACCCGCAATCGCCAAACGCCCATCGCCATGAAGCTGTTGATCGTCGAAGACGAAGCCAAGACCGCCGACTACCTGCGCGACGGGCTGGCTGAGCAAGGCTGGAGCGTGGACGTGGCGCGCGAGGGCAACACCGGCCTGCATCTGGCGCGCGAGTTCGACTACGACGTGATCGTGCTCGACGTGATGCTGCCCGGGCTCGACGGTTTCAGCGTGCTGCGCGAGCTGCGCCTGCGCAAGCAGACGCCGGTGATCATGCTGACCGCGCGCGACCGCATCGACGACCGCGTGCACGGCCTCGGCGCCGGCGCCGACGACTATCTGGTCAAGCCGTTCTCCTTCATCGAACTGCTCGCGCGCCTGCAGGCGCTGGTGCGGCGCGGGCGCCAGCAGGAGCCGACCGAGCTGAGCATCGGCGACCTGCAGATCAACCTGATCGCGCGCCGCGCGTTCCGCGACGGCAACCGCCTGGACCTGACCGGCAAGGAGTTCGCCTTGCTCGCGCTGTTGGCGCAGCGCCGCGGCCAGATCCTGTCGAAGACGGTGATCGCCGCGCAGGTGTGGGACATCAACTTCGACAGCAACACCAACGTGGTGGAAGTGGCGATCAAGCGCCTGCGCGCCAAGATCGACGGCCCGTTCCGCAGCAAGCTGCTGCACACCGTGCGCGGCATGGGCTATGTGCTGGAGACGCGCGAGGACGAAGACGAGGCGGCGAGCGGGAGAGCCGGCGCATGAAATCCTGGCGCGAATTGGCGATCGCCCATCGGCTGGCGGCGATGTTCGCCGGCGCGGCGTTGCTGGTGTTCGCGCTGGTCGGCGGGATTCTGTATCAGCTGCTGGAGAATCAGGTCGCCCGCTACCAGCACGCGGAACTGGAAACCAAGCTGCATTACGTCGCCAACAGCGTCGCGGTCTGCGACCTGCGCGAGCGTTGGTACAAAGTCGAGGACAAGGTCGAAGGCCTGACCTCCAGCGACCGCAGCACGCGGATTTGGGCGTGGAGCGACGATCATGCGTTCCGCATCGGCGCGGGCGCGCCCAAAGTCGAGGCGGCGCGGACCAAGGCCGATCACGGCATGGGCACGCTGTGGTTGCCCGACAGTCAGGCGCCGTACCGCGTGCTCGAGGACGTGGTGCCGGGCAAGGGCGAGCGTCCGGCGGTGCGGGTGTGGATCGGCATGGATTCGCAGCCTTACCGCGCGGTGCTGCGCAGCTTCGCGCTGGCGCTGTTCGCGCTGGGCATCGTCGGCACGGTGATGGTGGCGCTGCTGGGGCATTGGATCGCGCGGGTCGGCTTGCGCCCGCTCGCGCGCTTGTCGGCCGAGGCGCAGCGGCTGAGCCCGAGCAAGCTCTCGCAGCGCCTGCAGCCGACCGACCTGCCGCCGGAACTGGGCCGCCTGACCGGCGCGTTCAACGGCGCGCTCGACCGCCTGGAGACCGCCTACACCCGTCTGGACGCGTTCAACGCCGACGTCGCCCACGAATTGCGCACGCCGCTGACCAATCTGATGGGCCAGACCCAGGTCGCGCTGCAACGCCCGCGCGATGCGCAGCGGCTCACCGACGTGCTGACCTCGAACCTGGAAGAACTCGAGCGCATGCGCGGCATCGTCAACGACATGCTGTTCCTGTCGCGCGCGGGGCAGGGCGACATCGCGCTGGACCGGGTCTGCGTGCCGCTCGCCGCGGAAGTGGCCAAGACCGGCGAATTCCTCGAATTCCTGCTCGAAGAAGCGGGCATGCGGCTGCGCATCGACGGCGCCGCAGAGGCCTGGATCGATACCTCGCTGTTCCGCCGGGCGATGACCAACCTGCTGCACAACGCGGTCCAGCACGCCGCGCCGGGCTCGGAGATCGTGGTGGAAGTGCGCGGCGGCGAGGGCGCGGCCGGCGACTGCGGCAACGGTGCCAGCGTGGCGGTGCGCAACGTCGGCAAGTGCGTGGAGCCGCAGCATCTGGCGCGGATGTTCGACCGTTTCTACCGGGTCGACGCGGCGCGCGAGCATCGCGGCGAGCGCCATCACGGCTTGGGCTTGTCGATCGTCAAGGCGATCGCGTCGCTACACGGCGGCAGCGTGTTCGCGGCCAGCGGCGATGGGCAGACGACGGTCGGCTTCAGTCTGGCGCCGCCGGCTGCGTAGTTGCGGCCCGCGTGTAGGAGCGGCGTAAGCCGCGACAGCCCGAGGCGACGCGGCTCCGCTTTGCTTCCCCAAACCCCGACTCCCACCCCCGTCGTTCCGGCGAAAGCCGGAATCCATTTTGCCCTTGCCGTTGCTCTCATCGTCGTAAGAGAGAAAGCAACATCAAAATGGATTCCGGCTTTCGCCGGAATGACGGGTAGGGGAGCTTTCGCTGGAATTGCGAGCGCGAGGTTCGCGCCGGAACGGCGACGGAAGACTAAGCGCTTCGGGAGATCGCGGCAGGGCTGCGTCGCTTCGTCGGATCGCGGCTCACGCCGCTCCTACCCACGAAACGCGACCCCGCGTCCGGCTTCAGCGATGCAGATCGCCCGCCGCTTCGGGCTGATACCGCAGCCCCAGCACGCGCAGCGACACATGCCGTCCGCCCGGCAGCGGCCATTGGATGCTCGCGCCCACGCGCAGGCCGAGCAGGGCGCTGCCGACCGGGGCCAGGATCGAGATGCGTTGCGCGCCGCCGTCGGCGTCGCGCGGGTAGACCAGCGCGGCTTCGCGCTCTTCGCCGGTGCTTTCGTCGGCGAAGCGGATCACCGAATTCATCGTGATCACATCGCCCGGCATCTGCGCGGGTTCGCGCAGTTCGGCGCGTTCGAGTTCGCGGCGCAGGCCGCTGGTGTCCAGGCCGGCGGTCTGCGGGGTGTCCAACAGTTCTTCCAAACGTTCGCAATCCAGGCGCGAAACGATCAGGGGCGGCGGCAGGCCGGCGGGGTGGGGCAGGTGGCGCTCGTTCATCGTGGGCTCCAAAGCAAGAGCGGGCGGCGCTTACGGCGCCGCCCGCGTTGGGGTGTGCCGGGACCATAGCCCGCGGCCGCGCGCGCAGCAAGCCGCGCGGCGCATCCGCACGCCGCCGCGGTCCGTATCCCCGACAACGCCCCGGGCCGCGCCCGCGACCGAGTCCGCGCATGCCGTTTCCGCCCATCGCCATCGCCCGCCGGCCCTCGCCGCCGCTTCGGCCGCGCGCGGCGAGGGATGCGGGCGATCCCGCCGGGCCCCCTCCGCCGCCGCGCGCAGGTTTGCCGAATCGGCCCGCGCGCTGGCTAAAATCCCCGCATTCGCGCGCCGAGCCGGCGCGCACTTTCGAGGCGCAGATGACCGAAATCACGGCCACGCAGTCCGCATTCCCCGACGCCGCCGACGACCCCACCGCCGAATTGCTCGGCGCGATCGCGCGCGGCGACCGCGCCGCGTTCGAGCGGCTGTATCGCGACACCTCCTCGCGCCTGTTCGGCGTGTGCTTGCGCGTGCTGCCCGAGCGCGCCGAGGCCGAGGACGTGCTGCAAGAGGTCTACGCCACGGTCTGGCGCAAGGCCGGCCAGTTCGACGCCGGCCGCGCCAGCGCCGCGGTGTGGCTGGCGATGATCGCGCGCAACAAGGCCATCGACCGCCTGCGCGCGCTGCCGTCGCTGCGGCGCGCGCCGCTGGAGCTGATGGACGAGATCGCCGACGCCGCGCCGACGCCGTCGGCGCGCGCGGAGAGCGAGGACGACCGCGAACGCCTGCGCCGCTGCCTGGACGAACTCGACGCGCGCCGGCGCGGCCTGATCCGCACCGCGTTCTTCGACGGCTGTACCTACGAGGAACTGGCCCAGCGCACCGGCTCGCCGCTGGGCAGCGTCAAGAGCTGGATCCGGCGCGGGCTGATCCAACTGCGCGCGTGCCTGGAGCGCTGAGCCGATGGACATTCGCGAACACGACATCGACCGCGAACCGCCCAGCGCCGACGTGCAGGCCGGCGAGTACGTGCTGGGCGTCTTGAACGAACGCGAGCGCCGGCTCGCCGAACTGCGCATCGAGACCGATCCCGCGTTCGCGCGCTTGGTCCACGAGTGGCAGCAACGGCTGGCGGCCTTGCTGGAAGAGATCGAGCCGGTCGCCGCGCCCGCGCAGCTGTGGCCGCGCTTGCGCGTGCGCCTGGGCTGGTCGCCGGTGGGCGAGGAGCGTCCGCGCGGGCTGTGGCACAGCGCCGGCTTCTGGCGCGGCGCTGCCGCGGCCGCCGCGGCGCTGGCCGTGGTGGCGGTGTGGACCGGCCGCGCGCCGGCGCCGGTCGCGCCGCCGCTGGCGCAGCAGCCGCCGATCATGATCGAGCATCAGCCCGCGTTCCCGGTCACCCGCCTGGCGCGCGACGACGGCAGCGCCGGCTGGCTGGCGTCGATCGATCAGCGCCACGCCAAGGTCATGACCATGCCGGTGCCGGCGCCGCACGATCCGCAGGGCCGCGTCGCCGAGCTGTGGCTGATTCCCAAGGGCGAGCCGCCGCGCTCGCTCGGCCTGATCTCGACCGAATGGGCCGACTCGGTGAAGGTCCCGGCCGAGGCGGTGGCCAAGCTCGCCGCCGGCGCGACCCTGGCGATCACCCTCGAACCCAAGGGCGGCGCGCCGAACGGCGTACCGACCGGGCCGGTGGTGGCGCGCGGCAGCATCGCGTTGTGAGCCGCATCGTCCGCCCGTCGCGCGCCGCCGGCGACGGGCGCGCGCGACGGCGCGGAGCGGATGGGTAAAAAAAGTTACAAATAATCGTTGACAGGCGGGGCGCCGCAACGCAACATACGCCTCCTCGCAGCGGCGCCGGTTCATCGGCAACGAAGCGGAAGGCCCAGGTGGCGGAATTGGTAGACGCACTAGTTTCAGGTACTAGCGGGTAAAACCGTGGAGGTTCGAGTCCTCTCCTGGGCACCACTACACAGCTTCGGCGCGAAGCGACGAAGCGATAAAAAACCCCGCGAAAGCGGGGTTTTTTGTTGGCCGCGAGAAACCGCGCGGAAGCCGCGCCGGTTGTCCGCACGCGCCGGCGTCGCTGGCGAAAGCGATGCGCCGCGGTTGCTTGCGCTTTCGCCCACGCGCGCGATTCCGCGTTTTTTGTCGATCGACGGATCGGCCGAAAATCGGCGCGTTTCGCGCTCCCGGCCCGCCGCCCCGGCGCGCCCGCCAGCCTGAACGAGGCGCCCCCAATCAGTCAGGTCTCCGACTTCCGGCTGAAGCGGCGGGGGGCGCGAACGATTCAACTGTCGGCCGGCGGGCAATACTTGACCGCTTTCCGCCGGGCCCCGCGCCGCGGCGCGGCGCACGTCCGCAGCGCGGGCGCGCTCGGACTCCCGGCTCCGTGGTTATGACCGACATCCTGCTGATCGAAGACGACGAACGCCTTGGCTCGCTGGTAGCCAATTACTTGGGCAAACACGGTTACGACGTGGCCCTGGAAACCGACGGCGCGCGCGCGGTCGCCGCGATCCTGGAACTGCAGCCGGCGGTGGTGCTGCTGGACCTGTCGCTGCCCGGCCAGGACGGTTTCGAGATCTGCCGCGCGGTGCGTTCGCGCTACGCCGGGGTGATCTGCATGCTGACCGCGCGCACCGACGACATCGACCAGGTGCTGGGCCTGGAACTGGGCGCGGACGATTACATCGGCAAGCCGATCGAGCCGCGGGTGCTGCTGGCGCGTTTGCGCGCGCACCTGCGCCGCGACCATGCCGCGCGCCAGAACGGCCGCGTGCTTCGCTTCGGCCAGCTGCGCATCGATTGCGAAACCCGCGAGGCGACCCTGCGCGAGGTGCGCATCGATCTGACCACGGCCGAATTCGACTTGCTGGTGCTGCTGGCCGGCCGCGCCGGCCAGATCCTCAGCCGCGACGATTTGCTGCAGGCGTTGCGCGGCATCCAGTTCGACGGATTGGACCGCTCCATCGACGCGCGCATCTCGCGCTTGCGGCGCAAGCTCGGCGATCTGGCCGAGGAGCCCGAGCGGATCAAGACCGTGCGCGGCAAGGGCTATCTGTTCAATCGAGCCGCCTGGGAATGAGCGCGCCGCCTTGGCTGCGCCGGCTGTGGCCGCGCAAGCCGGACCTGTCCCGGCGCGACCACGCCAAGCAAGGCCATTTCGGCCTGTTCGTGCGCTATTACCTGATCGTGGTGCTGATCTACGCGGTGATCGTGGTCGGCGGCATCTCCGCGTGGCTGAGCATCACCTCGGAGAACAGCCGCGCTTACGGCGAAGCGCAGTTGCGCGGCACCCATTACCTGATCGAACAGCGCTACCTGGAAACGCCGCGCGAGGAGTGGCCGGCGCTGAGCGAGGACCTGAGCCAGCGTTTCGCCTATCCGGTGCGGCTGGCGCTGCTGGACGAACTGCGCCAGACCCTCACCGCGCGCGAGTACGAACGCGTGCTGCGCGGCGAAGTGGTGATGGAGAGCGAGGACGAGGCCTACACCTATCAGCGCCTGCCCGGCAGCGATCAGGCGGTGGCGCTGGGCGATTTCGACGATGTGATGGTGCAGGGCGTGCCGTGGAGCGACCTGGATCTGATCGATTCGATCGTGATCCTGGCGATGTACTTCCTCGCCATCGCGCTGCCGCTGTATTTCCTGGTCTACCGCTTCTGGCGCGATCTGCGCCGACTGCGCACCACCGCCGAGGCGCTGAGCGCGGGCGAGCTGGACGCGCGCGCGCCGGAGGTCACCACGCGGCTGGTCAATCCGCTCGGCCACGCGCTCAACCACATGGCCGGGCAGGTGCAGCAGGTGCTGGAAAGCCAGCGCATCCTGGCTCAGGCCGTCGCGCACGAGATCCGCACGCCGCTGGCGCGCATGCGCTTCGGTCTGGAGATGCTGGAACAGGCCTCCGGCGACGAGGAGCGCGCGCATTTGCGCGAAGGCCTGGAGATCGACATCCAGCGTCTGGAGCATTTGGCTTCGCACAGCGTCGCCTACGCGCGGATCGGGCGCATGGTCGGGATCGAGCGCGCGCCGGTGCCGGTCAACGCGCTGTTCGCCGATCTGGCCGATTTGTTCGAGCCCGAGCCGCCGTTGCTGCTGAGTTTCGACAGCGGCGGCGTCGAGCGCCTGTCGGCCAATCACGAAGCGCTGGAGCTGGCGCTGCGCAACTTGATCGGCAACGCACTGCGCCATGCGCGCACGCGCGTGGCGGTGAGCGTGCGGCGCAGCGACGATGGTCACGCGCTGTGCGTGGACGACGACGGCGAAGGCGTGCCCGAAGCCGAGCGCGAACGCGTGTTCCAGCCGTTCGCGCAGTTGCGCAAGCATCCCGAGGGCTTCGGCCTGGGTTTGGCCTTGGTGCGCGTGGTCGCCGAGAAGCACGGCGGCCGCGCCAGCGTCGGCGATTCCGCGCTGGGCGGCGCCTGCTTCCGCATCGATCTGCCCGCCGACTGACATCGCGCGCATCCGGGCGTTGCGCCGCGCGAAACCGGCGGAGCGACATCGTTTGCATTCCCCGCGGCCGGCCGGTCTCTCGGCCGGCCGCGTTCGTTTCAGCGCGATTCCGCCAACCCCCGCCCTCGCGGTAACACTCCGTTACCGAGCGTCGCCCGCGGTCACCAGCGCGCCCAGATACTGCAACTGACGCCATTGCGGCGCCCCCGCAGCATGGTTCCGTCCCCCCACGACGGAGTTCCACCCCCATGCAACGCAAGCTGTTCGCGCTCGGCGCCGCCGCGCTGGCGCTTTGCCTCTCCACCGCCGCCAGCGCCCAGGGCGCCGGCGACCGCGAGGGTTTCTACGTGTTCGGCGGCGTCGGCGCCGCGATGACCCAATGGGACGCCAAGCGCTCGGCGCTGCCGGCCGGCCAGAAGCGCAGCCAGGACAAGACCGGCGCCAGCCTGGTGCTCGGCGGCGGCTATCGCTTCAACCAGTATTTCGCCCTGGAAGGCTCGTACCACGACATGTTCGGCGACGTCAGCCGTCGCGGCGTCGGCGATTACGACACCCGTTCGCTGCAGCTCAGCGCGCTGGGCATCCTCCCGATCGGCGAGCGCTTCGAGGTGTTCGGCAAGGCGTCGGTCGGCCGCGCGCGCAACGAATTCAGCCCGGTCCGCGGCGCGGTCGGCCTGAGCAAGGCCAGCGAAACGGTCAACCTCGCCAGCCTCGGCGTCGGCGCCAACTACTGGTTCAACGACCGCTTCGCCGCGCGTCTGGAACTGACCGGCCTGAGCAAGGCCGACGGCGGCAGCTTCCGCCGCAAGGCCGGCGCCGACGACATCAAGACCGGCGAAGCCAGCCTGAGCGTGATGTACCGCTTCTGATCCGACCCCGTCGGCGGAAGCGGCCGCGCCGCTTCCGCCGCGTCTTCCTCCCGCCGAGCGCGCCCGATGACTCTCGCGACCCGCAACCGTCACCATCCTCGTTCCACCCGGAGGCGCGCATGAGCGGCTTGGCCGGGGTGTGGCGCGCGCAGCCGGATTGGGAGGACGAACGCCTGCGGTATTGCCTGCGTTCGATGATCCACGCCTTGCAGCATCGCGGCGCGTACGCGCACGAAGTCTGGAGCGACGCCGCCGCCGGCGTCGCGATGGCGCACTGCCGCGAGCGCCAGGGCGCTGCGCAACCGGTCGCCAGCGCCGACGGCCGTTATCTGCTGAGCATGGACGGCGCGCTGTACGAGCGCGACTCGCTGCATCGCGCGCTGGTCGCGCTCAACGCGGTCGGCCCGCAGGCCAGCGACGCCGAGCTGATGCTCGGCGCGATCGTGCGCTGGGGCCTGCGCCGCGCGCTGGCGCGCTGCGACGGCGCGTTCGCGCTGAGCCTGTGGGACCGCCAGGAGCGGCAGCTGTGGCTGGCCCGCGACCGGGTCGGCGAGCGGCCGCTGTACTACGGCTGGGTCGACGGCGATTTCGCCTACGCCTCCGAGCTCAAGGCGCTGCACCGGCTGCCGGGCTTCGACGCGCCGGTGGACCGCGACGCGCTGAGCCTGCTGCTGCGCTACGACTACATTCCCGCGCCGTACTCGATCCATTGCGGCGTGTTCAAGCTCGCTCCGGGCACCTTGCTGCGCATGAGCTTCGCGGCCTTGCGCGCGGGCGCGAGCGGGCACCATCCCGAGCGCGACGCGCAGACCTACTGGTGCCCGCGCCAGCGCATGGCCGAGGCGGTCGAGCTGCGCGGCGACATCGGCGCCGACGAGGCCGTCGATCAACTCGAAATCCTGCTGCAGCAGGCGGTGACCGCGCGCATGCGCGCGCCGGTCGCGGTCGGCGCGTTCCTGTCCGGCGGCACCGATTCCTCGCTGGTGACGGCGATGATGCAGGCGCAGTCCTCCACGCCGGTCGACACCTACGCCATCGGCTTCGACGACGACCGCCACGACGAAAGCGACTGGGCGCGCGCGGTGGCGCGCGCGCTCGGCACCCGCCATACCGAACACCGCGTCGGCGGGCGCGAAGCGCTGGAAGCGATCGACCGCTTGCCGGACGTGTGGTGCGAGCCCTTCGCCGATTCCTCGCAGGTGCCGACCCTGATCGCCAGCGAACTGGTGGCGCGGCGCAGCCCCATCGCGCTGACCGGCGACGGCGGCGACGAACTGTTCTTCGGCCATTCCGCGTATTGCCGCGCGGTGCGCAACGCGCGCTGGAACGAACGCGTGCCGGCGTCGCTGCGCCGGCTGGCGCCGCGCCGCAGCGGCGGCGAGGCCGAGCGCGCGCGCCTGGGCGGCGTGCGCGCGCTGTGGGCCGAGCTCGGCGCGCAGCGGGTCGAAGACCACTACCTGCAACGGGTGTCGCGCTGGCGCGACCCGGCCGCCGCGGTGCCCGGCGCCTGCGAGCCGGCGACGCTGTTCCGCGACCGCGACGGCCACCTGCCGGTCGGCGACGCCGCCGACCGCGTGCAATACCTCGATTTCCGCATGGACCTGCCCAACGGCATCCTCACCAAGATCGACCGCGCCGGCAGCGCCTGCGGTCTGGAGACGCGCTCGCCGCTGCTGGACCGCAGCGTGATCGAATTCGCCTGGTCGCTGCCGACCGCGCTCAAGCACCATCGCGGCGAACAGAAATACGTGCTCAAGCGCCTGCTCGAACGCTACCTGCCGAACAAGCTGATCTACCGCCCCAAGACCGGCTTCGGCGCGCCGGTTTCGCGCTGGCTGCGCGGGCCGCTGCGCGAGTGGGCCGAGGCCTTGCTGGACGAATCGCGCCTGCGCCGCGAAGGCCACTTCGACCCGCGCGCGATCCGCACGGTGTGGAACGAATTCCAGGCCGGCGAGCGCAAGTGGCATACCCATTTGTGGAACGTGCTGATGTTCCAGGCCTGGCTGGAGCGGCATCGCTTCGCCGCGGCGCCGGCGCCGGCCGCGCTGGCGATTGCGGCCGAGATCGCGCCGAGCGCGCCGGCCGCGCTGCCGCGCCGTCTCGGCGTATTGGAAGGCGCGGCGGGCTGAGC
Organism: Lysobacter sp. K5869; assembly: GCF_018847975.1. Classification (NCBI taxonomy): domain Bacteria; kingdom Pseudomonadati; phylum Pseudomonadota; class Gammaproteobacteria; order Lysobacterales; family Lysobacteraceae; genus Lysobacter; species Lysobacter sp. K5869. Next base: position 4,894,370 of record NZ_CP072597.1, on the reverse strand, counting down.
GTCCCGCCGCGCGGCGGGACGCGCGATCCGCGCGCTGGCCGCTGAGCGCCGGCGGCGGCATCATGGCCGCCCCGAACGCACGATGGCGGCCACCGCATGGATCAACTCGCGCTGATGCGCAGCTTTCGCCGCGTGGTCGAGCTCGGCAGCTTCGCCCGCGCCGCCGACGATCTGGCCTTGTCGGCCGCCGGCTTGAGCAAGCAGGTGCGCCAGCTCGAAGCGCGGCTGGACACGGTGCTGCTCCAGCGCACCACGCGCAGCATGAGCCTCACCGACGGCGGGCGGCTGTACTTCGCCGAGTGCGTGCGCTTGCTCGACGAGATCGACGCGCTGGAGCGGCGCGTGCGCGAAGGCTCCGAGCGGATCGACGGGCTGTTGCGGGTCAACGCGCCGCTGTCGTTCGGCCTGTGCGTGCTGTCGCCGTTGCTGAGCCGGTTTTTGCGCGCGCATCCGCATCTGCGTCTGGATCTCGCGCTGGACGATCGCGTCGTCGACTTGGTCGGCGAGGGCTTCGACGTGGCGGTGCGGCTGCGCGCGGAGTTGGAGGATTCGAGCCTGATCGCGCGCCGGCTGGGACGGGTCGAACAACTGCTGTGCGCCGCGCCTTCCTACCTGCAACGCCACGGCGAACCGCGCGAACCGCAGGAACTGTGCGGCCATGCCTTGCTCGGTTACAGCCTGTCCGAATCGCCGCGCGCATGGCAGCTGCGCGGCGCCGACGGCGAGCGCGAGTTCACCCTGCCGGCGCCGCGGGTCGCGGCCAACAACAGTTTGTTGCTGCGCGATCTGCTGATCGACGGCCACGGCGTCGGCAGCCTGCCGGCGTTCGTGGCGGCGCCCGCGATCGCCGACGGGCGTTTGCGCGAACTGCTGCCGCAGCATCGCCAACCGCCGCGCCACGTGCATGCGGTGTACGCCACCGGCCGCCACTTGCCGGCCAAGCTGCGCGCGTTCGTCGATTTCCTCGCGGCGGAGTTGCCCGCGGCCTTGGGCGCCGACGATTGACAGCGACGCCTTCGCCTCGCGTAGTCCGGCCCGCCATCGATTGCTGACGCCCAGCGAATAGTCCCTGCACCCGGCGCGGCTGTTTCCGCCGCCGCGCCGCGCTCAAGCTGTGTCCACGCGGCCGCTTCGGCGCCGCCCCACACAGACCGAACCGCGCCGCCACGGCGCGAACGCATGGAGACTTCGATGAAACTCGCACACACCCTCGCCGGCGCCGCCTTGGCGCTGGCGCTGGCCGCTCCCGCCGGCGCCGCCGAAGTCGGCCGCAGCCCCTGGGGCCCGGACGACCAGATCGGCCGCTTGAACCTGATCACCGAGCAGTCCACCGCGGCCGTGCTCGGCCGCCTGCGCGGCGGCAAGGTCTACGACTTGGCCACCGAATACTTCATCGGCATGCCGAGCTGGCAGGCCGCGGGCGATCCGCACTTCCAGTTCTGGATGACCCACACCCCGCGCGGCACCCAGATCGACGACCCGATGCAGGTCGGCGCGGCGATGAACGCCCACACCAGCTACACCGGCACCGCGTTCTCGATGTACAGCCACACCGGCACGCACATCGACGCGCTCAACCACTTCGGCATCGGCGGGCGCATCTGGAACGGGTTCGAGGCCGACAAGCACGTCGGCGACCGCGGCTGGAGCAAGGCCGGCATCGAGAAATTCCCGCCGCTGATCGCGCGCGGGGTGCTGCTCGACATCGCCGCGGCCAAGGGCGTGGACATGCTGCCCGATCAGTACCGCATCACCCGCCAGGACCTGCGCGAGGCGCTGGCCAAGCAGAAGCTGGAACTGCAGCGCGGCGACATCGTGCTGATCCGCACCGGCCGGATGAAGCTGTTCGAGAAGGCCGACGCCTACATCG